>NZ_JBWEYV010000006.1:0-170579 GCF_056329745.1 Epilithonimonas sp. | reverse complement strand
ATATACGAAATTTTCGTATTATGAGTAACCTTTTTTATAATGCACTACGGGTTAAATAAATAAATAAGATATCACTTAACCAGTGCAAATTAGAGTATTTGTACTGGTTTTTGACTTTGATATGATAGATATGACTTCCGGCATAATGATATATAGCTCAAATAACCCTTGTATTTATTTCCCGATACAAAACTTAGAAAAAATATTTCCCAACACTTCGTCATTGGTAAACTCTCCCGATATTTCACCAAGGTATTCAAGTGCGTTGCGAAGCTCGTAAGCTAATAGTTCTGTAGTGATCTGGGAGTTGACAGCCTCCTCTACCCTGTTGACGGAATCCAGTGATTTCTGAAGTGCTTCATAATGACGCTGGTTAGTAATGACTACATTGCCTTCTTCGGACTGAAGTTCTTCTACAAAAGATGACAGTTCATTCTTTAGTTCCTGAATGTTGCGGTTCTCTATCGCAGAGATCTTGATAAAATCAAATGGGTAATCCAACGCATCACGGAAGATACTTTCTACAATATCCAGCTTTGTTGGCACCACTTCATCAATCTTGGTTAAGCAAATAATCAATGCTACATCATTATGCAAAAGGGATTTAATCATTGCTATATCATCTGTGAAGTCTTCAGTCCCAGCATCTGCGAGGTAAACTAAAACTTCTGCCTGAGCCACTTTTTCCCTGGCTTTTCTCACGCCAATAGCTTCTATTTCATCGGCTGTTTCACGTAGTCCTGCTGTATCGATAAGGCGAAAGGGATGACCTTTGATATGCAACACTTCCTCAATAGTATCCCTCGTGGTCCCAGCAATATTGCTGACAATGGCGCGCTCTTCTTTCAGCAATGTATTAAGCAGTGTAGATTTTCCGGCGTTCGGTTTGCCAATAATAGCTACTGCTGTTCCATTTTTGATGGCATTGCCATATTTAAAACTTTCAAGTAAGCTTCCTAGCTTGGCTTTAAGCTGATCAATCAGGCTTTTAAGCGCCTTCCGGTCGGCAAATTCCACATCTTCTTCCGCAAAGTCCAATTCTAGTTCTATTAATGACGTAAAATTGAGCAGGTCATGTCTCAAAATACTTATCTCGTGCGAAATTCCACCTTTTAACTGATTGAGTGCCACTTTTCGGGATGCCTCATTTTCCGACGCAATCAGATCGGCGATAGATTCGGCTTGGCTCAAATCAATCCGGCCATTCATAAATGCGCGCATGGTGAACTCTCCGGCTTTCGCCATTCTGGCACCATTTTTTATCAAAACTTCCAGAATCGATTTTCCTATATATGGCGAGCCGTGAAAAGAAATTTCTACAGAATCTTCGGTTGTAAATGTCTTGGGTGCACGGAAAACACTCACCATCACTTCATCGATCACTTCGGCGTTTGGTAAACCTTTGTTGTCTGAAATATAACCGTAATGCACCGTGTGGGACTTTGCCTTTGTCAAATCCTTCCCCTGAAAAACCCTGTTTACAATCTCCAAAGCATCATCCCCGGAAACCCTGATAATGCCGATAGCGCCCACACCGTTAGCCGTGGCCAGTGCGCAAATAGTATCTTGATTCATATTACAAAATTAAGCTTTTACGAAACAACATTATCAAAGATTCTTAAAATGAAAATATGAGAAACCGATATTAACAAAAAAAGCTTCCCGAATTGATCAGGAAGCCTTTTTAGAATTAAGCAACAATTTTATTTTTTCGAAGCTTGCATTGGATTCACTTTTCCATTGGAAGCACCTCTGGATGCCTCTTTTTGCTTTTGTTTGAATACATTAAACTGACTTGGTGCATCGGATGAACCGGCAGCAGACCAGTAGTTATTTGTGGTATCAATATCAGCCGTTTCCCTCAGCGGATCCATTTGTACAGACTTCAGTTTCTTTTCAAAATAATAGGTTTTGGAAACTTTTTGCTCATTGCTTCGCCAGATCTGAACATTAATTCTGTCATTCAATTTGCTGCCATCTTCAAAAGTAAATTCAAGAATAATTGGCATTACAAGACCACCTTTGTTGGTAAAATCAAACTGGTAAGCCGTGATATTCTTCTTGGCTGCTATAGCTGCATTATCTTCTGCGCCAAGCTTTGCCGGACTGTTGGGCACTACAGAATATTCTTTCTTAGCATCCACTTTTTCTTCACCTCTGTCATATCTGTAATAAAAATCCTGAACGCTCTTATCCTTATCGGCATAAAATGTAATGGTTTTGTCCTGACGGTTCCTGATTTTGGAAATATCATCAAATTCATTCAGTAATGGCTGATCTACATTATATTTTACAACTTTGGCATCGTTGGGGATTGCATCAAATTTGGGAGTAGAAATGCTAACTTTATCTATGGCGATATCCACAGGATCTGTGCTGTAAAACCAGCCTCTCCAGAACCAATCCAGATCTTCGCCACTGGCATCCTCCATCGTCCTGAAAAAATCAGCGGGTTCCGGATGGCGGAATGCCCAACGCTGCGCATAGGTCTTGAATGCTTTATCGAAAAGCTCCCTTCCCATAATGGTTTCCCGAAGGATATTAAGCCCTGTCGCTGGTTTGGAATAAGCATTAGGACCAAAACGGGCAATGTTTTCGGAGTTGGTCATAATCGGTTCCAGCTCATCTTTAGGCAACTTCATATAATCAACAATGGTCCACGCCGGTCCGCGCTTGGAAGGGAATTTGTTATCCCATTTTTCCTCGGTAAGGTATTCTACAAAAGTGTTAAGCCCTTCATCCATCCAGCTCCACTGCCTCTCGTCAGAATTGACAATCATGGGGAAAAAGTTATGCCCTACTTCATGAATAATAACACCAAGCATCCCATTCTTAATCGCTTCGGAATAGGTGCCGTCTTTTTCCGTACGGCCGTAATTGAAACAGATCATTGGATACTCCATTCCATTGGCCGCTTCTACAGACTGCGCCACAGGATAAGGATAAGGGATTGTAAATTCTGAATAGGTTTTGATGGTGTGTGCCACAGCTTTGGTAGAGAATTTACGGTACAATCCATACGCCTCTTTACCATAGAAACTCATGGCCATCACCTTATTATTATTTTCCGGAATGGTTACCCGCATGCCATCCCAAACAAATTTCCGGGAAGATGTCCATGCAAAATCACGCACGTCATTGGCTTCAAAAATCCAGGTTTTTCTCTGTTTTGATTTTGATTTTTCAGCTTTTTTGGCTTCATCAAGGGTTACAATTTCCACCGGCTCATCAGATGATTCGGCTTTTTTGTAACGGTCAAGCTGCGCTGAAGATAAAACATCAGAATAATTTTTACATTCCCCCGTTCCACCTACGATGTGGTCTGCCGGAACATTCATTTTAACTTTATAATTCCCGAAAACCAAAGCAAATTCGCCACGTCCTGTGAACTGATGGTTTTGCCAACCATGGAAATCGCTGTACACACACATCCTTGGAAACCATTGCGTCATGGTATAAAGATCGTTCCCATCTTCTGCAAAATTCTCGTAACCGCCGCGGCCCCCGCGCTCAATCCTGTTAGGAATGTTATAGTTCCATTCAACTTTAAAGGTGTACTTCTCACCTTTTTTAAGCGTTTTAGGAAGATCGATGCGCATCATGGTTTTGTTGACCACAAAAGGCAGCAATTTGCCTGAACCGTCTGTCACTTTTTCCAGGTTCACGCCGTATCCATTGTCTTTTACAGGGATTTCGGATGGGCGCAGTTTTTCTATATCAGATGATTTTGCTAAAAAAGAAGAAGACGGGAAATCTGCATTTTTCACCGAAGACTGTTGGTTCTCATCCAGCTGTAGCCAAAGGTAATCCAGATCGTCCGGAGAATTATTATAATAAGTAATTGTTTCGGAACCTTTCAGGTTTCTTTTATCCTCGTCCAGATAAGCTGTTATATCATAGTCGGCGCGTTGTTGCCAATATTGGTGGCCGGGTGCCCCAGAAGCCGTTCTGTAAACGTTGGGCGTGGGAAGTATGGTACCGAGCTGCTCAAATTTGTTCCCATGGTTGCTGCCCGGGTTGTTCTGGATATTCTGCGCAGAAACCATCGCAGAACAGAACAAAATTGCTGAAATTTTTAACTTCATTATTCAAAAAATATTAGTAGGTAAAGCTTTTAAGTACAACAAATGTAAGAAATTGCAACCGACTTTACATAATCTTCAAGATTAAAAAGGGATTCTTTCTAATGCCATTTTCAGTGATAGGGCGAATACGGCAGAAGAAACAAATAGGATACAGTCTTTTCGGTTGATTCGGAATACATTAAGCAGAATGAATAAAATGATTAATATCCCAATAACCATCGCAATTTGCCCCAATTCCAGCCCGATATTGAAGCCTAAAAGCGGCACAAAAATACTTTGTTCTTTGGCAATCATCATCCGTGCTGTATTGGCAAAGCCCATCCCATGGATCAATCCAAAAATAAGTGCCAGGTAATAATTAAGCGTCATCAGGTTTTTCTGATGGTTTTTCATCAGGATATTATCCAGCGATGTCAGCACAATGGTAACCGGAATCAGGAATTCGACCCAATTTCCCGGGACGCGCAGCACATCCAGAACGCTAAGCGCCAATGTTAACGAATGCCCGATTGTAAATGCCGTAACCAAAATCAGTATTTTTTTGAAATCGTTGTAGGAATAAACGGCAATCAGTGCCAGGATAAACAGCTGATGATCCAGCGCATCCAACGAAATAATATGTTCCCAACCCAGCTTAAGATAAAAAATAAAGTCCTGCATTTTGTCCATTTTAAAAGCGGTTACGAAAATAATGATTAATTTCGGTTAAATTTTTTGATCTAATGAAAAAACTTGGTGTTGTAGCGGCTTTTGCTATACTGCTGGCGATGGTTTACTCTTTTGCATTGCATCCTTATCATGTAGGCTCGGTGGAATTCAGTTATAATCAGAAATCGAAAACATTTGAAATTACCGGAAGGTTTTTTATAGACGACCTGGAAAATGCCATCAACAAAAAATATGGCAAAAGTGCGCATTTCCTCAATCCAAAATCAGAAAAAGAAATGCAGCAACTGGTAAAAAATTACGCTGACGAATATCTTAAGCTGAAAGTCAATAACCAAATCCTGAAGGTTAATTACGTAGGTTACCAGGAAGACCGCGAAAGTGTCAATATCTATTTGGAAAGTGATCCGGTAGCCAACCCCAAAAAAATCGAAACTGCTGTCAGCTTTCTTTATAACCTTTTTGATGACCAGATGAATATCATCCATATCGTTATTAATGCCCAGCGTAAAAGCGAAAAACTAAATTATCCCGACCGCTATCTTTATCAACAATTTTAATGGTTCTAATCAATTAAGCAAGACAAGCCTATGTCAAAAATTAAACTTCTTATTTTTATGCTGGCGTTTACAGGCGCCCAGTCTCAGGAAATCAATGACTGGATCACCAATCCGGTAGATTTCGTCAACCCTCTGATGGGGAGCCAATCTTCCTACGAACTGTCCAACGGTAACACCTATCCTATTACAGGATTGCCTTGGGGGATGAATTACTGGACCCCACAAACCGGAAAAAACGGCAATGGCTGGCAATATACCTATGATGCCAAGAAAATACAAGGTTTCAAACAGACGCACCAGCCCTCGCCTTGGATGAATGATTATGGGCAGTTTTCTGTATTGCCAATGGTTGGAAACCCGCAGACAGATCAGGAAAAACGTGCCAGCTGGTTCTCTCACAAGACCGAAGAAGCAACACCATATTATTACAAAGTTTACCTCGCCGATTATGATCTGTGGACAGAAATTGCACCAACGGAACGTGCGGCGGTTATGAAATTTACCTTCCCGGAAACCAATCAGGGGCAGGTTTTGGTAGATGCATTTGATAGAGGTTCCTATGTCAAAATCATCCCTTCCGAAAGGAAAATTATTGGCTACTCTACAAGATACGCCCGCGGCAAGATGACTAATTTCAAAAACTATTTTGTTATTACTTTTGATCGGGATTTTGCCTCTCAGAATACCTGGGCAGGTACAGAACCTCCCAAATCTGAACTTGAAATCAAGGCAGATCATGTGGGCAGCATTGTCCGTTTTGCACCACTTAAAAAAGGTGATGTTGTTACCATGAAAGTGGCATCATCTTTCATCAGCCCGGAGCAGGCAGAAATAAACCTGGATGAAGTCCGTAATAAAACATTTGACCAGGTCAAAGCAGAGGCTAAGGATTTATGGAACAAAACACTCGGCAAAATTGAGATCAAAGGCGCCACCACAGACCAAGCCAGGACTTTCTACAGTTGTCTTTACCGCAGCGTCCTCTTTCCGCAAAAGCTCTACGAAAAAGATAAAAGCGGCAACATTGTTCATTACAGCCCATACAATGGTAAAATTGAACCAGGTTATTTGTACGGTGGCACCGGGTTTTGGGATACCTTTCGGGCGCTTTATCCTCTGCTCAACTTGGTTTACCCTTCCATCAATGTAGAAATGCAAAAAGGACTGATTTCCGCATATCAAGAAGGTGGGTTTTTACCCGAATGGAGCAGCCCGGGTTATGCAGATATTATGGTTGGCAACAATTCGGCCTCTGTTGTTTCCGAAGCTTATCTGAAAGGTTTGCGTGGATATGATGCCGAAGTGCTTTGGCAGGCGGTAAAACATGGTGCTAATCACGAAGGTCCAATGAGTGCTGTTGGCAGGAAAGGTGTGGACGATTATAATAAGCTTGGTTACGTTCCCACAGACACCGGCATTAATGAAAGTGCTGCCAGAACACTGGAATATGCTTATGATGATTATGCCATCTACCAAATGGGGAAATCCCTAGGCAAACCGGAATCTGAACTGCAACCTTACAAAGAAAGGGCAATGAATTACAAAAAACTCTTTGATCCCAAATATAACCTGATGCGTGGCAAGAAAAAGGATGGCAATTTTCAGGATAATTTTGATCCGTTTGAATGGGGAAATGCTTTTACAGAAGGCAACAGCTGGCATTACACATGGAGTGTTTTCCAGGATATCCACGGTTTGCGAGAACTGATGGGCGGAAAAAAGAACTTCACCAAAATGTTGGATTCCGTATTTGTTATGCCGCCAACTTTTAACATTAATTATTACAAAGAAGTCATCCATGAGATGCGCGAGATGCAAATTGTAGGCATGGGCCAATATGCACATGGCAACCAGCCCATCCAACACATGCTGTATCTCTACAACTATGCGGGACAACCCTGGAAGAGCCAATATTGGGTAAGGCAGGTGATGGACAGGCTTTATAAAGCATCGCCGGACGGCTACTGTGGAGATGAGGATAATGGGCAAACTTCGGCATGGTATGTATTCTCGGCCTTGGGGTTCTATCCCGTGACGCCTGCCAGCACACAATATGTTTTAGGTTCGCCGCTTTTTAAATCTGCCAGGATTAATCTTGAAAATGGGAAAACGGTAGAGCTGGACGCGCCGGAGAACTCATCCCAAAATATATATATTGATCAGCTAAAGGTGAATGGTAAAAAACATACGGCCAACTGGCTTGATCATTTTGAGTTGATGAAAGGATCTAAAATAAAATATAAAATGAGCGCAGAACCTAACAAAGAGAGGGGAATCCAAGATAAAGATGAACCATTTTCTATCAGTAAAACAGGAGAGTAATAAAAATTATTTATTTCTAAAGTGAGTATGCATCAAATTTTTTATTAATTTTATTAGATTAAATTTTTTTGAATGAAAACTCTTTTACTCATTCGGCATTCAAAAAGCGACTGGCCAGAAGGTGTAGACGACTTTGACCGCCCGCTGACGGAGCTGGGAAGCACCAATGCACCAAAAATGGCTGAGTTCCTGCGGCAACACCATATACCAATTGATGCATTTGTCAGCAGTACTGCCCTGCGCGCCAGGGAAACATGCAGACTTTTTTCGCAGGTTTATGGTAAAGATTACACCACCAATGAAAAACTTTACCGCCCATCCGAGGCTAATTTTTTATCGGTGATATTTGATACAGATGATAAAGTCAATCATCTTGCCTTGTTTTCGCATAATAACGGTATTTCCAATTTTGCCAACTCTTTGTCTGATGAGATTGTCAACCTGCCTACCTCTGGCGTTGCCGCCTACGAAATCGACTGCGACCACTGGAGTGATTTTGAAAATGCCCCCAAAAAGTTTTTATTCTTCTACTCTCCAAAGAATTTCTCTCATTAATATATAACTCCTGTAAAAAGGAGTTTTTTTATGTATAATATATTGGCTTGCAATAATATTATCAGAATCAAATATTAATCTTTCATCTTAATAGATTTTATAAATCAATATTTGTTTTTCAATTAACAAAATCTTACTACTTTTGTACAAGAAATTTAAACACATTAAAACTTAAATATTATGTCATTAGTAGGAAAATTATTCCCAAATGTTGCAATTGATGCGATGAGCGAAATGGGCGATGATCTTAGAATCAACATTTTTGAAGAAGCTGTAAACAACGAGCAAAAAGTATTATTGTTCTGGTACCCAAAAGATTTTACTTTTGTTTGCCCTACAGAATTACATGCTTTTCAGGAGGCTTTGGAAGATTTCAAATCAAGAAACACAATCGTTATCGGTGCATCTTGTGATACCAACGAAGTGCACTTCGCATGGTTAAACACACCAAAAGACAACGGTGGTATTGAAGGTGTTACTTATCCAATCCTTGCAGATACGCACAGACAATTGGCCAACATCCTTGGGATTGTAGACCAAGATCTTGAGTATGATGAAGAAGGTAACGAAATTTTAACAGGTTCCAACGTAACTTACAGAGCGACTTACCTGATTGATGAAACCGGTAAAATCTTCCACGAGTCTGTAAACGACATGCCTCTTGGTAGAAATGTGAAAGAATACTTAAGATTAATAGATGCTTACACGCACGTTCAAAAACATGGTGAAGTTTGCCCTGCCAACTGGGAAGAAGGTAAAGATGCAATGAATGCCGACAGAAAAGGCGTTGCAGATTACCTTGCAAAACACTAATTATAAATTGGTTGAATTAGCTGACAGCTCATACAGACTGTCGGCTAATCCTTCAATTTTCATTTAAAAAAGTATTATAATGTACACAGAACTTACAGAAGATAACTTACAACAGATCATCAGCCAAAACGATAAGGTGATGGTGCAGTATGGTGCCAGCTGGTGCGGTAACTGCAGAATTATGAAGCCAAAATTCAAAAAACTGGCTGCTGAAAATGAGGATATTCCTTTTTATTATGTAGATGCCGAAAAATTACCGGAAAGCAGAAAGCTGGCCACAGTAGATAACTTGCCAACTTTTGCAGCATTTGAAGGCGGCAACCTTAAAAATCAGGTTCAGACCAATCAGGCAGATAGCCTTAATACGCTTTTTTGCGAATTAAAAAATTAAAACGTCGGGATTTTAGAAATTTCTTAATTTATTAATCCTCCTAATTTCTAAATTTATTAAAAATGAAATTACCAATTATAAGACAACTCTATCAAAACCAATCACCCGAAAACCTAGAAGCAACGCTGGAAGTATTGGAAAGCTTTTCCGAGTTCCGAAATGTGTCTGAAGAAGATATCAACGTTGCCGGGGAACTTATGACTAACATCTGTGGTGCGCTGGAGGTGCATAACAATGTCAAAAATGGCATGAGCGAGAAAGATGCTTTGAACTCATTTGCACACAAGGTGATGGGCTCGATAGATAAATAACAATTAATTTTTGTTAATAAAAAGGCTTTGGAAAGGGATTTTTGAAGCCTTTTTTTTATTTTTGAACAAAGAGACTTATGCAGAATTTTATAAAAGCCCTTCCAAAGGCAGAACTCCACCTCCATATTGAGGGTAGTTTTGAACCCGAACTGATGTTTGAGATCGCCCGGAGAAACCAAATCAATATTCCTTATAAAACGGTTGACGAGGTTCGGAATGCATACCGTTTCTCTTGCCTGCAGGATTTTTTGGACATTTACTATGCTGGGGCCGGTGTGCTAATTCATGAACAAGATTTTTATGATTTGTCGATGGCTTATTATGAAAAATGCTACGAAAACAATGTGATTCATACGGAGATTATGTTTGATCCGCAAACACATACAGAGCGCGGAATCGCTTTTGAAACCATTATCTGCGGATTGCAAAAATCAAGAAAAGATGCCTATGAAAAATGGGGTATCACTTCCCTGTTTATCATGAGCTACTTGCGCCATTTATCCGAAGAATCCGCTTTCGAAACGCTGAAACAATCACTGCCCTACAAAGATTTGATTACAGCAGTTGGCTTGGATTCCTCAGAAATGGGAAACCCACCATCGAAGTTCAAAAAGGTCTTCGAGGCTTCTGTAAATGAAGGTTACCTGCCTGTGGCACATGCCGGTGAAGAAGGTCCGGCAGAATACATCCGCGAAGCTATCGACATCCTGAAAATAGTAAGGATAGACCATGGTAACCGCTGTCTGGAAGACGAAAAATTGGTTCAGGAAATTGTCAAAAAAGATTTGGCTCTTACAGTTTGCCCATTATCAAACTTAGCCCTTAGGAATACTGATGTGATGACTAACCACCCTTTGAAAAAATTATTAGACAAAGGTATCAAAGCGACCGTGAATTCAGATGACCCGGCTTATTTTGGTGGTTATATAAACGCCAATTTTATTGCTGTACAAAAAGCATTGGATTTATCCGAAGAAGACATTATCACTTTGGTAAAGAACGGATTCAGCCATTCTTTTGCTAATGAAGAGCAGAAAAAGAGTTACTTGCAAAAGGTTGATAAAGTAGCATCTGGATATCAGTTCTCATAATCAGAAATAAAATTGAGGTATTAATTCTAAAAAATTTTAGACTAAGAAACAGAAAACAATGATAAAGAATATTGTATTTGACTTTGGTGGTGTCCTTATGGATTGGAATCCGCGTTATTTTTTCAGGACTTATTTTAATGATGACGAAAAAATGGAATGGTTCCTGAAAAACATTGCCAAAGATGAATGGAACGCCGAACAAGACCGCGGAAGAAGCCTTGCCGAAGGGACAGAAATCCTTGTAAAACAACACCCAGATTGGGAAAAAGAGATCCGTGCCTACTATGATAACTGGGCTACAATGCTAAAAAGCGATATTCCGAAAAACGTAGAAGTCCTTCGAGAGCTGGATGGGCATTATCAATTATACGGATTGACCAACTGGTCTGCAGAAACGTTCCCATATGCATTGAAACATTATGATTTTTTCAAATTATTTGAAGGAAAAATCGTTGTTTCGGGCACAGAAAAACTAATCAAACCAGGCCGAGAAATCTTTGATGTGTTAATCAGCCGCTACCAAATACAACCCGAGGAGTCGGTTTTCATCGATGATAACGCCAAGAACATTGACACGGCAAAATCATTAGGTTTTGAAACCGTGCATATATTGCCAGACACAGATTTGGGTAAAGAATTAAGACAGCTTGGCCTTAATTTTTAAGGATCATCAGGCTTCTTTTATGATTTTGAAAACCATAATGTTCATAGAGTTTTTTGGCTCTGGCATTATGGTTTTCTATTTCAAGCATCACGACTTTGTATTGATGTTCAACCGAATAGGATTTGACAAATTCAAGCGCTAATTTCCCCAGAGATTTCCCTTGAAATTCGGGCTTTACGTACAATTCATCCAAAAAAAGGATTTCGCCTCCAAACTCAAAACTGAAATATTTTGCAAGAATAATATAACCGGCAATTTGTCCTTCGAACATAATTTTAAAACACGATCCAGAAGCTGGATTTTCAATAAACTGTTTAAAATTATTAGTCGTCATTTGATTATCAAAAGGATAATTATCGATGGCGTAAAAATCGCGCATCATGGTACAAAGTGCGGGGATGTCAGCTAACTCTGCTTTTAAAATATTGTGATTCATTCTTTTTTAATTTTCTCCACAGCCAAGGCTCTATGGGATTTTTATCAAGCCACAATCCTATTCTTTTTCGGCGGGCTTGATTCTCTAGTTGGGCATAATCGGCATCTTGAGAATATTTTTTATAATGCCAAGCCATGCCGAGCTTTAGCATCTCTTTATTGATATTTTGATTTTTATCGTTGATAATAACGGCAATCAAACGATGATAACGGTCATTTCTCCCACCAATTACAGTGACATACCTCCCAAAACAAAGTGCTGAAAGTGCCTGTTTAGCATTGTTCCCGAAAGGCTGGCTTCCTTTTTTCTCTGGCGCATCGATATGGGCAAGCCTGATTTTTAATGGATTTTTCTCATACAAAACCTCCATCGTATCGCCATCTGATATACCAATGACTTGTGCAGAAAATGTCTTGTTAGTGAGTTTCTCAGTTGACTGACCACGAATCAATGGGAAGATCAGAATTAAAAAAAACGTAACCGACTTAAAAAAATAATTAGATCTCAAACTTCTTTTTTGCTAACTCTTTTCTTACGCGGCTAAGGCTTTCCGGCGTGATGCCAAGGTAAGAGGCTACCATCCATTGCGGTACTCTCAACATAAGGTTGGGGTATTTCTTAATAAAATCCAAATAACGCTCTTCTGCCGTGCTGCTGATAAGCGCATTCACCCTGTTTTGCAGGTTTTTGATATGGTTAAACATCAGTTGCTGATTTTTCTCCGTCACTTCTGGGTAAAATCTGGATAAATCTTCAAAAAAACCTTTCCTTATAATAATGACAGTGCTCTCCTCCACCGCTTCTATATAAAAACGGGATTTTTCATTCAGCAGTTGGCTAGTAGTGTCCGAGATAATCCAACCTTCAGGGGCAAACTGTATTACGTGTTCTTTGCCCAATTTATCAATAGAATACATCCTCAACAGCCCTTTTTCTACAAAAAAAGTACTATCTGAGATTTCACCTTCGCGCAAGATAATTTCGTTCTTTTTAAAATCTTTGACCTCATAAAATGTTGAGCAAAACTCTGCTTTATCCACCGGAACGCCAAGGATTTGGGAAAGATGCTTATTGAAATTCTGATATGCCATAGTTACAAGAATTGAAATTAATCTAGGCTAATACTCTGATGCGACGCATGGTGAACCACCTTACCATCTTGCAAAACAATCAACTGGGGGCTCTGATGTTCTACGCCAAAACGCTCAGCAATATGGTTTGAAATATCCCGATGAGCCAAGAGATCCAGAAAATAATAAGCATAATCGTGACCAGAATCTTTCATCTCGTTTTCAAAATTTCTGAGAACTGTTTTGCTAATAAAACACCTCGTGGAATGCTTGAAAACAAACACTTTCCGGTGATAAGATTCGGCAACAGCCTCGTCTAGATCCTTAACCGAAGTGATCTGTTTCCAAAGTTTATCAGTTGAGTCCTCCGTTTCTTTTTTACCGAAAATCTGGCCTAAAAATCCCATAACAACTTTTTGGATAAATTTATTAAATTTTTATTGATAAATCAGTATAATCTTGATTAGTGATGGTGCAACAAATGGCCAAATAATGCCAGAGAAACCCCACAAATAACCAAAATGATTTTTTGCCAATCCATCTTATGGTTTTTGTTGCTTTCAAAAATTATAACTGAGGAAATATGTAGGAAAATGCCGCCAACAACAGCCAGAAAATAAACTTTGAGATTCTCGTCAAAATATTTACCCAAAAGCATCCCAAGCGGTGAAGCCAAGGCAAACGTCATCACAATCAACCAAAACTTAGGTGAAAAATTTTTGCTGTGTGCCAAGAAACTTCCCAAAACAAATGAAATCGGAATATTATGAAAGAGAATACCTAATAAATAAGGGGAGAGCAACTGTTTCTCATGCGACAACGGAATCCCTTCTATAAAAGCATGTACGAAAAGCCCGGCAATTAAGGCCACAGGAATGATGGAATGGTCATCGGAATGATGATGTAGATGGCCATGCTCAAAGCCTTTGGTAAGATTTTCCAAGAGCATCTGTATCAGAACACCTAATATAACGTATATCCCAATATTATGGTTATCTGAAGCGTAAACCTCGGGAAAAACTTCATTAATACAAATCGTAATTAGAAAGCCGGCACTCAGGATCAAAAGATTTTTGGCAAATTGCTGTTTGCTTCCCAAATATTTACCAAGAAATACACCGATTAGGACACTTAAAATTAATAAAACAATGATCATTTGATTGACTTTTATTTTCCCTATTTAATTTTTTTTCTGAACAAATTAATACAACGCTGAGAACTTTGGCTTTCAAAATCTCCTAACTGGTAATTGCCCCAACGTTTTACCAATTCAAAACCGAATTCATGGGCATATTGCAGAATTTTTTCTGGCGAGGTAAGTTTTACCCGTTCAAAAAAATGAAATTTTTGACCTTTGTCCTCAAAATCAATTTCTTTCACCACATAGTCATTTTCGATATGTTTTTTGATATTGAAATCAATATTACCTTTATTAACAGAACTATGGGGCACAATTGCGTTTTTGACAAATTCTGCATTCAGGAAATCCAGAACAAAATAACCATCCGGCTTAAGCGCTTCTGCGACAGACCGAAAAACACTTTTATCTTCCTCCTCCGTTTCAAAATACCCAAAACTTGTGAAAAGGTTAAAAACCGCATCCACAGGTTCTGTTTCTATTCTATTGCGCATATCATGCACCTGAAACTTTAACGTATCATTCTCAAATTGCTGGTCATAAGTGATGCTTTGTTTAGACAAGTCAAGACCCAAAACCTGATAGCCCAGTTTATTCAAATAAACTGAATGACGCCCTTTACCACAAGCCAAATCAATAATTTTGGAATGGGGATTAAGTTTAAGAAAAGCCGTTAAGAGATCCAGAAAGTTCTCAGCTTCCTGATAATCGTGGTTGTTGTATAAAATATGATAATAAGGGGTATCAAACCATTCTTCGAACCATTGCATACTGCAAAAATAGTGAAAATAGACGTGAGACAAGGCCATTGCAGACAGGAGATTTCCCTGAAATTAGAAAGTCCACAATCTATGATCCAATAATCTCTTATCTTTGCAGCATGAATACAGACAATCTGCAGATACAGATCAAAACATTTTTCGGTTTAGAAAACGTTTTGGCGGAAGAAGTTAAGAAACTTGGTGGTAAAAAAGTAGAAGCTAAAAACCGCGCAGTTACCTGCGAAGGCGATCTCGGTTTTCTTTACAAACTTAACTATTCCTGCAGGACAGCTCTCAAAATCATTGTTCCGATTATGGAGTTCAAGGCTTTTAACGAAACCAAATTCTACGATAAACTATTCAAATTTGAATGGGATCAGTTTTTGGAAAAACACCAGTCATTTGCCATTGATGCGACGGTTAATTCGGAGAGATTCAGCCATTCTCAGTTTATGACCCTGAAAATGAAAGATGCGATTGTAGACTATTTCCAAGACAAGCACAACATCAGACCCAGCGTTAACAAAGATAATCCCGACATCAAATTCCATCTTCATATCGACCGGGAACTGGTAACCATTTCTATGGACAGCTCCGGTGATCCGCTTTTCAAACGCGGTTACAGGAAAGAGCAAACTGTTGCGCCGATTAATGAAGTATTGGCAAGCGGCATGTTGCAACTGGCGGGCTGGGATGGCAAAGGGAATTTTCTGGATCCTATGTGCGGTTCGGGAACTTTGTTAATAGAAGCAGCCATGATAGCGTTGGATTTGCCGGCACAGATTTTCAGGAGAGGATTTGCCTTCCAAAACTGGAAAAATTATGACGATGAATTATTCCAAAAAATAAAGGAATTCCGAATCAATAGGGTTAAGGAATTTACAGGCAAAATTGTTGGCTACGACATCGATTCGCGAGCTTTGAACGCAGCAAGAATTAATATAGAATCTGCCGAAATGGAAGATGTTATCGAAGTTAAAAAGCAGAATTTCTTTGATTCAGAAAAAGATATGTTCCCATTGCTCATCGTGTTTAACCCGCCTTATGACGAGAGAATCTCCATCAACGACGATGATTTCTACAAAAAAATTGGCGATACTTTCAAACAACACTACCCTAACACTTTGGCCTGGCTCATCTCTGCCGATCTTGATGCGCCTAAGAAAATCGGATTAAGGCCTTCACGAAAAATCAAGCTTTTCAACGGGAAACTGGAAACCCGGTTTTTGCAATACGAAATGTATGACGGGACGAAGAAAGTTCATAAAAACAAGGATTAAAATTTAAATATTATACAGTAACAATATTAAGATTCAAAGAAAAATTCGATCAACTGAAATGATAACCATCTCCATCATTATCGCCATATTTAACAGAAAAGACGAATTATTCGAGCTTTTGAGTTCATTATCACATCAGACAGATAAAGATTTTGAAGTCATAATTGTAGATGACGGTTCCAAGATCAATCTTTTGCCTACGGTAGATACATTCAGGGAGATGCTTGATATTCAGTATTTCAAAAAATCCAACTCTGGGCCAGGACTGAGCAGGAATTACGGCGCAGAAAGAGCTAAGAATGACTGGTTGGTTTTTGTAGATTCTGACGTGATTGTGGAGAAAGATTATATCGAAAACATCAAAAAAGACCTTATAGAAAATCCCTGTGATGCTTTTGGTGGTGCAGATAAAGCTCACAAAGGTTTTAACCTGATGCAAAAAGCAATCTCCTACTCTATGACCTCGGTTTTTACCACGGGTGGCATCCGGGGAAATAAAAATGCGGTGACTAAATTCCAGCCCAGGAGTTTTAACATGGGTGTGAACAAAGAAACTTTTCTTAAAATTGGTGGTTTCTCCGAAATGCGAATTGGTGAAGATCCGGATCTCTCGATGACCTTATGGGAACATGGTTACAGCACACGGTTTTTTGATAAAATAGGCGTTTATCATAAGCGTAGGACAGATTTTGGAAAGTTCTCAAAACAGGTTTATCAGTTCGGATGTGCGCGCCCCATTCTTAACCAAAGGCATCCCAAGTATGTGAAGCCAACATTTTGGTTTCCAAGTCTTTTTCTTCTTGGCTATTGCATTGGCGTGATTCATTACCTGTTTTGGGGTAATGGATTGATCTTGGCCCTTTACGGACTTTACACTTTTCTCTTATTTTTCCATGCTCTGACGGTTACTAAGAATATCAGTATTGCTGCAATGGCTATTATAGCCACCTACATCCAGATGTTTTCTTACGGTTATGGCTTTTTGAAATCCTGGTTCTTACTCAACATCCTTAAAAAAACGCCAAGGGAAGCTTTCCCAACGCATTTTCATTAAAAAATTAAGCCCCCGAAATCCGAGGCTTTAATTTATATTTCTGTATTGATGTCCCAATTCTCTAAATAATCGTTGACATGTTTCAGGAACATGCCTCCCAAAGATCCGTCTACAACCCTGTGGTCATAAGAATGTGACATAAACATCTTCTGACGAATGGCAATCACATCACCATATTCTGTCTCCAGAACTGCCGGCTTTTTAACGATAGCGCCAACCGCCAATATCGCTACCTGCGGCTGTGGGATGATAGGTGTACCCATCAGGTTACCAAAAGTCCCCACGTTCGAAATGGTATAGGTTGCGCCTTGCGTATCGGCAGGCGTTAGCTTTTTATTTCGGGCCCTGTAAGCCAGGTCGTTAATCGCTTTTGTTAAACCGGAAAGGCTGAGCTGATCGGCATTTTTTATCACTGGGACAATCAGGTTGCCATCCGGCAAAGCTGTTGCCATCCCGATATTGATGCTTTTCTTTTTGATAATCCTGTCGCCGTCCACAGAAACATTAATCATTGGGAAATCCTGAATGGCTTTAACCACTGCACGGATAAAAATCGGCATATAAGTCAATTTTTCGCCTTCCCTTTTCTGGTAAGCGTTTTTATTTTTGTTTCGCCACTCTACTACGTTGGTTACATCGGCTTCGATGAAAGATGTAACGTGTGGGGAAACCTGCTTGCTTCTTACCATATTATCGGCAATCAGCTTTCTCATTCTGTCCATCTGGATGATTTCGTCACCCTCACTCACACTTAGTGGTTTTGCAGGAGCGGCCGTAACTAGTGCCTGTGCTGGCATAGAAACAACTGTTGATTGCGGTGTTGGTTGCGATGTTATATTTTCGGATCTGTTTTGTACAAATTTCAGGATATCTTCTTTGGTAATCCTTCCGTCTGCACCAGTTCCTTGGATGGTTTTCAGTTCATCATCGCTGATGTTTTCTTCCTGAACGATAGATTTTACAAGAGGCGAAAGATACAGTTCTTGATTATCATTGCTTACAGGACTTGGAGCATCAGCCAACGGTTGCTGCAGGGTTTCCATCACTTCCTGTTCCGGTTGTGGAATTTGCTCCTGAACTTCGTTATAAGACTTCGGTTGTAGATCTTCTGTATTTTCTGCAGAATCAGTTTCCAAAATGGCAATAGGTTCGCCAACTGCGGCAATCTCATCTTTCTGCTTGAGAATCCTGACAATTTTCCCCGATACAGGTGTAGGAACATCTGAATCCACTTTATCCGTAGCAATTTCTACTACAGATTCTTCTTCTTTTATAAAGTCACCTTCTTTAAACAGCCAGCCGATGATTGTTGCTTCCATGACGCCTTCGCCCATACTTGGGAGCAAGAGTTTGTATTCTGCCATTTTTTGCTTTTTTGAATTTCTCCAAAAATACATTTTTTTTTATTAATTATATAATTCTGAATTTTTTAATTTTTAACCGCGATTTTTTCTAAATTTGATATTTCAATTTTAGACTTTAATTATGACCATTTATCTCAGTGCTATCATCCATATCAAAGAAAATTACATTATGGATGCTATAGAAATCCTTAAAAAACTGGTAATCGAAACCCGAAAAGAAAAGGGCTGCATTCAATACAACGTCTACGAAGATCACCGGAACAAAGGTGTATTTTTCTTACATGAAACTTGGGAAAGTAATGAAGATCTTCATATCCATCAGACTTCTGACCACATGCTGGTATTTCGTGATAATATTGCTCCATTACTGGACAGCCCTAATAAAGTATATGTTGGTAATCAATTGTTTTAATAAAAAAGTCGGAGAATAAATTATTCTCCGACTTTTTTATTTCCTTAAGTCATCAGAATCAAATATTCCCAACCACGGTTTTGATTTGTGTAAATTCTTTAATCGCATGTAAAGACAATTCTACACCGTAGCCAGAAGATTTGGCTCCTCCAAATGGCAGCCTAACATCAGAACTGGTAGATTTGTTAACGGAAACAGTTCCAGACTCCAGATTATCGATAAAAAACTGAGCCCTCGCTTGATCTTTGGTCCAAACTGCATTGCCTAACCCAAAAGGGATGTCGTTGGCCAGTTTCAGGATTTCATCATCATCTTTACCAATCATCAAAATTGCTAAGGGACCAAAAAGTTCTTCATTTAAAATCGGATTTCCTGCTTTCACGCTAATAATGCCAGGGCGGAAAGTGCTTTCGTCAATTCTTTCAAGAGGAAGAATGATTTCTGCATCATATTGCTGTGCTTTTTTATACTGATTTTCCAGTTCATCGGCCAAATCCGGCCTTGCCATTTTCCCCAATTTGGTTTCTTTCAGCAAAGGATCACCAGGCTGATAAGCTTTGTACGCTTCTATAAATTGAGGTACAAATTCCTTTTCAATAGCCTTATGAACGATAAAGCGTTTGGCCGCATTGCAAACCTGCCCGGTATTTTGAAGTTTTGCCGCAGAACCATCTTTAGCCGCTTTTGCAAGATCCGCATCGTCTAAAACTATGAATGCATCACTGCCACCAAGTTCTAACACAGATTTTTTGATATTTTTTCCGGCCAAAGAAGCCACACTAGCACCAGCTTTTTCGCTACCTGTAAGGCTCACCCCTCTTACCAACGGATTTTCAAGGATCGTTTTGATATCTTCATGGCCAATTCTCAAATTCTGGAAAATAAATTGTGGAAATCCTGCTTTTAGAAAAGCTTTCTCAATCTCATCGCCACTGCCAAAACAAATTGAGGCATGTTTCAGCAAAACAACATTGCCTGCTAATATCGCAGGAATAGCAAAACGCAAAACCTGCCAGAAGGGGAAATTCCAAGGCATAACGCCCAAGATAATCCCCAATGCATCATAATGCACCTCGCTCAGGTTATATTCCGTATGAATTTTTTCTGGTTTTAATACATTCTCAGCATTGGCGTAATAGCGAATCATTCCGGCACTTTTTTCTATTTCTGCGATGGACTGGGAAATAGGTTTATTCATTTCCGTAGTAATCAGCTTGGCATACTCCTCCTTGCTTTCTTCCAAAACATCAGCCAATACTGATAATAATTTTTGTCGATCTGTAAAGGATTTTATCTTCCACTCCCTAAAGGTTTGCTGCGCAGAATTAATACTAGTTGATAAGTCCATTGTAATAATATTTATTATTCGGTAGCATGAATTGTACCATGAATTAAGTTATAAAGGTACAAAAGGAGACTTAAAATTGAAAAATTGATTTATATTATTTTCAAATTATTCTATCAAATTTTATCAATAATAAAATAGTGAAATCAGAATCATCTTAAAAATTCGGATTGGCTAAGAAATCAAATTCAGGATAGAAACTATTTTCGCCCTCGGAAAAGCAAAACACCATTTAGGAATATAAGTAATAAATCGAGCGTTACCCAAATGCTGAGTTTGATATTGTCATATTTAAGTTCTGCAACTTTGTCTGTTGCGATAGCAGACAACTTAAGACTGTGGTTGATATAATTTCTTACCTCAATTATTTTATCCTCATTTTTATTTGGCACTGCAATCTGAGAAAAATAGATTAGTTTATTTTTACCAATATAACCAGCCACCCAAAATTCATTGGATTTTTGCATATTAAGATACTCAATACGGTAAAAATCCGGCCGAATCTGCCCTACATGTTTTGAACTGTATTTAGTAGCATCGGCACCATCCTGAATACGAATAATGTAGAAGTCAACAGGCTGAGGGAGATAATTGATAACCTGTACGGCCAAAGAGTTCTCCAAAAACTGAGATAAACTTTTTTCTACAAACCAAAACGTAAAATATGCCGCTGCAGAAATAGTGATGACAGATCTGATGATTTTGTTCCACAGCTGCTTTTTCTGTGAACGGAAACCATATAAAATAAGTGCTACAAGAAGTAAAATAAAGAGCAGAACAATGATCATAAAACAAAGATAACAGTTTCTGAGCAATTACAGCGAGACATTCCACTCTTTGTAAAATTCATCCAAAAAGTTGAGCATCAGCTGATGTCTTTCTTCCGCAATGTGTGCAGCTGTTTGGGTATTGATGAGATCTTTAAGAAGCAATAATTTTTCATAAAAATGATTGATGGTGGTCCCGTTCGATTTTTTGTATTCTTCTTTAGTTTGATTTAGTTTTGGCTGGATATCAGGATCATACATCAGGTTATTTTTGTAACCTCCAAAGTTGAAAGTCCTTGCAATACCAATTGCTCCAATAGCATCCAACCGGTCGGCATCCTGCACAATTTTGAGTTCCAACGGAAGTTCCTTTGGTGCATCATTACGGTTTTTGAAAGACATATTTTCGATGATAAAAATAACTTTGTCAATCACTTGCAGATCTACCTGCTGTTGCGTAAGAAATTCTCTAACGATTTTTGAAGCTAAAGTTTCATCACCGTTATGAAATTTTGGATCTGCAATATCATGCAAAAGTGCGGCTAGTTGAATGATTTGCAGATCACCACCTTCCCTTTCCTGCAGATAAAGGCTTAGTTTCCAGACGCGTTCTATATGAAACCAGTCATGCCCGGCTTCTGCACCTTTTAATTTTTCTTTTACAAATTCTATGGTATTACTGATAATATTCATTGTTCTAATTCTTTTAAAATAATATTCCAGAGTTTTTTGTTATAACTTCTGAAAAAATTGATATGCCCAATTTCTTTTTGATCAGACTCGGATGTTTTTATTAGTCTGTAGAAAGGTTTTAGGTTCGGGTATGTGTTTTTCAACAGAGATTTTACGCCCTTTTCCGTCACCCAACTGTCATCTTCTGCCCACAACACCAACACTTTTTGATGCAGTTCCCTGGAAAAATCCGGGGATTCCTCCAGCAATCTGTTCGTTGATTTTTTATTGAGGATTAATGTGCGCCAGTCAAAAGCACTTCCGGCAGGCAAACTCTCTCCCAAACCAAACCAGTTGGCCGGGAAATAGCCTAATAGCGACGTTGTCAAAGGCTGAGCCAAGCCAAATCCCAAATAAGCCTCCAGCCGGGTTCTCAGTTTAAGGTTTCCCACAAAAGCATTTTGAGTCCCCACGAATATGAATTCATCAAACATCACTGAATCAGGGTTTAATCCCAATATCAAAGCGCCTACCGAATGGCCAAGACAAAACTTCCTGTAACCTTTGAACTTTATTTTTATAAATTCTGTTACCGCCCGATAATCTGTATTTCCCCAAAGTTTCATAGAGGCAGAAAAACCTTTCATCTTACGAGGTTTGGATTGACCTATGCCTCGATAATCGTAGGTAATCACCGTAAAACCATGCTCTGAAAAATATTGAGCCAACGAAAAATAGATCTGCTGCCTGACACCTGTTGCAGAATTAATCAATACTATTTTCTGCTGAGGATTTTCGGGTTCAAAAATATGTGCGGATAATTTATACTGGTCTGCCGTTGTTATACTGATAGCTTTCATAACTTAATCTTCGCTGCGTGGCGTCGTTAATCTTATAAAAATAACAATCCAGTTCTTAACAGCATCATTTTTCAGTATGCAGGAAATACTAATATTTAAAATCGGAGAGATAAGGCAACCCTTTTTGTGACCCTCGGTAATCTGCAGCTTTTAGTGCCACATCATTCCCAAATTTCACACAATCTTCGATAGAATTACCATGCAGCAGCGCAATGGAAAACCCTGATGTGAAGGCATCACCCAAGCCCATGCTGTGTGCTTCGGTTTTAGGCACTTTGCGGAAATATTTCATCTCGTTGCCATCAAAATAGCTGGTACTGTTGGCACCATCTCTTACAAACAATTTGTTGGGCAACTGTTTGATGATCTCTTTATGATCTTTGCCTCCAAAAATAACTTCTAGATCTGTACTTTTTGCCACAATGAAACTGGCATAGCTGATGATTTCGTCGGAAATCGCGCGACCAGGTGCTGCATAAATCCCAATCTTTTTGTTAAGTTTTTTAGCTTTTTTGAAAAGATATTCTACCGTTTCCGAAGGAATCTCCAATTGGGTGAGAATCAGGTCTGCATGGATTAGAAATTTTTCGGCTTCATCAATATCTTTGGCAGATAAATTGTAATTAGCCGCAGGAACTACGGTAATCGCATTACCTTCATCAGAAGCGGTTACATAGGCCGTTCCGGTAGATTCCTCCTCATCTTCTACCACATAAGCCACGTTCACTTCTTCTTCATAAAGATTTCTAAGAACCTGCTGCCCATAAGGATCCATACCCACACGGCTGATCAAAGAGGTGTGCGCGCCAAGGCGCGACGTCGCGATGGCTTGGTTGGCTCCTTTTCCTCCCAAAAAGCTCTGAAGGCTGGTGGCAAGCACCGTCTCATTGGCAGTTGGAATCTTAGAAGCTTTCAGCACCAAGTCTATGGATGAACTTCCTACAACAACGATCTGTGGTTTGATACGACTGAGTTTCATTCCGACTAAAGTAATCAATTAATCCGAACCAATTTCTATAAATTCCGAAATTAATTTAATAGGCTGATTATCTTCGGAATAACCGATATAACTGGCATAAAACCCCTCTCCATAACCGGTTTCAAAAGCAATAATATTCTCATCTTTTTTATCGTAAGGTATCAGAAAAGCGTATTGGTCAATCGCACCTTTTTCATCAAAGAAATAAGCGTGGAAAAATTCTTCATAAATCCCTAAAAAATCAGCTCCTTTTTTATGAAACAATTCTTGCTCCAGCTTGTTAAGGGCTGTCTGTGCATCTTTGTCCATAAAGCTTCCCATCCCGGATTCTACAAGATAGCCAAAAACCTCGCCTTCTTTCAGGTCTTTTGGGTTTTGGTTATCACACAGAGCCAATGCCCATTTTTCTGCTGTTTTGGTTTTATCGAAAACAATCTCGGCGTAAGCAATACAGTTGGAATCCCTTTCTTTGTGAATGAAAATGGGAAAGTCACCTTTGGGAAAAACCTGTGTAAAAGCCGAATGATCCGGTGAAATCAAAGGATCACTCGCCACAATTTTTCCTGAAGAAATATGGATGCTCCCAGCTTCGTAGGTTTCCAGCAAGGGATTTTCCACGAAGTTTTTGGAGAATAGTTTTTTAATATTTTCGAGATGTTGCATTTTTTGTTTTAACCACAAAAGTCACAAAATTGTCTTTGTTTTTAAGAAAATCGAAGTTCAAAAAAGATTGCATTTTGCTTTTTGTTCTTTTAAAAGCTCTGTTTTCAATATTGGCTTTTGTGGTTGATTTTTGTTTTAAAGCGATTTCAATTTTTCTTCCAGAAGCGCAATTTTATCCTGAGCATCTTTTTGTTTTTTACGCTCATTGTCAACTACTTCCGGCTTAGCATTGGCTACAAATTTCTCGTTGGATAATTTTTTATCTACAGAGGTCAGAAAGCCTTTCAGATATTTGATTTCCTCTTCGGTTTTAGCTTTTTCTTCTTCCAGGTCAAGGTTTTCACTCAACGGAATCGAAAATTCATTAGCACCAACCAAGAAGGTGAAACTTGGCTTATCGGTTTTTTGATTATAATGGATTTCGGAAATATTAGCCAGTTTTTGGGCAACATCCGCATTTTTTATGTCAGCAACGTTGGTAAAAACATCAACCTCTTCCCTTGGCGAAATCCCTTTGGACTGACGATAATTCCTAACTCCGGAAATGACTTCTTTTGCAAAATCAAATTCTTTGATTACAACTTCATCAAAAGAATCGGCCTTTTTCTGCTGAGCAATAATCAAGGCTTCGTCAATTCTTCTTTCCGAAATATTCTGATACAGTTCTTCTGATAAAAATGGTGCAAATGGATGCAGCAACTTCATTAATTCTTCAAAATAAGCAATGGTTTTTTGATAAACATCTTCGCTAATCGCTTCTCCAAAGTTGGGTTTAACGGCCTCCAAATACCAGGAACAGAAGTCGTCCCAAATTAATTTGTAAACCAAATGCAACGCATCAGAAATCCTGAATTTTGAGAATTGATCTTCTATATCAATAATGGTTTTGTTGAGTTGCTCCCCAAACCAGTTGATGGTTTGTATGTCGGATTCTTTCTCTTTGATATTACCATCGCGTTTCCAGCCTTGGATCAGTTTGTAGGCATTCCAGATTTTGGTGGCAAAGTTACGTCCCTGCAACATCAGTTCTTCGTCAAACAATAAGTCGTTTCCGGCCGCGGAACTCAACAGAATCCCAACACGAACGCCATCGGCGCCATATTTTTCGATCAACTCAATTGGATCTGGCGAATTACCAAGCGATTTTGACATTTTCCGCCTTTGCTTATCACGCACAATCCCCGTAAAATAAACGTTTTTGAAAGGGACATCTTTTCTGTATTCCAGTCCTGCCATTATCATCCGGGCAACCCAGAAAAAGATAATATCCGGGCCTGTAACCAAATCCGATGTTGGATAATAATAATTAATATCTTTATTTTCCGGCTCCAAAATCCCTTCGAAAACCGACATTGGCCACAGCCACGAGGAGAACCAAGTATCTAGCGCATCTTCGTCTTGTTTAAGGTCAGAAGCTTGAAGTTGGAAGTTGGAAGTTTTTTCCTGTGCTAATTTCAGCGCTTCTTCAATATTTTCGGCGACTACAAAATCATTTTCGCCGTTTCCGTAATAATATGCCGGAATCTGCTGTCCCCACCAAAGTTGACGGGAAATGTTCCAGTCGTGGACATTCTCCATCCAGTGGCGGTAGGTATTTTTGAATTTCTCCGGATGGAATTTGATCGTGTCATCCATCACCACATCCAAAGCAGGTTTGGCCAGTTCTGACATTTTCAGGAACCATTGTACAGAAATTTTTGGTTCGATAACCGCCCCTGTCCTTTCAGACGTTCCCACTTTATTCACATAATCTTCCGCTTTCAAGAGCAAGTCTTTCTCCTGCAATTCTTTGGCAATTTCTTTTCTTACAGTAAAACGGTCTTTCCCGGCATAATGCATTGCGTGCTCATTAAGAACCGCATCATCATCCATAGAGTCGATGATTTGCAGGTTATGTTTTTGCCCGATTTCGTAATCGTTGATGTCGTGCGCCGGTGTGATTTTCAAAGCACCTGTCCCAAACTCAATATCCACATAATCATCCTCGATAATTGGAACTACTCGGTTAACAATAGGGACAATTACATTTTTACCCTTCAACTGCTGATAACGCTCGTCATTTGGGTTGACGCAAACAGCAACATCGCCAAAAATTGTTTCGGGACGTGTGGTTGCGACAGTAAGATAGTCTTCTGAACCTTCTATTTTATATTTTAAATAATATAATTTTCCGTTTTGCTCTTTGAAGATGACTTCTTCGTCAGAGATATTGGTTTTAGCCTCGGGATCCCAATTTATAACTTTGTAACCACGATAGATCAGACCTTTATTATATAGGTCTACAAAAACTTTAATTACCGATTTAGAGAGATTTTCTTCCATCGTGAATCTAGTCCTATCCCAATCGCAAGAGCAGCCTAATTTTTTCAGTTGCTCAAGAATGGTTCCGCCGTATTTATCGGTCCATTCCCAGGCATGTTTTAAAAATTCTTCGCGCGAAATATCTTTTTTATTAATCCCTTCGGATTTCAATTTGGCTACAACTTTGGCTTCGGTGGCAATAGATGCGTGATCTGTCCCAGGAACCCAACAAGCGTTGAAGCCCTGCATCCTTGCACGCCTTACCAACACATCCTGAATAGTATTGTTCAGCATATGCCCCATGTGAAGAATCCCCGTTACATTTGGTGGTGGGATAACAATGGTATAAGGTGGCCTATCATCCGGCGTAGAATGGAAAAATTGGTTTTCCAGCCAGAAGTCGTACCATTTTTTTTCTGTTTCTTGAGGATTATATTTGTCTGCAATCTGCATCTTAAGATATTTTTTTTAGCTTGTAATCTGCAAAAATAACATAATGTGAAAAATCTAACAGCACTTATTTAAATTATTTATAACTTTGAACTTTAATTTTAAAAATTTAAACAATATTAATATGAAAAAGATTCTTGCAGGATTATTTATGACAGGTGCTTTTGCACTCGCATCTGCACAAACCATATCTTTTGACAAAACAACTTTTGATTACGGAGTTATAAAACCAGGCTCTGACGGACACCGCTTTTTCAATGTGAAAAACACGGGTGACAAACCATTAATTTTGAACGAAGTAAAAGCTTCATGCGGTTGTACAACGCCTGAATTTAGCACAGATCCTATTTTACCAGGTAAAACTGCCCAAATCAAAGTTGGATACAATACAGGTATCAAAGGTTCTTTCAATAGGGTAATCGAGGTATTTTCAAATGATCCTCAAAACAGCAGATCTGTACTTTACATCAAAGGTAATGTAGAAGATCTTAAAGGTGAAAACCAAGAAGCCAAATTGACGTTGACGCCAGCTGACAGTAAAGCCTCTCGTGCAAAAAAAGCGGTAAAAAAAGAAGTAGCTGCTCAAAAAGCTGAACTTGCAAAATAGTACTAGAATTTGTAATTTTAGAACCGTTCCTTTTCCGGAACGGTTTTTTTTTACTTAATAACTTACATCATGGATTATAATTTTTCAGACGATTTTTTAATTAAAGACCATTCAAAATTTGAACTCAAAAATCATGATACCTGCTACAAAGGAAATCTTAGCAAAGAGGAAGCAAAAACCTTGTTAAACATAGAGAAACAAAAACTATATCTATTGCAAGAAAAACTCTATGCAGACAGCGGCCAATCTCTACTTATTATTATTCAGGCTATGGATGCAGCGGGAAAAGATAGTTTGGTAGAGCATGTTTTCAGTGGTGTTAACCCACAGGGCTGCGAGGTGAGAAGTTTTAAAACGCCCAGTACAAGAGAATATGCCCACGATTTCCTCTGGCGCCATTATCTAGCTCTTCCGGAGAAAGGCAAAATCGGGATTTTTAACCGTTCTCATTACGAAAGTGTTTTGGTCTGCAAAGTTCACCCAGAATATAACTTGAGCGAAAAAGTATGGACCGATGTCAAACAATTTGATAAACAATTTTGGAAAAACCGATACGAGAGCATCCGCAATTTTGAAAAGCATCTTGCTAACAATGGCACAAAAATCATTAAAATCTTCTTGAATGTTTCCAAAAAAGAGCAAAAACAACGTTTTTTGGATAGAATTGACGAAGATGATAAAAATTGGAAATTTTCTGCCGCCGATATTACCGAACGTGGTTTTTGGGACGATTATATGAAAGTTTACGAAGATGCCATCAAAGAAACTTCAACAGATTACGCGCCATGGTTTGTTATACCGGCAGATCATAAATGGTTTACCAGAGTCGCCGCCATCCAAATAATTATTGATAAATTGGAAGAAATGGATTTAAAATTTCCAGAACTCTCAGGTAAGGATAAAGACGCGTTAAAAGAGTCTAAGCGAAAGCTGGAAAACGAAAAATAAAATATTATTATTACCCTTTCATTTGTCAATTTTTGAGAGGGTTTTTAATTAAATTAAAACTAAATAATGATTGCGCTATACTTAATCTTGGGCATTATCATTGGGGGCATTATGGTCTTTCTGACTATGAAATCCCTGTATGTCAGAAAAAAAAACATTGAAATACTTAATGAAAATTTAATCCGTTCCCAAGAAAACGAGAACCACTCCCAACAAAAGATTGAAGACCTTAAACTTATCAATATTCAGTTTGCTAAAGAAATCTCTTCTATCCAAAAAAGTAAAGAAGAACTGCTTTTTACCAACGCGGAAGTGAATGCCCATTACAAAAACCTGCAGGACAACCTTGAAAATCAAAAACAGGAATTTGAAAAACTTCAGGAAACCACGCGCTTACAGTTTGAGAAAATGGCCAGCCAAATCCTGGAAGAGAAGAGCCTAAAATTTACCCAACTTAATCAAAATCAACTCAAAACAATTCTCGAGCCTTTTCAGGAGAAAATCAATGAACTGAAAAACACCGTGAACGAAACCTATGACAAAGAGTCGAAAGAACGGTTCTCCCTTGGTGAAAAAGTTCGGGAACTGAAAGACCTCAACCGGCAGATCTCCGAAGATGCCAAACAATTGACCAGGGCACTGAAGGGTGAAAGCAAAACCCAGGGAAACTGGGGAGAAATGATCCTGGAAAGTATCCTAGAAAAATCGGGATTGCGGAAAAACCATGAATATTTTTTGGAGCACGAGCTTCGGGATGAACATAACAAAGCTATCTTCTCCGAATTTTCCGGTAAGAAAATGAGACCCGATGCCGTCATCAAATATCCCGATAATCGCAACGTAATTATCGACAGCAAAGTTTCCCTAACCTCTTTTGTAGAAATGACAGACGAATCTGATCCTGAAATTTTCACTGCAAAACAAAACCAGCATCTGCAATCTGTAAAAAACCACATCAGCCAGCTGAGCCAAAAAGCGTACGACGATTTTGACAAATCCCTAGATTTTGTCATGATGTTCATTCCCAGCGAAGCTGCTTATATTGCGGCTTTGCAAGCGGATCCCAATCTCTGGAATTTTGCCTATGACAAAAGAATTTTGTTGTTAAGCCCAACCAACCTTATAACTTCTCTAAAATTGGTTCAGGACCTATGGAAACGAGAACATCAAAATAGAAATGCGATGGAAATTGCGGATAGAGGTGCTAAACTCTATGATAAATTTGTGGGTTTTGTAGAAAACCTGGAGCGCATCGGCAAGAATATTGACCAAGCCAAAAATGCTTACAATGACGCATTTAAACAACTGAGCTCGGGCAATGATAACCTGATGACCCAGACTCAAAAACTGAAAAACCTGGGGATTAAAAACAAAAAAAATCTTCCTCAGGGTTTGGATGAGAAAGATTTGTAGATTTTAAAAGTAAATTTTATTGATTAAAGCAGTTTAACTGACAAAATCCTAGCCCCGATGGTAACGGCATCCTTTTGTTTTGGCGCGAGGTGGCGGAGCGAAGCGGAGCCAACCGAGCGGCAAAATAAAAGATACAGTGGACAGCGGGAAATAGCTCCTTAAAAACCTATCGATTTAGCAATTTTGCCACTTCTGGCGCTGCGTAAGTGAAAATCATATCCGCTCCGGCGCGTTTAATACTGGTTAAACTTTCTATCAAAACTTTGTCGTTGTCCAGCCAGCCATTTTGTACGGCGGCTTTCAGCATGGCATACTCGCCGCTGACTTGATAAACGGCAATAGGCTGAGTAATCAATTCACGGATTTTGGAAACAATGTCCAGATAAGGCAAGCCCGGTTTTATCATGATAATGTCTGCACCTTCATCCACATCTTTCAGGGCTTCATCGATGGCTTCGCGGGAGTTGTGGAAATCCATCTGATAGGTTTTTTTATCTGCCGGAATCTCCTCTGCATCTACAGGTGCACTGTCCAAAGCATTACGGAACGGGCCGTAAAAAGCACTGGCATATTTGGCGGCGTATGATAAAATCCCAACATCCGTAAAACCACTTTCTTCAAGACCTTCGCGCATGGCAAAAACACGGCCGTCCATCATGTCGCTGGGTGCCAAAATGTCTGCACCTGCTTCGGCAAGGGAAACCCCCATTTTTACAAGGGCTTCTACGGTAGAATCGTTATCTATTTTGCCATTTTTGATAATACCATCATGACCATAGATGGAGTAAGGATCCAGCGCTACGTCTGGCATGATTATAACTCCTGGGACAGCATCTTTAATAGCTTTGATGGTATTCTGCATTAGTCCATTAGGATTCCAGGATTCTTTGCCTGTATTGTCTTTCAGGTTGTCTGAAACCTTCATGTAAAGATTAATGGCCTTAATTCCCAAGCTGTAATTTTCTTTGACAGTTTGCACTGTTAAATCTAAACTTTGACGAAAAACGCCCGGCATAGAGGAAATGGCTTCTTTTTTGTTATCACCTTCCATAACAAACATAGGTAGTACCAAGTCGTTTGTTGTAAGGTTTGTTTCACGAACTAGACTTCTGATGGAATCGTTGGTTCTTAGTCTTCTGTTTCTTGAAATCATCTTAATTAAAATTGTTTATGCAAATTTACTTATACTTTTACGGATAGTCTATTGTGCAATCAATTTATTTAAAATATATTTGTTGTAATTGTATAAGAACAACTTAAAGCGAATGAAAAAATTTTTATTCTTTATTATATTTTCGGTTTTATCAGTTGGATTTTCGGGAGAGATGAAGGCTCAAACCTCACGCAGCATTGATCAAAAGACCGATGACGGTGTTTTGGTAGCGTACCCCAATCCTACAAGAGATGTTTTGGTTTTAAAATCCAAAGATAACTCTGCAAAAATCAGAACTGTTACTTTTTTCTCCATATTAGGCAGTCAGGTTGCAGAATATGTGGTTAATAATAACAGTGCAGAACTTAGACTGGATAAACTAAGACCCGGAAAATATCTGATGCGCTATACTTTGGATGACAATACTCAAAAGATAACACAGATTATTAAACAATAATTTAAATTTAAAAATTATAGATTGCCGGTTTTACCGGCATTTTTATTTGTATTGAAGAATGTTTGACTTGCGATACGTTGTCCTGAACATTGTCTTGTAAATTATAAAGCCTATAATAACCCCGGTAGTATTGAGTATAACATCGTCTATATCAGCTGTACCACGGTCAAAGTAATACTGAGAGAATTCTATGATATTAATCAAAATAAGGAATCCAACCAAAATATTTATAAACCTTTTGAACAAGGGATACAATAGCCCTAAGAAACCATAAGGAATAAATAATATAATATTGCCTAAGATATTTTTTTCAAATTCAACATTGTTGTCATGAGAGTGAAAAAGCTGACTAAAATAATAATCAATGGTCCCAAATGGTATTGTCCTCAGTTCGAAATTTCTGTATTCCATTTGTCGCATATCTGCAAAAAATAACATATAAAGCATCCAAACAGTATAAATATTAATAAAAACAGGGTAATACTTTTTTATCATCAGAACCATTGGAACAAAGTAATTTTTTAACACGTAAAATTATTAAATAAAATGAAAACAAGGACTATAAAAGCTTACGGAACGCAGGCTGCAGAAAAAGATTTAGAATTATTAACAATAGAGAGGAGAGAAATCCAACCGAATGATATAGAAATCGATATCTATTATTGTGGTGTTTGCCACTCGGACCTTCATACTGCCAGAAATGATTGGGGAGGAACTCTCTACCCCGCTGTACCAGGTCACGAAATTGTAGGAAAGGTGAAAAACATTGGAAGTAGCGTGAGTAAGTACAAAGTGGGCGACTTGGTTGCTGTTGGCTGCATGGTGGACTCTTGCAGAAGCTGCCACAGTTGTGAGCAGGATCTGGAGCAGTTTTGCGAAAATGGTTTTACAGGCACTTATAACGGAAAAGATAAATACCTAGACGGAAAAAGAACCTATGGTGGTTATTCCGAATCTGTTATAGTGGATGAGCATTTCGTCCTGAAACTGCCGGAAAACCTGGATATGGCTGCTGCTGCCCCATTGCTATGCGCGGGTATCACAACCTGGTCTCCCCTGAAACACTGGAATATCACAGATAAGTCTAAAGTAGCCGTGGTTGGCTTAGGCGGCCTGGGACATATGGCCATCAAACTGGCAAAAGGTTTGGGAGCAGAAGTATCTTTATTTTCCCGTACTCCCGGAAAAACCAAAGATGCCATTGCACTGGGAGCTGATCATGTCATTATTTCTACGAATGACAGCGAAATGAAAGATGTAGCCAACAAATTTGACCTTATTATAGATACCGTTCCTTATGAGCATGACATCAATCCTTATATGAATACGCTGACTGTTAACGGAACCTTGGTTTTGGTAGGTTTTATCGGTGAGTTTGATAATACGGCAATCAGCACGCGTCCATTAATCTACAAAAGGCGGTCGGTTGCTGGGTCTTTGATTGGCGGGATCAAAGAAACCCAAGAGATGTTGGATTTCTGTGGTGAGAAAAACATTGTTTCTGAGATAGAAGTGATCAATATCCAGTATATTAATGAGGCTTATGAACGGATGTTGAAAAGTGATGTCAAATACAGGTTTGTAATTGATATGAAAAGTTTGAAAAACTAAAATTTTAGTCTTACTGAGTAAAAAAGAGAATACAAGCATATTCTCTTTTTTTTATTATTGATTTTTTAGGATTGGTTTTAGTATTTTGAAACGGCCATCTATCGGTTGATCAATTTTGAGCTTCAGAATATGAGCCACTAAAGGGTAAACATTTACATTCTCAAATTCATTGATTACTAAATCCTCCCTGAATGCCGGTCCCCATGCCAGGAATGTTGCCTTCATCTCGGGAACTTTTCTGGGGTTATAGCCATGTTTGCCAACAGATGTTTTCTTTCCCTTTTCCAAAAATATTTTGGGAGCTTTTGGGATCAGCAGGATTTGGCCAATCCTTTTATAATGGTCATCTCGGGTAGCATAATGCAAATATCGCGGTAACCTGCTGTCCAAAAAAACATCATAATCCTGATTTTTTTGCTGCTTCAGTTCTTTGTAAACTTTTTTGACCTCATCCTGGTTTTTAACATAGACCCGAAGCAGGGTTTGAGAATTATAAAAATCAAATCTGCTTTTATCCAGCAGTAAATCTGGAATTGGCAATGCGTTTCCGCCATCCACTTTAATCATCCCATGATCAGAAACAAATACAAAATTGACATTCTTCAGTCCTAACTGTTTCACTTTTTCCACCAAAATCCCGATGGCATTGTCTATAGAATGCACAGCTTCTTCTGTCTCGTTTGTATCAGGTCCAAAATGGTGACCAGCTGCGTCAGCTTCAGGAAAATATAGGGATATAAAGTGAGGCCGCTTATCCTCTGGCAGCTTTAGCCAATTGATTACCTTATCCACTTTTTCCGTGGGTGAAAATTTTTCATGGTAAGGATAATAGTAGGTAGGCCTTGCACCACCTGCATCACTTGCCGAGCCTACCCATTGCAAAGAAGCACTCAACAGCTGTTGCTTTTCTGCCAACCCCCACAAAGGTGTTCCGCCATACCAACTGCCGTCTTCCGCATTTTGGCGATTGCTCATGGCATAAGGTTTTTGCTTTTGATAGTCATAGAAAAAATTATCAATCAAACCATGATGAGACGGATAAAGCCCTGTAATCAATGTCCAGTGGTTGGGGAAAGTGATACTCGGGTAACTAGGTAACATTGCTTTTGCTCTCACACCTTCGTGAGAATATTTCAGCAGGTTTTCAGCATTATATTTAGAGGCATAATCATACCGGAATCCATCTGCAGAAATCATAATAACATAAGGCTTCCCGATGGCTTGAGGACTATTGAATCTGTTGGGTACTACAATCTGAGCTGTATCTATAACTGATTGCGCCAACGAAAATGATGACAGTATAATCATCATGGCAATGCAAATTCTTTTCATTCTAAAACATTTTAGCAAAGTTAGGTCTGAAAAATGAGTATAAAATAGTATTGTAATTAAATAATTATTAATCTATAATAGATCGATTAAAAAAAAACCTCCACTTAGAGTGAAGGTTTTCTTTGATATTCTTTTCAGATCATCTTAAGCTTGTACGTTGTTACCGCCCAAAACGAAAGGTTCAACTTCTTTGATTTCACCAAATTGTTGCTCATAATTAGTAACATTTTGTTGAAGTGCAGCCAAAACTCTTTTTGCATGAAGTGGAGCTAAGATAACTCTGCTTCTTACATTAGCTTGTTGTACACCAGGCATCAATTGGATAAAATCCACTACAAATTCTGATGGAGAATGGTTAACTAGTGCTAGGTTACAATATACACCCGCAGCAACCATCTCGTTAAGGTTTATATTAATGTTGTTTGGATCTTGATTTTGATTATTGTCCATTTTTAAAATTATTTTGTTTAAAATTTGAAATTTGAGATTGTGAAAATATAAAAAATAATGTCAAACCTCAAATTTCAAATCAATTTATTAGTTAATATCTTCGAATTCTTTTCTGGAACCTACAATGATATTCTGATAATCCTTAAGACCTGTACCTGCAGGGATTCTGTGCCCTACAATTACATTTTCTTTAAGACCGTTCAAGAAGTCGATTTTTCCGGAAACCGCTGCTTCGTTAAGAACCTTAGTTGTCTCCTGGAAAGACGCCGCAGACATAAATGACTTAGTCTGTAATGCTGCTCTGGTAATACCCTGTAGTACAGATGTAGCCGTCGCTGGCAAGGCTTCTCTTACCTCAACAAGTGCCAGGTCTTCTCTCTTAAGCTTAGAATTCTCGTCTCTCAACTCTCTTGCAGTGATCATCTGCCCAGCTTTAAACTCTTTTGAATCTCCCGGTTCGGTAACAACTTTAAGTCCGAAAACCCTGTTGTTCTCCTCGAGGAAGTCAAATTTGTGTTCCAAAGCGCCTTCCAAGAATTGAGTATCTCCACCATCTACAATCGAAACTTTTGTCATCATCTGACGAACAATAATCTCGAAGTGCTTATCATCAATTTTTACACCTTGTAAACGGTAAACCTCCTGGATCTCGTTAACCAAATATTCCTGAACAGCTGTTGGGCCTTTGATCCTAAGAATATCATCCGGTGTGATAGATCCGTCAGAAAGTGGATCACCAGCGTAAACGAAATCATTTTCCTGTACCAAAATCTGGTTGGATAATTTCACAAGATATTTCTTGATCTCCCCTGTTTTAGCTTCTACGATCAACTCACGGTTACCTCTCTTGATTTTTCCGTAAGAAACTACACCGTCAATCTCCGTAACTACCGCTGGGTTAGAAGGATTTCTCGCTTCGAACAATTCGGTAACCCTTGGAAGACCACCGGTGATATCCCCTGCTTTTGCAGATTTTCTTGGGATCTTGATCAAGACTTTACCCGCCTTGATTTTTTCACCGTCGTTTACCATTAAGTGGGCACCTACTGGCAAGTTATAGCCTTTTTGTTCTACTCCTTTGGTATCTACTACTTTTAGGGTAGGAACGGCTTTTTTATTTCTAGATTCGGAGATTACTTTCTCTTCAAAACCTGTCTGTTCATCGATTTCCAATTGGAAAGAAACCCCTTGGATAATATCTTCGTACTCTACCTTACCAGAAGTTTCTGCAATGATAACCGCGTTATACGGATCCCACTTGGCAATCAGGTCACCTTTTTTAACCTTATCACCTGGTTTTACAGATAATTCGGAACCGTAAGGTACGTTGGCTACCATGATAGGCGTTCTGGCATCGTTATCTGCTACCAAACGGAATTCTGTAGAACGGGAAACCACGATGTCCGCAGTTTTACCGTCTTCTCCTTCGGATTTAATAGTTCTAACCTCATCCATCTCAACAATACCATCACGTTTTGCAACGATACTTGGGTTTTCTGAAATGTTACCTGCAGTACCCCCTTGGTGGAAGGTTCTCAATGTTAACTGAGTACCAGGCTCACCAATAGATTGTGCAGCGATTACACCTACAGCTTCTCCCATGTGGATGCCTTTTCCGGTGGCAAGGTTACGACCGTAACATTTTGCACAAATCCCTTTTTTGGCTTCACAAGTTAATGGCGAACGAACTTCTACAACCTCAATTCCGGCTTCTTCTATTTTTCTTGCTACCGCTTCTACAATCAGTTCATCGGCATTGGCAATCAATTCATCAGTTTCCGGATGGTAAATATCGTGAAGAGAAACTCTACCAAGAATCCTGTCTGAGATTCTTTCTACGATATCATCATTTTTCTTAAGAGCGGTAATCTCTGTACCTCTCAATGTTCCACAGTCCTGTTCTGTAATGATTACATCCTGTGCAACGTCTACCAATCTTCTGGTCAAATAACCGGCATCGGCAGTTTTAAGAGCGGTATCCGCAAGACCTTTACGGGCACCGTGGGTAGAGATAAAGTACTCCAAGATAGACAAACCTTCTTTAAAGTTCGCTACAATTGGGTTCTCGATAATCTCTGCACCTACAGAACCTGCTTTTTGTGGTTTTGCCATCAAACCTCTCATCCCTGATAACTGACGGATCTGTTCCTTAGAACCCCTCGCACCAGAATCAAGCATCATAAATACAGAGTTGAATCCGCCCTGGTCAGACTTCATCCTGCTCATAATCATTTCGGTAAGGCTGGCGTTGGTATTGGTCCAAACGTCAATTACCTGATTATAACGTTCTGTATCGGTAATAAGACCCATGTTATAGTTAGCCTTGATCTCATCTACAGATTCTACTGCTGTGGCAATCATGGCTTTTTTCTCTACTGGAATCACGATGTCACCCAAGCTGAATGAAAGACCTCCCTTGAATGCGTTGGAGTATCCAAGATTCTTCATATCATCCAGGAACTTAACCGTAGTTGGGAAATCTGTATCTGCAAGGATTCTACCGATGACATTTCTAAGAGATTTCTTAGTCAATAATTCATCGATATAACCTGATTCTTTTGGTACAATCTGATTAAACAAGATTCTACCAACCGTTGTAGGGAACAATTTGGTTGTAATAACACCATCTTCTTTAATAGGAAGGCGGCATCTAACTTTTGCGTTAAGGGAAACCTGCCCTTCTGCATAAGCGATCTCTACTTCTTCCGGAGAGTAAAATGCAAGACCTTCGCCTTTCACTTTATGATCTTCTGTAGATTGGGCTTCTTTGGTCATGAAATAAAGACCCAAAACCATGTCCTGAGAAGGTACCGTAATTGGCGAACCATTCGCAGGGTTAAGGATGTTCTGAGAACCCAACATCAATAACTGTGCTTCCAAGATTGCTTCTGGCCCTAGTGGCAAGTGAACCGCCATCTGGTCACCATCGAAATCCGCGTTGAAAGCCGTTGTTACCAATGGGTGAAGCTGGATTGCTTTACCTTCGATCATTTTCGGCTGGAATGCCTGGATACCCAAACGGTGAAGTGTAGGTGCCCTGTTCAAAAGAACCGGGTGCCCTTTCATCACATTTTCCAGGATATCATAAACTACAGGTTCTTTTCTATCGATGATTCTCTTAGCTGATTTCACTGTTTTTACAATTCCTCTCTCAATCAGTTTTCTGATGATAAACGGTTTGTAAAGCTCTGCAGCCATATCTTTTGGAAGACCACACTCGTGCAATTGTAAGCTAGGCCCTACAACAATAACCGAACGAGCAGAGTAGTCTACCCTTTTTCCTAATAAGTTCTGACGGAAACGACCTTGCTTACCTTTTAATGAATCTGAAAGGGATTTCAATGGTCTGTTTGATTCAGATTTTACAGCAGAAGATTTTCTTGTATTATCGAATAATGAATCTACAGATTCCTGAAGCATACGCTTCTCGTTTCTCAAGATTACTTCCGGAGCTTTGATCTCCAATAGTCTCTTAAGACGGTTGTTTCTGATAATTACCCTTCTGTAAAGGTCATTTAAATCGGAAGTTGCGAAACGTCCACCATCCAAAGGAACCAATGGTCTCAATTCCGGCGGAATGATAGGAAGAACCCTCATAATCATCCATTCCGGCTTATTGATCATTCTTGTATTAGCACCTCTCAATGCTTCTACAACGTTCAATCTTTTAAGCGCTTCGGTTCTTCTTTGTTTAGAAGATTCGTTGTGTGCCTTGTGTCTTAAATCGAAAGAAAGAGAATCAAGGTCGATTCTTTTCAACAATTCTTCAACCGCTTCTGCACCCATTTTTGCAATGAATTTGTTCGGGTCTGAGTCATCAAGGTATTGATTCTCTACAGGAAGTGTTTCCAGGATATCCAGGTATTCTTCTTCTGTCAAGAATTCTTTATCTTCGAAATCAGAACCATCTGCTTTCTTAGCAATACCTTGCTGGATCACAACATATCTCTCGTAATAGATAATCATATCCAATTTCTTGGACGGAATACCTAGTAGATAACCAATTTTGTTTGGCAAAGAACGGAAATACCAGATGTGCGCTACAGGAACAACCAGGCCAATGTGCCCAATTCTCTCTCTACGTACTTTTTTCTCTGTAACTTCTACCCCACATCTATCACAAACAATCCCTTTGTAACGGATTCTTTTGTATTTTCCACAAGCACATTCGTAGTCTTTTACAGGACCAAAGATCTTTTCGCAGAACAAACCGTCTCTTTCTGGTTTGTGCGTACGATAATTGATCGTTTCTGGTTTAAGGACTTCCCCTCTCGATTCCTGAAGAATAGATTCTGGTGAAGCTAAACCAATAGTGATTTTGTTAAATCGACTTGTTTTATTTTTATTTGACATATTATTCAAATGAAATTTTTATTATTTAAAGTAATTTTTACTGTATTAGAAGTCCTTCGACAAGCTCAGGATGACAACTCTAATACTATTTTTTTAATTTTTCCGGCCATGTCAGGCTGAGCCTGTCGAAGCCTTAAAAATTAAATTACTCTTCCAATCTTACATCAAGTCCAAGACCTTGTAACTCGTGAAGTAATACGTTGAAAGATTCCGGAATACCAGGTTCTGGCATTGCTTCGCCTTTCGCGATTGCTTCATAAGTTTTTGCTCTACCAATCACGTCATCAGACTTCACAGTCAGGATCTCTCTCAAGATATTGGATGCTCCAAATGCTTCTAGAGCCCAAACCTCCATCTCTCCGAAACGCTGACCACCAAATTGTGCTTTACCACCAAGAGGCTGTTGCGTAATCAATGAGTATGGTCCGATAGAACGTGCGTGCATCTTATCATCTACCATGTGTCCCAGTTTCAACATATAGATTACACCCACCGTAGCCGGCTGTGTAAATCTCTCACCGGTACCACCGTCATAAAGGTATGTATTACCAAATTTTGGAAGACTTGCCTGCTCGGTATACTCGGTAATTTGTTCAAGACTTGCACCATCAAAGATTGGTGTTGCGAATTTAAGTCCCAAATTTTTACCTGCCCATCCAAGAACAGTTTCGTAAATCTGACCAATGTTCATACGGGAAGGTACCCCAAGTGGGTTCAATACGATATCCACAGGTGTTCCGTCTTCTAGGAACGGCATATCTTCTTCACGTACGATTCTGGAAACGATACCTTTGTTACCGTGACGACCCGCCATTTTATCCCCAACATTCAGTTTACGTTTTTTAGCAATGTAAACTTTAGCCAGTTTAATGATACCAGCAGGCAATTCGTCCCCGATGGACAAAGCAAACTTCTCACGGTTTTTAACACCGGAAAGATCGTTGTACTTGATTTTATAATTGTGGATTAATTGCTTAATCAAATCATTTTTATCGGCATCAACTGTCCAATCTGCACCGCTGATGTTGTTGTAATCCTCTACAGACTGAAGAAGTCTCAGCGTAAACTTGGTACCTTTACTGATAACTTCCTCTTCAAGGTCGTTTTTAACGCCCTGAGAAGTTTTACCGGAAACCAAAGTATTCAGTTTCTCAATCAAAGTGTTTCTTAACTCGTCAAACTTAGCTTTGTAAGTATTTTCGATTTCTTCCAACTTGATTTTTTCTTCGCTTCTTTTCTTTTTGTCCTTGATGTTTCTGGAGAACAATTTTTTGTTGATAACAACCCCTCTAAGAGAAGAATCCGCTTTCAACGAAGCATCTTTTACATCACCGGCTTTGTCACCAAAGATCGCTCTAAGGAGTTTTTCTTCCGGCGTTGGGTCAGATTCACCTTTTGGCGTAATTTTCCCGATCAGAATATCGCCAGGCTTAACCTCTGCCCCGATACGGATCATACCGTTTTCATCAAGGTCTTTGGTAGCTTCTTCGGATACGTTAGGAATATCCGCTGTCAGCTCTTCCATACCCAATTTGGTATCACGAACTTCCAAAGAATATTCATCTACGTGGATAGAAGTAAACCAGTCATTACGAACCACTTTTTCGTTGATTACGATCGCATCCTCAAAGTTATACCCTTTCCAAGGCATGAAGGCTACCACAAGGTTTCTACCCAATGCCAGTTCTCCGTTTTCGGTTGCATAACCGTCGCAAAGAACCTGTCCCTTTTCGATCTTATCACCTACTCTTACGTTAGGTCTCAAAGTGATGGTTGTACTTTGGTTGGTTTTTCTGAACTTCGTCAGTTTATAAGTTTTAGTCGCAGAATCGAAGTTAACTAAATCATCTTCTTCGCTTCTTTCGTACTTGATAACAATTTTCTCCGCATCTACATATTCTACAACACCGTTGCCTTCTGCATTGATCAATACTCTGGAGTCTCTTGCAACTTGTTTTTCCAGACCTGTACCTACAATTGGAGCCTGTGGCTTCAACAATGGAACGGCCTGACGCATCATGTTGGATCCCATCAATGCACGGTTCGCATCATCATGCTCCAAGAAAGGAATCAATGAAGCGGAAATACCGGAAATCTGGTTTGGTGCTACGTCAATCAAATCTACCTGCTGAGGCTCAACTACCGGATAGTCACCATCCAAACGGGCAATAATCCTGTCTGTCTCGAAGTTACCATCATCACTCAAAGCAACGTTGGCCTGAGCAATTACTTTATCCTCTTCATCCTCTGCATTAAGGTAAATTGGCGCAGCTTTAAGAGCTACTTTACCATCTTCTACCTTTCTGTATGGCGTCTCGATGAAACCAAGGTTGTTGATTTTTGCATACATACCCAAAGAAGATATCAAACCAATGTTTGGTCCTTCCGGAGTTTCAATAGGACAGATACGTCCGTAGTGTGTATGGTGAACGTCACGCACCTCGAAACCTGCTCTCTCCCTTGATAAACCACCAGGTCCTAGTGCAGATAATCTACGCTTGTGCGTAATCTCTGACAATGGGTTGGTCTGGTCCATAAACTGGGAAAGCTGGTTGGTACCGAAGAACGAGTTGATAACAGAGGTCAATGTTTTGGCATTTACCAAGTCAACCGGTGTAAAGATCTCGTTATCACGTACATTCATCCTTTCTTTGATTGTTCTTGCAATCCTGGAAAGACCTACACCAAACTGGCCAGCCAACTGCTCGCCTACAGTTTTGATCCTTCTGTTGGAAAGGTGGTCAATATCATCCACTTCCGCCTTGGAGTTAACCAATTCGATAAGGTGTTTTACAATGGCGATGATATCTTCTTTTGTAAGAACCTCTGTTGTGGTAGGGATATTAAGGCCTAACTTTTTATTAAGTCTGTAACGTCCTACTTCTCCCAATGAATATCTCTGCTCGGAGAAGAATAGTTTTTCAATAATTCCTCTTGCAGTTTCCTCATCCGGAGCGTCAGCATTTCTTAACTGACGGTAAATATATTCTACCGCTTCTTTTTCTGAGTTGGTAGGGTCTTTTTGTAATGTATTCTGGATGATAGAGAATTCGTTAGAATTTTCTTTGTGAATCAGGATCGATTTAACGCCAGATTCCAGAATAATATCAAGATGTTCTTTCTCTAGAACTGTTTCTCTGTCTAGGATAATTTCGTTTCTTTCGATAGAAACCACCTCACCTGTATCTTCGTCCACAAAATCCTCGAACCAAGTGTTCAAGACTCTTGCAGCTAATGTTCTGCCTTCTACTTTTTTAAGCGCAGCTTTGGAAACTTTCACTTCCTCCGCCAAGTCAAAGATCTGAAGGATTTCTTTATCAGATTCATAACCAATTGCTCTAAGCAATGTTGTTAAAGGTAATTTTTTCTTACGGTCAATATACGCATACATCACGTTATTGATATCCGTGGTAAACTCCATCCAAGACCCTTTGAAAGGGATAATTCTTGAGTAATAAAGTTTTGTCCCGTTGGCATGGTAAGTCTGTCCGAAGAACACACCAGGTGAACGGTGCAACTGCGTAACGATAACCCTTTCAGCACCATTGATGATGAAAGAACCAGACGGCGTCATGTAAGGAACAGGACCTAAATAAACATCTTGTACAACAGTCTGAAAATCTTCATGTTCAGGGTCTGTACAATACAATTTAAGTCTTGCTTTTAGAGGAACCGAATAGGTTAAACCTCTTTCCACACACTCATCAATAGAGTAACGTGGAGAATCTACCAGATAATCCAAAAACTCCAATACGAATTGGTTTCTGGAATCTGTAATTGGGAAATTTTCCTGGAACGTCTTGTAAAGTGACTCATTCAAACGCTGCTCAGGAAGCGTGTCCAGCTGGAAAAACTCCTTGAAGGACTGGATTTGGATGTCCAAAAAGTCAGGTGTATCGATTCTACCTTTCGCAGAAGAAAAGTTGATTCTTTCATTACCCTGAAGTTTAGGAGCGGCCTGTGTTTTACTCATAAAATTATAAGAAAAATGGGTTAAAAAATATTTTGATTTAAAAAATATCAGAAAAAGAAGGTAGAAACTATAGGAAATAGGAAAAGACTTTGATGTTTGGCGCTATCAGAAGTAGTCTTGATCCTTTATCCTTTTATTCCTGGTTCTAATTTCTAACTGCAACGCCGGTATATCTTTTCACGGCGTAATGCAAAATACTTTTTGGTTAATTTTGACGAAAATGAGAATCAATACCCACAAAACACGAAATCCCTTCCAAAACTGAAAGAGTTGATATTCAATATTTTACTGATGTATTAATAATTATTAGCGCCAAAAGAACTGCAAATTTAATCTTTTTTATCGAAATTCGCAAGTAATTATTATAGCTAATTAAAAAAGTCCCGCCATTTCGTGACAGAACTTTTCATCATTAAAATTGATTTCAGATCTTTGCCATAGCTGCATATTTGGCAATCTCCTCATCCTGGTCGGCAGTTCCACCGCTTACACCTACCGCACAAACTACTTCACCATCAAAAATGACGGGAACGCCACCCGCGAACACGATTACAGTGTTATCCAATGTATTGTTAAGGCCGTACAATTCGCCTTTTGGCTCTGCGTCGCCTTTTAGGTCAATAGTTTCTTTTTTGAAATAGGCGCTTGTTTTAGCCTTGTTAATAGAGTGCTTTATACTTGGCAACTGCGCATCATCCATTCTTATATGAGCCAATAAAAAACCATTGGCATCGACCACAGCAATATTGCTAGGCGATTGTAAAATGGTAGCTTTCTCACGCGCAGCTTGGATAATAATTTCGGCCTCTGCAAGGCTCAATGTTTTTATCTGTTTCATAATTGCATTTATTTTCCGTTGGGTGTTTCTGGCGCGATATCGTAAGCTTTCTGAACCAATGGATCTCTTTCTGCCTTGTTATTTTGTTGCCTTGCCCAGACTTCGGCCATTTGCTTTTTGGTTTCTTCCACAATCTCATCCGGCACAACATTCCTGTAAGTTGTAATTTCCCCTGTCAGCACCTTTTCTGTTTTTTCGTAAACGTGTTCCGGTTTATATTGCTCATGAGGAAATGCAATTTTACTATAATCAAAAACACTTTCCTCTTTTTCAAAATTTAACCATCTAGAAGGCGCTTCAAACATCCTGTCATTGAAGCCCGTGTATATCGGTCCCCGGATTAATTGTAGCGACTTGGATCCCAAATTCTTTAAGTTCCTTATTCATAGCCTCGGCAAAAGCTTCTATCGCATGTTTGGAAGCAGAGTATGCGCCAGCAAAAGGATCGGTCGTGATACCCGCCACAGAACTCATAAAAACAATTTTACCGCTTTTTTTCTTAATCATATTTTTGGCTATAATCTGCGTCAGAAGAACGGTCCCAAAAACATTAACCTCAAACTGCTTCCTGATGATTTCTTCCGGCAAATCTACAACTGCCCCGCCTTCACTAATGCCTGCATTATTTAGAAGAATGTCCACATCCCAATCGCTGGCTCTTTCTCTATCGTTGAAATCTGTAATATCCAATTTCTCAAACTGAATATCAAGCTTTAATTTCTTAGCTTCTTCCTTAAGCTCAAAGATCTGTGACGCTGTTTCCACCGCTGCAATTACTTTGTAGCCATTTTTTGCCATACGGAATGATGCATCTTTTCCAAATCCACTTCCTGCGCCGGTTATCAAAACCGTTTTTTTGTTTTTCATAATATTTTATTTTGATGTAGAATTCTAAATCATTTCAAGACTCACTTTATGCTTGGGCTTTGGGAAAACTTTGTCCAGCTGTTGGTTATCTTCCTCTGTGAGTTTGACCGAGAGGCTTTTAAAATTATCATTAACATGACCAACTGATGAAGCCTTGGGAATGGGTAAGACATTTTTGTTTTGTAAAATCCAGCCCAAAGCAATTTGTGAAGCACTCGCATTATGTTTGCGGGCAATGTCCAATAAAATCTCGTTGGATAATAACCTGTTTTGTTCTATTGGCGAATAAGCCATTACCGGCATATTATGATTGCTGCACCATGGCAGAAGGTCAAACTCAGGGCCACGACGGGAAAGATTATACAGAACCTGATTGGTTGCGCAGCTCTGTCCTTGCGAGCATCCCGTTAAAGTTTTCATGAGGTCTGTATCAAAATTACTGACGCCCCAGTTTTTTATTTTCCCAGATTTTTTAAGCGCTTCGAAGGCGTCAACCGATTCCTGAAGAGGAAATCGCCCCTCCCAATGTAAAAGGTAAAGATCAAGATAATCCGTTTGTAACCTTTTCAGGCTCTGCTCGCAGGCTTTGATAGTGCCATCATAAGAAGCATTGGATGGCAACACCTTGGAAACCAAAAAGACATTCTTCCGAATGCCCTGAATAGCCTCTCCTACCAAAACTTCTGAACGGCCGCTGCCATACATTTCGGCCGTGTCTATGAGTTGCATCCCAAGGTCAATGCCCGTTCTTAATGTTGTGATTTCTTCCTTTCTCGTTGCAGGGCTGTCTCCCATATTCCAAGTTCCTTGCCCGAGCTGGCAGATAGTCTGGTTACCAATAGTTATTGTTTTCATTTCACAAAAATCTTTGCGATGTAACTTTCAATAATAATTCCAATGGCAACTCATCAAAAAAAAATTGTCCAACTTTATAAAATATTAACATTACAATGCGTCACAGAATAAAAACAAAAAACCCCGGGCAAAATACCCGGGGTTTTTTATATGGTAAGAACTAAATTACTTCAATTCTACTTCAGCACCAGCTTCTTCAAGTTGTTTTTTAAGCGCTTCAGCTTCGTCTTTTGGAATACCTTGTTTGATTGGAGCAGGAGCACCATCTACGATATCTTTAGCTTCTTTAAGACCAGCACCAGTTAAATCTTTTACCAATTTAACAACTGCTAATTTAGAAGCACCAGCTGATTTAAGAATTACATCGAATTCTGTTTTTTCTTCAGCAGCATCACCTGCACCACCTGCAGCAACTACTACAGCAGCAGCAGCTGGCTCAATTCCATACTCATCCTTAAGGATAGTAGCTAGTTCGTTTACGTCTTTTACTGTTAGGTTTACTAGCGTTTCAGCTAAATTTTTTAAATCTGACATTGTTGTAATGTTTTTGTTGATTATTTGAATTATTTTTTGAGTGTCTAATTATTCTGCAGCTGGAGCTTCTCCTTCTGCAGCAGCTTCCGGAGCTTCGGTAGCTGGAGTTTCTTCCGCAGCAGGTGCAGCTTCTTCAGCTTTAGCTTCTACTGTTTCAGGTTTGTTTTGCAAAGCAGAAAGTACGTTTCTGATTGGAGACTGAAGCAATCCGATGATTTCACCGATCATTTCTTCTCTAGACTTGATGTTAGCCAAAGTCTCAAGGTTGTTATCGCCAATGTAGAAAGTTTCCTGAACAAAAGCAGACTTAAGAGCCGGCTTCTCTTCTTTCTTTCTGAAGTCTTTGATTAATTTTGCAGGAGCGTTAGCCGTTTCTGAAATAAGAACCGCAGAGTTACCTTTGAAAGTATCGAACATCTCAGAGAAGTCTACACCGTCAATTTGCTCCATTGCTTTTTGCAAAAGTGTGTTTTTCACCACTTTTACTTTGATATTGTTTTTGAAAGCCTGTCTTCTGAAGTCAGAAGATTTTCCGGCGTTCAAACCTTCTAGATCTGCTACGTAAACTACTTTTGCACCCTCAAGCAAATCTTTGATCTCTTGTATTGCTACAACTTTTTGGTCTTTTGTCATTGTCTTAGGATATATAATTAGTTAACAGATTTAGTATCAATTGCAATTCCAGGGCTCATTGTAGAAGACATAAAGATGCTTTTTACATAAACTCCTTTTGCAGCAGTTGGTTTCAACTTAACCAATGTCTGGATCAATTCCTGAGCATTTTCTTTAAGTTTAGCAGCATCAAAAGATACTTTACCAATACCTGCATGTACAATACCGTATTTATCTACTTTGAAATCGATTTTACCTGATTTTACCTCAGCTACTGCTTTACCAATTTCCATTGTTACAGTACCTGATTTTGGGTTTGGCATAAGACCTCTTGGTCCTAAGATTCTACCCAATGGTCCTAGTTTACCCATAACAGCTGGCATTGTAACGATAACGTCTACATCTGTCCATCCGCTTTTGATTTTATCTAGGTATTCATCAAGACCTACATAATCAGCACCAGCTTCTTTAGCTTCTGCCTCTTTATCAGGTGTTACCAAAGCCAAAACTTTCACATCTTTACCTGTACCGTGAGGAAGAGATACAACACCTCTTACCATTTGGTTTGCTTTTCTTGGATCTACACCCAATCTTACAGCGATATCTACAGATGCATCAAATTTTGCAGTATTTACTTCTTTTACCAAAGCAGAAGCTTCGTCAAGATTGTAAATTTTATTTTTCTCCACTTTACTTAAAGCCTCTTTTTGCTTTTTTGTCAATTTTGCCATTTCTTTAAGTTTTAAGCGTTAGTTGGTTTAGTTCCTGATACTTTCAATCCCATAGATCTAGCGGTACCTGCTACCATAGACAATGCAGAATCCAATGTGAAACAGTTAAGATCTGACATTTTATCTTCAGCAATTTTCTTAACCTGATCCCAAGAAACAGAACCTACTTTGTTTCTGTTCGGTTCACCAGAACCACTTTTGATCTTTGCAGCCTCTAGCAACTGGATAGCAGCCGGAGGTGTTTTGATTACGAATTCAAAAGATTTGTCTTCGTAAACTGTAATTACTACTGGCAAAACCTGACCAGGCTTATCCTGTGTTCTACCGTTGAATTGTTTACAAAACTCCATGATGTTCACCCCGGCAGAACCTAATGCAGGACCTACTGGTGGAGAAGGGTTAGCTGCGCCACCTTTCACCTGAAGTTTTACCATTTTAAAGACTTTTTTAGCCATTTTAATGTTTTAAGAAATTAATAAATAATGAATGTTGGAAGCATTTATTATTCAGTGGGTTATCTATTCTCACATCAGAGAACCCACTTTTCGGTCTGCAAAAATAAGAATATTTTTCCAACAGACAATAATTATTATAAAATTTAATAAAAAAAAGCTCTCCGAATATTGGAAAGCTTATATATAAAACTATACTTAATTAATTTTAAACCTTTTCTACTTGCATAAAGCTCAGTTCCATAGGTGTTTTTCTTCCGAAGATCAAAACAGAAACTTCCACTTTTTTCTTGTCTTCAAGGATTTTTTCAATAGTTCCGTTGAAACCGTTGAACGGTCCGTCTATCACTTTGATATTTTCTCCAACGATGAAAGGGATTTCTACATCCGTTGCAAACTCGGAAAGTTCATCCATTCTTCCCAGCATTCTGTTCACTTCCGATTTTCTCATTGGAACAGGTTCGCCACCTTTTGTAAGGCTTAGAAAAGAGATAACTCCAGGGATATTTTTGATAACGTGTGGCACCTCACCTACAAGGTCTGCCTCTACCATCAGATATCCTGGATAATATGGTTTTTCTTTGGGTACTTTTTTGCCGTTTCTAATCTGGATAACCTTTTCCATCGGGATAACTACCTGCGTAACATAAGACTCCATCCCTAATCTTTGGATCTCATTCTCGATGTAGTTTTTTACCTTATTTTCCTGTCCGCTAATAGCTTTCAGCACATACCATTTCGATTCGCTCATGAGGAAAGTATTTTGGATTAATTAAACAGATTAATAAAAGTCGCAATAAAATTCTTAATGGTTACACTAAATAAGGAATCTACCCCAAATGTGAACAAAGAAAGGATGATAGTAGAAACTGCTACAACAATAGTAGAAGACTGCAGATCTGGCCACTTTGGCCATTCTACCTTATCTTTAAACTCTGTATAAGAACCTTTTAAGAAATTAATTAATGAGCTCATAATTTAATTTTGCACGGGCACAAGGATTCGAACCCTGATCAACGGTTTTGGAGACCGGTATCCTACCATTGGACGATGCCCGTAGATTAAAAAGTTCCGTAAGTTTCCTTACGGAACTTTTTTTATTAATTATAGAATTAGTCTATGATTTCAGTTACCTGACCTGCACCAACTGTTCTACCACCTTCTCTGATCGCAAATCTAAGACCTACGTTAAGAGCGATTGGTTGCAACAATTCTACTGTAATTGTCAAGTTATCACCAGGCATTACCATTTCTACACCTTCTGGCAAGAAGATTTCACCTGTAACGTCAGTAGTTCTTACGTAGAACTGAGGACGGTATTTGTTGTGGAATGGAGTGTGACGTCCACCTTCTTCTTTAGAAAGGATATAAACCTCAGCTTTGAATTTTTTGTGTGGTTTAACAGAATCTTTCTTAGCGATAACCATACCTCTCTTGATGTCGGTTTTTTCAATACCTCTCAACAATAGACCTACGTTATCACCAGCTTCACCTCTGTCTAGGATTTTTCTGAACATCTCAACCCCTGTAATAGTAGAAGTCAATTTTTCATCACCCATACCTACGATGTCAACAGGATCACCAGTGTTGATAACACCAGACTCGATTCTACCAGTTGCTACAGTACCCCTACCTGTGATAGAGAATACGTCTTCGATTGGCATCAAGAATGGTTTATCTTGATCTCTAACTGGCAATTCGATCCAGCTGTCAACAGCTGCCATCAATTCGTCGATTTTTTCAACCCATTTAGCATCTCCGTTAAGACCACCTAAAGCAGATCCTTGGATTACTGGAGAGTTATCACCATCATATTCGTAAGAAGAAAGAAGATCTCTAACTTCAAGTTCTACTAGTTCAAGAAGCTCAGCATCGTCAACCATGTCAACTTTGTTCATGAAAACAACGATTCTTGGTACGTTTACCTGACGGCAAAGTAGGATGTGCTCTCTAGTTTGAGGCATTGGGCCATCTGTAGCAGCAACTACAAGGATAGCTCCATCCATTTGTGCAGCACCAGTTACCATGTTTTTTACGTAATCCGCGTGACCTGGACAGTCAACGTGAGCGTAGTGTCTGTTTTCAGTTTCGTATTCTACGTGAGCAGTGTTAATAGTAATACCTCTTTCTTTTTCTTCTGGAGCAGAGTCAATAGAAGAGAAGTCTTTCTTTTCAGCTAAACCTTTATCTGATAATACTTTTGTAATAGCAGCAGTCAAGGTAGTTTTACCATGGTCAACGTGACCAATAGTACCAATGTTTAAGTGTGGTTTGTTACGATTAAACGTTTCCTTTGCCATGATTTTAATATTTAATTTATTTAACTATTGTTTTTTTCGGTCTGCAAATATAATGATTTTTTAAATATCAAAAATTATTTTACATAAAATTTAATAATATGATATTCAATTTAAAAAAAATCGCAGCAACATAATATTTTCTACCAGACCGGAAACACAAATTTTCGTTATCTAAGTAAAAATGATTCCAAAAAAAATCCTGAATCTCTTCAGGATCTTTTGTGAGCCAACTACGGGATTTGAACCCGTGACCTCTTCCTTACCAAGGAAGCACTCTACCCCTGAGCTAAGTCGGCCAAAAAAAAATCACATTCCGCAAAGGTTTGTGATTCTTGAGCGGAAGACGGGGGTCGAACCCGCGACATTCAGCTTGGAAGGCTGACGCTCTACCAACTGAGCTACTTCCGCATTTTGTTTCCAAAAAGGTTGGTAAACGTGAGTGCAAATTTAAAACTATTTTTTGAATTTGCAAATCAAAATATAAAAAGTGGGGAGAGCAGGATTCGAACCTACGTAGCCGAAGCAGCTGAGTTACAGTCAGCCCCATTTGACCGCTCTGGTATCTCCCCAGTATTTTTATAAATGAGCCTCCAGAGGGATTCGAACCCACGACCCCGAGATTACAAATCACGTGCTCTGGCCAACTGAGCTATGGAGGCAAATAGATTTCAAAAGAACTTTCTTTTCTGCATCGCGGTTACTTCCGTTTTGCGAGTGCAAATATGAGACACTTTTTTGAAATCTACAAATATTTTAGAAAAAAAATTTAATTATTTTTTTAAGCTAATTCTTTTTTCTTGATTAGCAGTTTCTTAGCTGTTTCTACACAATCGTCCAAACTTTCTTCAAAACTGGCAGCAGTCTTTTTAACCACCAAATCATCTCCCGGAACCTTTACAATAAGTTCGGTAGTTTTGTTTTGCTTTTCTGATGTATTTTCTACTTTAAGCGATACGGCAGACTCCACTATTTTATCATAGTAAGTTTCCAGCTTACCTACTTTTTTTTCAATTCTTTCTTTTAATGGTTCGTGCGGTGTAACACCGGCAGTCTGAATTGTAATCTTCATAACGTGTAATTTATTGGTTAAACAATTTTAAATATGATGTAAAAAATCATTTCATACTATTTTCTTTCTCTGGGATGTGCATTTTTATAAGCCTCTTTCAGCTTCTCAATATTAGCACTGGTATAAACTTGTGTACTGGCCAGGCTTGCATGTCCCATCAATTTCTGTACCTTCGAGATTTCAGCACCACTATTTAGGATATGGGTGGCGAAGGTATGCCTCAAAATATGTGGACTCCTTTTTTGTTTAGAAGTCACAAGACTAAAGTACTTATTAACGACCAAATACACAAACTTTTCGCCCAGTTTTTTCCCTTTCTTATTGATAAAAAAGAATTGTTCCGACCCTTTCTCAGGGAGGCGAACAGCCAGATATTGCCTGTAATCATCCAATAATGCATCAGCAATAGGAACAATGCGCTCCTTATTCCCTTTTCCTACCACTAGGATTTCTTTTTTGGAAAAATCAACATTTTCGAAAAGCATATTGCAGAGTTCTGCCTTTCTGATACCGGTCTGGTAAAGTGTTTCTATAATAAGCTTCTCCAGCAGCGTAACAGTGCCCTTCTCCTCTACTTCACTTTCCATCTTCTCCATCTCTTCTACAGAAAACGGAATTCTTTTTTCCGCATAAAATTTAAGCGAATCAATGGTTTCCATAGGCGACACTTTTATCTCTCCTATTCTCAGTAGAAAAGAATAAAAACTACGCAGTGATGATAACTTCCTGTTGATGCTTCTTTTGCTAAGCCCTGCATTGCTAAGCTCAACAATGAAATTCCGCACCACTTTTTTATGAACATTCACAATACTTTGGGATGCCTCAGTCTCTAGAACAAATCCCGAAAAATCCAAAAGATCCTTTTTGTAATTAATTAGGGTGTAAGGCGAATACCGCTTTTCTACTTCTATATATTCTAAAAATCGTTCTACCATGGGTATGTAAACAGAAAATCACCTCCAAATATAAGAATTCGGAAGTGATTTTGTATTAATTAAAGCTAAAAAGAACTTAAGCTTGTTCTTCTTTGCTCAGGTTTCTTTGTTTGTGAGCTGCTTTTAGTTTAGCTTGTCTCAAAGTTACAGAAGGCTTGATAAATTGTTGTCTAGACCTAAGTTCTCTTACAACTCTGGTTTTATCAAATTTTCTTTTATACTTTTTTAAAGCTCTGTCGATAGACTCTCCGTCTTTTACTGGAATTATTAACATATTTTACATCTCATTTTGAGGTGCAAAAATAGGAATAATTTATTAACCTACAAATTTTTGTGGTTTTATTTTACCAAATAATTAGAATTTTATTTCTGTATCATTTTCAACGCAAAGCCTGCAAATATTTTATAAAAGTAGGTTAATTATATGATAGGATTCTAAAATGTTGAGATTACTACAAAATGTCAAAATTATGTTTCTACATTGGCTTTTGATTGGGATGACAAAAACCCATAGCCCCGATTACAGTGGAAATCCTTTTGCTTTTTTTTCATCTGTGAAAAAGCAAAAGATTGCAACGGAAAGCGGGATTAAGCTACAAAAAACAGCTGCAAATAAAAACTCCCGAATAAATCCGGGAGTTAAAATATTATGCTTTGATGTACAATGCTTTTCTGATTTCTTCCTTCACTTTTTCGAGTTTCGGGAACCATTCTGCGAATAAGGCTGCAGAATAAGGAGCTGGCGCATCCGGAGTCGTAATTCTCTTAACAGGCGCATCCAGATAATCAAAAGCCTTTTGCTGAACCATATAGGTAATCTCTGAAGCCACGGAAGCAAACGGCCACGCTTCTTCCAAGATCACCAATCGGTTGGTTTTTTTCACAGATTGCAAAACCGTGTCGTAATCCAAAGGACGTACGGTTCTAAGATCGATCACTTCTACAGAAATACCTTCTTTCTCGAGATCTGCAGCAGCCTGCAAAGCCACTTTCATAATTTTTCCGAAAGATACCAATGTGACATCCTTTCCTTCTTTTTTAATATCGGCTTTCCCGATTGGGATGTAATATTCTTCTTCCGGGATTTCCATTTTATCGCCATACATCTGCTCAGACTCCATAAAAATAACCGGATCGTTATCCTGGATTGCTGTTTTCAAAAGACCTTTTGCATCATAAGGATTAGATGGCACCACCACTTTAAGACCAGGGCAGTTGGCATACCAGCTTTCAAAAGCCTGAGAGTGCGTAGCTCCCAACTGGCCTGCAGAGGCTGTAGGGCCACGGAAAACGATTGGGCAGTTCCATTGCCCGCCACTCATCTGAAAGATTTTTGCAGCATTGTTGATAATCTGATCTATGGTAACCATAGAAAAGTTGAAGGTCATATACTCTACAATAGGACGGTTCCCGTTCATAGCGGCACCTATAGCAATACCGGAGAAACCAAGTTCTGCGATTGGCGCATCGATAATTCTTTTTGGGCCAAACTCATCCAGCATCCCTTTAGAAGCTTTGTAAGCACCGTTGTATTCTGCTACTTCTTCTCCTACTAGAAAAATGGAGTCATCCTTACGCATTTCTTCACTCATTGCCTGAGCAATTACTTCGCGAAATGTATGTTCTTTCATCTGCTGATATTTAATATTTTTGTTTGCAGGATTGCGATCTGATGATCTTACATCCTAACTGTTATGAAATTTTCGTTTTTTGATTTCGAAATACAAAAGTATTAATTTTTTTATTATCTGCATAACAAAAAAAGCTCCTAAAAAGGAGCTTATGATTGATTAAAGTCATTTATTTTAATCCGCTTTTTGCCAAGTCTGCGTCCTGCCGATAAGCGAGATACCAAGATAGCCTCTTACATTCAGCTTGTCGCCGTCTTTGGTAATGGTACATTTGTAAGATTTGCCATTTTTAGGATCTGTAATGGTTCCTCCTGTAAACTCTTCACCATCTTTTTTAAGACCACGGATGATTTCCATCCCAAGAATTGGTTTGTTTTTGCGGTCGTCTTTACAAGCAATACAGTTTGCATGTTCCGGCTTTATCAGCAATTGGGAAACCTTGCCATAATACTTGCCATCGGCTTTTTTCCAGATTTCAACAACAGATTTTGCTTTTCCGGTTTCGTCATCGATGGTTTTCCATTTTCCTTCGATCTGGGCAAAAGAAAAAACGCCGATAAATGATAAGGCAAATGTTAATAATAATTTGTTCATTGTCTTCTATTTTAATTGTTTTGATAAGCTTGTTGCGTTAATGTTAAATTAACATTGATAAAAGTAAAAAATTATTTTAAACAAACAAGTATTTTTTATTATCTGATGCATAAATAAAAACCCTTGTAGCGATTTTCAGCTTTTAAACACCCTTTTAGTTTAGCTTTTTATTTATCACCTTATCCATATAATCCTGATACCAGCCTTTGGTTTTCAAAATGCCCAATTTTTGTTCGGCGTTTAGGTTTTTGGAGAGAAGGTTTTTGGACAATGCCAAATCTGTTTTATTATAAATCCCCGTAATATCTTTCCCGTTGAAGGTATAGATGTAATTGCCAATAATCATCTGCTCATTAATAGAATCGGAATTAACAATGATGGGATCTTCGTCTTTATCAGACACAAGGCTTCTGCCCCAGCTGCGGATCTTTTTATTATAACCAATAAGGTCTGCCAATGTTGGGTAGATGTCAATCTGCTGCGCCAAACGATTATCTAAACCATGGAGATTATATTTTGGATTAGGCGAATAAAACAAAATAGGAATGGCAAAGCGGTTCATCGCTTTTTGATACTCGGGATAATAGGTTTGATTGGTATGGTCTGCCGTGATTACAAAAATAGTGTTCTGATACCAAGGTTGTTTGCTTGCCGTTTCAAAAAACTTTTTCAACGCATAGTCTGTATATTGAATTGGCTCATGGATTGGCAATGGCCCTTTTTTGAATTTACCCTGATAATGTTGCGGGATCTTAAACGGATCATGAGACGATGCCGAAAAAAGCGTGGACATAAACAGCTGCTTCTTACCAATATTTTTGGCATAATACTGGAAAAACGGCTCATCCCAAATGGCCCATATCCCATCAAAATCTTGATCATTATTATATTCGGTTTTGCCGTAATAATGTTTGAAGCCCAAAATATTACCAAAACCCAGAAACCCCATAGAACCATTGGGCGCACCGTGGTAGAAACTGGTATCATAACCCATATCATTACAAACCGAAACAATCGATTGGATTTTTTGGTTGGAGTATGGCGAACTTGTGAAGGCATCTGTAAGGCTTGGTATCCCGGCTAAAACAGAACTCATGGCATGGATAGACTGCCGCCCGTTGGCATAGGCATTGGTAAAAATCAAACTCTTACCAGCAAGGCTGTCAAAAAAAGGCGTGTAGCTAACAAAATTCTTGATCTTTGTATCTCTATTAAATGCCCCGGAATATTCCTTGGCAAAACTCTCCATAATAAAAATAACAACGTTTGGCTTGGGTTCAACTTGGCGTTCGTAGAGTTTATAGGGCGCAATCTCTTTATCAATAAACTGATTATCTACAAAATGTACCAATTTAAAATTATTGGTATTGATAGTCCTGAAAAACGAAAAAACACTATTGAGAACAAGGTTAGCCTGCATCGGATTACTGACATGCTTATTTGCATCCACCAGATTGATTGGCCGAGTGGAATGTCTAAAATCTCCCCTGATACCACCAACTACCAATGTAGCAATAATACACAAGTTGGCAATAGAAGACATAAAATAAACTAAAAGCTGATCCGGTTTCTGCTCCCTCACATTCACTCTTTTGTAAAGAAAAATCCAAAGTGCCATACTAATGATAAAACAAATTGGGATCATGGGATTTTGCAAAACGGCATTCCAAAAAACCTTGCCGAGGTTGTCCTCATGTTTCCCAACTTCCAAAGCCGCCGAAGTTAGCCTGGCCTGGCTAAATCTGTAATAGATCATATCCCCGAAATTGAAAGCGTATGTAATACCATTGGTTATAAAATACCAGTAAAAAAGGAATTTCTGATAACCTTTCCGAGAATTTATCATAATAGGGATAATGCTCAACAGGATAAAAACAGCATTAACGTAAAGAATAGCCGTGGTATCAAAAGCCGTCCCGTAATATGAAAGTGTAAAATATTCTGATATGCTGTCGACTTTTATGAGATCTTTGTTAAAAAGCCAGAATAAAAACCTGGCAATCTGATAAAACAAAAATGCTAAAAAAAGCCTGTAAATAAGAGCTAAAAACTCTTGCCTTCTCAAATTCTTCATTTGGCAAAATTACAAAAACTTGAATGTCACAAATCAGAAGTACGAAGTTTTTCCGCTGCATCCTAAAACTTAGCCTTGCAAACTTCAGGCTTCAAACAAAAAGGCTTATTTTTGCCGGATGAATTTTATCAAAAATAATCTTGCCAATGCACTCACTTTGGGTAATCTTTTCTCAGGTTGCGTGGGTATCATTTATCTTATTTCCGGGGATTACGGAACAACTGTGGCGTGCATCCTGATCTCTTTGATTCTTGACTTTTTTGATGGTTTTGTAGCACGGGCGCTGAAGTCCAACTCCAACCTTGGCGTGCAGCTGGATTCTTTGGCAGATATGGTCAGCTTCGGGTTTTTGCCCGGCGTTGCGATGATGAAAATCCTGGAGCCTTTTGGCAATCATTTTTTCGGAATCGACCTTCCGTTCGACCTCAAATATTTTGGATTCCTTATAACACTTTTTTCTTGCCTCAGGTTAGCTATTTTCAATTTGGACGAGGAGCAAAAATATTATTTCAAAGGTTTGAATACACCGAGTAACACAATACTAATCTTTGGAATCTACTTTGTACTGAAACAAAACAATTACTTCTCCAACGCATTCTTTGAAACGTCGGAAAGCACGATTTCTATGAATCTGCTACTCTGGCTTGGCGTAACTATTTTAAGTTCTTGGCTTTTGATTGCGCCGGTGAAGATGATTGCCATGAAATTTAAATCAAAACAATTAAAAGATAATTATCCAAAACTGGCATTACTGATTGGCGGAATCCTTATCCTGCTAATTTTTGGGACAACGGGAATCCCTTTGGTCATTATTTATTACATCTTAATTTCATTAATCTTCCAAAAACAATTAAAATAACTGGAAGATGGAAGTCTGAAGATTGCAATTCGGAAACTATTTATTTAAACGTAATAATGGAAACTTCGAGCTTCCAACAAAAAAAGTAACATTTAGTAATCATCATTATGAATTTAATTCTCCATAAACCACTTTGTGTCTTTGATCTGGAAACTACGGGAACCAACATCGGGAAAGACCGAATTGTGGAAATCTGTATCCTGAAAGTTTTCCCCGATGCATCCCGCGAAAGCAAAACCTGGATTGTAAACCCCGAAATGCCCATCCCAAAATCATCCAGCCTTATCCACGGCATTTATGACAAAGACGTTGCTAATGCGCCTAAATTCAGTGAGATTGCGCCTAAAGTGATGAAAATGATAAAGGATGCGGATCTTGGCGGTTTTAACTCCAACAGGTTCGACATTCCGGTTCTGGCAGAGGAAATGCTGCGTGCCGGCATTGATTTCGATCTCAGCAAGCACCGTTTTGTAGATGCCCAAAATATTTTTTTCAAAAAAGAACCGCGAAACTTGGGTGCCGCATACCAATTCTATTGTGGCAAAACACTAGAAAATGCGCACTCTGCAAAGGCAGACGTGATGGCCACATTTGAAGTCTTGGATGCTCAGGTAGGTCGCTATGAAGATGTTCCCAACGAGGTGGCAGAACTTAGTGAATTTTCATCCCAAAATAAATTTGCTGACCTTGCCGGTATGATCCATTACAATGAAAGTGTGGAGGAAATTTTTGCTTTTGGCAAATACAAAGGGCAGAAAGTAATCGATGTTTTCCGGAAAGATCTAGGCTATTATGGTTGGTTGCAAGGCGCTGATTTCCCGCTTTACACCAAGAAAATTTTTACAAAAATCCAGTTAAAATCCAAATTTTAAAAATCCTGTTCAATTAAAATCTCCAATTATGAAAATTATCTGCATAGGAAGAAACTATAGCGAGCATGCAAAGGAACTGGGAAACGAGGTGCCTACAGATCCGGTCATTTTTATAAAACCAGATACGGCTATTCTCAAAAAAGGATCAGATTTCTATATCCCCGAATTTTCTGACGATATCCATTATGAGTTGGAGGTTGTCCTCAAAATATCAAAAGGTGGAAAGTACATCCAAAAGGAAAACGCCGGGAAACATTATGAAGAAATAGGCCTCGGTATCGATTTTACAGCGCGAGATCTACAGACGAAATTGAAGAATAAAGGTTTACCCTGGGAACTTGCCAAAGGATTTGATGGTTCGGCAGCCGTATCAGATTTTGTATCTAAGGCTGATTATAATCTAGAAAACCTTAATTTTTCTCTGACAAAAAATCACGAAGAAGTTCAAAATGGCAATACAAAAGACATGATTTTCGATTTTAACTCCATCATTGCTTTTGCTTCGCAATATTTCACCTTGAGGGTGGGCGATTTGGTTTTCACCGGAACGCCAAAAGGTGTGGGTAAAGTCTCTGAAAATGACTTATTGGAAGGCTTTTTGGAAGATAAAAAATTGTTTACGCTTAAGATTCAGTAGGAAAAATCACATATCATCAGCATACTTGACAGTTATCAGCTTTGCTGTTTTATAGTGGCACAATGGCTAAATTTTTGTTATCTTGCTATAAAATTTTATCGCTATGAAAAAAATTGTTTTACCAGTAGATTTTTCAGACAGTACATCCATTTTACTCGACCATGCTGCGGATTTTGCGAAAACTATAAACGCAGAGATTACGCTCATCCACATTGCTTCTGCAGATATTGGATTTGTGATAGGTGATATGGGTTTCCAGTATTTCCCTGAGGTTGAAGAAAATGAAATCAAATATGAATTAAAAGAGCTGAAGAGACTAGAAGATGAAGTTAGCTCAAAAGGTATTATCTGCCACCACATCTTAAAACAAGGTGTGCCAGGCGACACAATTTTGGAATATGCCAATGAGATCCATGCGGATTACATTGTTCTTGGTTCACACGGCAGAAGCGGCATGTATGACGTTTTTATAGGTAGCTTGACCAAAGAGATTACCAAAAAATCTACAATCCCGGTATTGGTAGTGCCATGCCAATAGGATTCAAATCTTAAAAAGAAAAAATCCCACAATATCTATTGTGGGATTTTTATATATCATCAATTTATTTAACCTTCGTTTTTGTAAATTTTTGGATCGTAATAAGGAAATTTACCTTCTGTAGGAGAATGGTATTCTTTGTCCTTTTGAGCCCCTAAAGTAACCACCAAGGTATAGCACCAGTAGCAGAAAAATCCAGCAGCAACAAGGAACAAAACCCAGTTGAGGACATTACCAAAAAGGTCATAAAACCCGAACGACCACTTGAAAACTTTGCTTAAGAATAACCAGAAAGATGTCATCTTTTTCTCTTTTTTAAATTAACTTTGTACAAAAGTATAAAAAATGTTTCGATTACTTTCAAAAGAAAGCAATATTTTTTCTGTCCCGGTTTACATCTGTTTTTTATTCCTTATATTTTTATCATTAAACCTTCTGGATTTTGAAAATATAGATTACATTTCTACAAGCGTCACTTTTGTTGGAGTCAGTCTGGGGTATTTTTTATTTAACAAGATTGCACTTAATCATTTTTCACACCTGCCTCTTTTTTTATACACCGTTATCGTGGCTTGTTTCTATCCCGGTGATCTGGATATTGGCCTGGCAATAACCTTTCTTACAAGTACTGTTATATTGTTAATCTTAACAAGTCAAAATGACTATCTCCGGAAAAGTGCCTTTATGCTGGTAGGATCACTACTTGCCTTTAACTTTTTGGTTTTTCCGACAAGTTGGCCCATGGCAGTATTTGTCCTTTTTCATATCATCGGTACATCAGCACGAATAGGCCTCAATATTTTTAGACTGTTTTATGGTGCCATTCTGATTGTTCTTAGCTATTTTGGCATTATGTATTTATTACAATACACCACTTGGGACAAGTCTTATCTCCCTTTCTATGGTCGTTTTACAATGCTGGATAGCTATTATCCCCTTTACATTTTAATACCTATTGTTCTCATGCTTATCTATGCGATTTCAGATCACTTTAGGCATTATAACGAGAAAAGTCCTATCAGTAGATACAAGTATACATTTGTCCTCGTATTCTCCTTGGCTCAACTGGTGACCATATTTTTTTACATGGGAACCCATTACGAATTTCTCTTGCTTCTCGCTTTGCCGGTCACCATCATCCTCAGTAGAATGCTACGTTTTCTACCGAGATATTGGATGCAGGAAGTGGGATTATGGATCATCGTTTTTACTCTTGCCATCTTTAAATTAGTTAATTTTGTAAAAATTTAAAAAGCATTAAGAATGATTCAGATCGATGATAAACTGATTTCCGAAGATATATTTGCCGAGAGTTTTGTCTGTAACCTTACAAAATGTAAAGGTGTTTGCTGTGTAGACGGCGATACCGGTGCACCATTGGATAAAGACGAATTACCAATCCTGGATGAGATATTTCCCAAAATAAAACCTTACCTAAGACCCGAGGGCGTGAAAGCTATAGAAGAGCAGGGCACTTGGATTATTGATGATTATGATGGCGGATATGTCACTACATTGGTGAACGACAGCGAGTGTGCCTATGTGATTTTTGATGAAAAGGGAACAACAAAATGCGGTATAGAAAAAGCGTACGAAGACGGTGCTGTTGACTGGAAAAAACCAATATCCTGCCATCTCTACCCAATTCGGGTGACCGATTATCGTACATTTTCTGCGCTTAACTATCACGAATGGGATATTTGCTCCGATGCCTGTACCTTAGGCGCCGAGCTAAAAGTTCGGATTTTTCAATTCCTAAAAGAACCTTTGATCAGGAAATACGGCGAAGAATTCTACAACACGCTATGTGAGGCGGCAGAAGAATGGGAAAAGGAATACAACTCCTGATAAACAAAAAAGAATCCAAAATTTTGGATTCTTTTTTTTGTTATAAATGATATCAATTATTTAAACTCATCATCAGAAATAGGCTGATTCACTTTTATGTCCGAGTTTTTAACCAGAATCTGTTGTCCTCCAGCGTCAATCGACATTTCCTCTACAAACTGAATCCCATCAACAGCTACATACTTATTAATTGTCATCGTACCCTTGTCACTTTCGGTTTTTGAAAGCAAACCAGTTTTGGTATCAAAATAATATTTGCTGTCATCAGATGATAGTATGGTATAATCTTTACCATCAACCTGCTTTTTCTCTACGCTTTTTATTTTGGCTGCATTCATCCCCAGAGCATCCATCAATTTGGCATCTTTCAGCTTTGCAACCTGATCTGCTGGGAAATCAACTTTTTGCCCCATTTGGTTGGCATAACCCTTTTCGCCGTCAAAAACCTGAATCATCTCCTGTCCCATCATTGTTTGGGTAGATTTAAATTTGTTATCTTTTTTCAGAGTTTTACCTTCCATATCCATCCCCATCACGGTGATGTTATTTTTCATAGAAAGTGTTTTAACGGATTCCAATTTTTGTTTACCTCCCAATGCCGTTACATAATTATCTATAACTTGTTGTGCTGTTTGTGCGGAAATAGTTGCTGCAGATATTACCGAAAAAGCAGCTGCTAGAATAAGTTTTTTCATTTTATCTTTAATTTTTATTTTAAATAACAATCAATCCCCACGATCAAGGATTAATTATATATACTAAGTTTTTATAAAAACGTACTACTAATTTTTCTTTTTAAGATTAGCTTTTACATCTTTATAGGTATCGCTAACAGCGTTAGCTCCTTTTTTTGCTTGTTTTCCCGTCCATTTGGCACCATCTTTTACACCCTCTTTTGTAGCTTCAGCACCTTTCTTAGCCTTATCGCCGGTCCACTCTGCGCCATCCTTTACTTTTTCGCCTGTCCATTTTGCACCTTTCTTAATACCTTTTCCGGTGGCTTTTGCTCCTTTCTCTAAAGTGTTACCTACGGCTTTTGCGTCTTTCTTAACAGCCTGTTTCACAGTTTGTGCATTTACGGCAAACGCTGAGAATAACATCACTAATGACAATAATCCTTTTTTCATGGTTATTTGATTTTAATTAAAATTGATTGATACTTATTGTATCACTAAAAAACTATTTATTAATAACAAATGTAACAAAAGAAATCTAGAGAAATTGTTTTTATAGAAAAATATCTGCTTCATTTTGTAAGTGGACATAGAAAACAGCTTAATCATTTAATTTCGAATACTAAAACTTTTAATTAGCCCAATTAAATAATAATTTTGCAAAAGTTATGTCTAAAACAAATCGGGTTCCCCGGAAAAAAATTCATCAGAAGAGAAAAAAAGTCTATTTCCGAAAAAGATGGATTTTGCTTATTATATTAGGCTTTTCTTTATTAGGAACCGGGTTTTACCTTAAGCAAAAAATCAATTATTATTTTGCCTACTATCTGGGAAAACATTTCATACATAAAAAGCTGAGCAACTCAGAAGCCGAGGCGCAAAGAATCGATCAAATCATTGGCCTATATGCTAATCAGACCTTTGGGTTTGATATTTCCCATTATCAACGGAAAGAAGACATCCAATGGGACAGCATTAGTATTGGCAACAGAACCATCCCTTTACAGTTTGTAGTCCTCCGCGCCAGCATGGGCAATCGAAAACTGGACAAAAATTTTGACCATTTTTGGGAAACCGCCAAGAAACATCGTCTTATTCGTGGTGCTTATCATTTTTATAGACCAGATGAAGATCCTGTAATGCAGGCCAATTCTTTTCTATCGGTAGCGAAACTAGAATCCGGCGACTTGCCACCCATTCTCGATATCGAAAGAATCCCTAGAAAAAAAACCAAGGAGCAGCTGATCTCCGACCTTAAAGTCTGGATAAAGATAATGGAAGATACCTACGGCAAAAAACCAATCATCTACACTTATTACCATTACTATAAAGATTTCCTGAAAGGTGAATTTGACGATTATCCACTTTGGTTAGCCAATTACAATGATGTCCCCAAACCATCGCCTGATGACGACTGGCAGTTTTGGCAATTCTCGGAAAATGGCATTGCGTATGGCATCAACTCCAAGGTAGATTTGGATGTCTACAATGGCCAACTTTGGTCCCTCAAAATGATGACATTAAATTAATAAAGTCGCTTACTTCTTGATTCTTACATCAATATTAATTGCTGGCGCTGCCATACTAATTTTTTGCCACGGTCCATAAAAAGATCGGTAGAAACCTGCTCTAAACAAAGCACCACTGAGAGCCACTTTTCCACTGGATTGGCCGATAAACTGAATACCAACAAAGAATTTGCCCTCTAACCAAATTTTATCCTCGCTTACATCCAAAGAATAAGTAAAATCTTTCAAATCGTCTTTGCTAATGGTTGCAATGATATCCTTGTTCAGAATCAGGTTGTTCGGTTTACCATCCTTCTCATCGTAGATTGTATACCTTACTTTGATAGGTGTAGTAGATTCGAAGCGGGAAAAATTCATATTGATCTTGTTGATTTTTAATCTTTTACTAGAACTAAATTCTACGGCTGTTTCTTCTACCACATTATTCCCTTTCTCCATATTAGGCGTAAACATCAGAGATTTTGACTTACTATTGATCCCCAGGTTTTTATCCTTATAATTTTTAGGCGTAAGTACCACTTCCTGAATATTGGTCACTTTCTCATAAAGATAAATGTTATGGGGATTCTGCTTTACAAAATCTTCTATAGAACTCCGGAACTGTTTATATCCCGGCACAGCCACAATTAGTTCCTTATCTTTTGCAATTTTGTCAAGCTGCAGCTCAAATTGCCCTTTATCATCTGCCTGAACACCAAAAGACGAGTTGACAAGTCCTATTTTAGCATAAGGAATGGCCTTGCCGTCATCTTTTGAAAGCACGGTACCAGTAACCACTTGCGCCTGGGCAAACATACATAGTGAACACACAAAAAATAAAAAATACTTCTTCATAGTTTATAAAATTGTTTTTCTGTTTAGTCGTGTAAAAAAAGAAATTGTGACAAGAGTAGACAAAATTTTGAGGTCGCAAATCAGTTTTTCGTACTTTCGCACATCATTTATCCATTATCAATCATCATTTACCATAATGAATTACGTTTCTGCAGAAAACCTTACCAAATCTTACGGCATCAAAGTTTTGTTTGAAAACATCAGCTTCCATATTAATGAGGGCGATAAAATTGCCATCGTCGCCAAAAACGGAAGTGGCAAATCAACCTTACTGAAAATCCTAATGGGAAAAGAGATTGCCGACAGCGGAAATGTCATAATTAACAAAGATATTCAAGTGGTTTTGTTTGATCAGGAGATTGATTTCGATCCCCAACTTTCCATTGAAGAATTTATGATGACATTGAGTTCGCCACCAATTATGGCACTCAAACAATACCATCAGTCTTTACTTTCCAATAATCCCGACGATATGGAAAAAGCCATTACGGAGATGGAAAGCCAGAAAGCCTGGGACTTGGAAAATGAAATGAAGCAAATTCTTTCGCAACTGAAAATCAATGATCTTACGCTGAAAATGGGAACACTTTCCGGCGGGCAGATCAAGCGTGTGGCGCTAGCCAAATTGTTGACAGAAACTAGGGCGGAACACAAGCATACGCTACTGATAATGGATGAACCTACCAACCACCTTGATGTGGAAATGGTAGAATGGCTGGAAAATTATCTGAGTAAAGCCAAAATCACATTGCTTCTTGTAACGCACGACCGCTACTTTCTAGATTCGGTGTGTGACATCATCTGGGAAATGGAGGACAAAAACCTCTACTTTCATAACGGTGCTTATGCTACTTACCTGGAAAATAAAATGATTCGCGAGGATAATCTTAACTCCACAATTGATAAAGCCCAAAACCTTTACAGAAAAGAGCTGGAGTGGATGCGAAGACAACCAAAAGCAAGAACCACCAAATCGAAATCTAGGATCGATGCCTTTTATGATACCGAAAAAGTAGCAAAAACAGATACTCGAAAAGATGCTCTAGAACTGGATTTTGAGATGAAACGCCTGGGAAACAAAATCCTTGAACTGAAAGATATCAATAAAAGTTATGGAGACAATGTGTTGCTCAAAGACTTCTCTTACTCTTTCCAGCGCGGGGAAAAAGTAGGAATTGTGGGGAAAAACGGTGCCGGAAAATCGACTTTGCTTAATATTATACAAGGTTTTGAACCCAAAGATCACGGGGAAATAGAAACTGGGGAGACTATCAAGTTTGGTTATTTTTCCCAAAAAGGCTTGGCTTACAAAGAAGATGAGCGCGTTATTGATTTTATTAAAGAAATTTCGGAAAACTTTCCTTTGGCCAATGGCAAAACCATCTCTGCATCGCAGTTTCTAAGGCTATTTCTTTTTGATGACCAGGCACAATACTCCCCGATTTCCAAACTTTCCGGTGGCGAAAAACGACGATTGCACCTGATGTATGTGTTGTACCAAAATCCTAACTTTTTGATTTTTGACGAACCTACCAATGATTTGGATTTACCAACGTTAACGGTGTTGGAGAACTTCCTGCAAAATTTCCAGGGCAGTTTAATTATCGTTTCGCACGACCGATATTTTATGGACCGGATTGTAGATCACGTTTTGGCTTTTGAAGGGGAAGGGAAAATCAAGGATTTTGTAGGCAACTTTTCGGAATACAGAGAAAGTAAAAAAAATGAGATTGGAAACCCAAAGTTGGAAGAAAAACAAAAGGGCAAAGAAAAAAGCCCGGAGCCAGCAACTGTTACTCAGCAAACATCTACGAAGAAAAAACTCTCTTTCAAGGAACAGCGGGAGCTGGAAACAATAGAAAAAGAAATGCCGGAGCTGGAAGAAAAAAGAAGCAAAATAATGGATCAGCTGAATAACGAGCCTGATTATGAGAAAATTTCTAAACTCTCTGCAGAACTGGAACTCATATCCGGAAAACTGGAAGAATATGAAATGCGTTGGCTGGAGCTACAAGAGTTACTTTCCTAAAAAAAAATGAATTCTCAGCTGAAAAATTTCTACCAAAACAATTATTTATTTAGAATTAATAAAAATTATTTGTTAGGAAATAAAATCTCTTTTTATATTTGCCGGTCTTTTTGATTACAAGAAAGACGGCAAATAAACTATGAGAAAACACTTTATCCTATCAGTATTTTTTGTGGTACTGTCAGTTTTTCTGTCTGCACAGGAAAAAAAGATCAATCTTTCGGGAATTATTACCCAATCCAATGGTGATGCACTACCGGAAATATCGGTGAAAATCGTTGAACTAGACAAAACTACTTTAACAGACACCAAGGGCAATTATGCGTTTGAAGAAGTTCCAGCCGGGGATTACCATTTAAAAATTCAGGTTATTGGCGCAAAAGAGGAATTAATACCTTTTACTATTATTGCAGACCAAGCATCAAAGGTTAACTTCCAGTTTGAAAGGGAAAATATTTACGCCATTCAGGAAGTGAGAATCCCAAAGGTGATTAACAAATTTTCCTATAAAGAAAGTCCATTTGTTGCTAAATTGCCACTCAAAAACCTTGAAAACCCACAGGTTTACATCAGCGTTCCCGAAGTTCTTATTAAGGAACAGATTGCCACCGATCTTGGAAGCATTTCCAAAAATGTTCCTGGATCCGGCATTCCGATGTTGGCTAATCAAGGCAGGGTTACTTTTCTTTCCCGAGGTTTTACAACAGAACCAATGGTCAGAAACGGCATTTCAGGATTTTCTTACACAACCATTGATCCAGTAAATCTAGAAAAAATCGAAGCTATCAAAGGGCCTTCATCCACGCTTTTCGGAACCAATCTGGCCACTTATGGCGGACTTTTTAACCGGGTGACCAAAAAACCATATAACGATTTTGGCGGGAGCGTTTCCTACACTGCTGGTAGTTGGAACTTTAACCGTTTTACGTTAGATGTTAACACACCTGTGAATGCTAGCAAGACATTTCTTTTTCGCCTAAATGGCGCCAATACGTATCAAAAAAGTTTTCAGGACTTGGGATTCAAGAACAACCTGACAATGGCTCCAAGTTTTTCTTACCAGATTACAAATCGTTTATCCATTTTGTTCGATGTGGAATATGGGCACGAAAAGGGAACATCCGTTGTACGCTTCAATCCGTTTCTTGGCAGTAACAAAAGACAAACTGTAGAGGAAACCGGCTATCCTTATTACAAATTATTCGGTAGCAATGATCTGGCGTATAAGACCGAAATGACCAATATTTTCACCCAACTTAACTATAAAATCTCAGACAACTGGACTTCTCAAACGGTGCTTTCCCGTGCAAGATCTACCATCGGAGGTTACATCACTGCTCTGAACGGCGTTACAGATTCTACACTTAGATTACAGGTGATGAAGGGTAATACCAACTTTATTGCCACCAATATTCAACAGAATTTTATTGGAGATTTTCTAATTGGCAAGTATAGAAACAGGCTTGTTGTTGGACTTGATTATTACAACAATGCCAACAGTTTTGACCGTGTTACGGTCAATAGCAAAACATTTAACTTTATAACGCCGGACGCCAATTCTATTATCAACAGCGGGTACATCGACAGCCAAATTGCAACGGGTACACCGCGTGTGGAGAAAAACGGTGACAACAGCTACGCCTTATACGCATCAGATGCTTTCAATATTACAGACAGATTAATTTTGATGGCCAGTTTACGTGCTGACCGTTACCAAAATCTTGGTGTACAAAACATTGCGACAGGTGTCTTAACCGGTGACTATTGGCAAACTAACTTCTCTCCAAAATTTGGAGCAGTATATGAGGTAATTAAAAATAAAATTTCGCTTTTTGGAAATTATATGAATGGCTTTACCAATGTTGGCGGCTCTGATTTTAATGGCAACTCTTTTAAACCGGAGCAAGCCAGCCAATATGAATTTGGAGTGAAGGGTGATATTTTCAGCCATAGGATGGTAGGAACTTTAAGCTATTACAATATAGATGTTAATGATAAATTAAGAACAGATCCTGCGCATTCAAATTTTAACATTCAGGATGGCGGGCAACTTAGCAAAGGGATAGAAGCAGAGTTTAACGCAAATCCATTTGACGGCCTTAATATTATAGCTGGCTACGCTTTTAATGACAGTAAAGTAAACCGTTCTAATCCCAATGTAGAAGGAAGAAGGCCTGGCTTATCGGGACCAAAACATATGATCAATTTCTGGAGCAGCTACGAGATCCAGAACGGAAATCTGAAAGGGTTGGGCCTAGGTTTTGGTGGTAACTATGGCTCGTGGTCTTATCATACCAATACCAGCACGGCACAAGTGATCATCCCACAGTATACACTTCTAGACGCCACCGTTTTTTACAGCCACAAGAAGTTCAGAGTGGGAATCAAGGTTAATAATATTACCAACGAAAAAACATGGTCTGTGAGGTTGACGCCACAAAATCCAACACAAGTCTTGGGAAATATCGAATTTAAGTTTTAAATCATTGTTCCAAGGATCAAAAAACATTAATATTGATGCATTTTTGACCAATTATTCATTCATAATTATATTTTTGCAATTAAATCAATCTTAACCTATGGACAAAATTAAAAATATAAAAACCTTCATGAGAATTACCCACCGTTATCTAGGCTATTTTCTGGCTGGTATAATGGCGGTTTACGCCATAAGTGGAGTGCTTTTGGTTTACAGAGATACCGATTTTCTTAAAAAAGAAAAGCAATACAATAAAAAATTTGAAGCCCATTTGGACGAAAAAAAATTAGGTAAGGAAATCAAGATCAAAAATTTTGAAATTGAAAAAACTGAAGGTGACATCATGTATTTTAAACAGGGCACCTACAACTCCGCAACCGGTGAAGCCAATTACAAGAAAAAAGAATTGCCATATGTTTGGGATAAAATGACCAAGCTTCACAAATCGCAATCCAAAGAAACATTATCGCCACTCAATACCTTCTTCGGTATTTCATTATTCTTCTTCGTAATATCCAGTTTCTGGATGTTTAACCCAAAAACAAAAGCCTTTAAAAGGGGAATGATTTTTACCGCTGTAGGACTTATTTTAGCACTGGTAATGACTTTTATATAAAATCGTTAAAAAAACGTTTAACATCCACTTCCGGCAGGAGTGGATGCTTTTTTTCTATAAAGTCGAAAAGCATTTTGGAAAAATAGCTACCATTATAAACACCTCTCGCACCGAGGCCATTAAAAATATACAAGTGGTCATGCTCCTGATGCCTGCCAAGAATAGGCCTCCTATCCCCTACTGTCGCACGAAATGCCGTACTAATATCTAGAATTTCATAAGAGCCTTTATACATTTCTTCCAGTCCAATTTTGAGTTCATCGACGGCCCCTTCATTAATTTCACCGGTTTGATCAAAACGGTCATAAGTCCCGCCATAGTAATATTCTTTATCTTTGACTGAGAACAAAAAATGTTTTTTCTTAATGGTCCATTGATCGACATTATTTTGTAGTTTAACTTTTAGACAATGACCTTTATTGGGCTGAATAGGGATTTCTCTGAAGAATGGATTGTTCTTGCTTGCAACGCCTTCGCAGAAAATGATTTTTTCAAACTTCAAATTCTCATATTGCTTATTAACATTATCCATATTATGATAATCAAAAGCCTGATCTATCAAATTACCATTCTTGCGGAGATAAGCTAACATATCATCAAAAAAAGCCATTACATCTATTCTGCAAGACTTATTCACTAAGCCAGAGTCATTAGGATTTTCTACAGCTGCTAGTTTGACAAATTCTGGATTCAAGTATGGGCGAAGATCTTGGTTGTTGGACTTTTTAAGCCATTGTAGTTTTTCCGATTCGTTATGAAAAATGCGTACTACATTTTCCCTAACAAGGTAATTTTTCCCTGTATAATTTTCGATTTCGTTAAAAATGATGTTCAGGTATTCCACCTGTTCTTCAGACTTCCAAAATGTATTGAACCTTTTCAAAATAACCGGATTGCACACGCCAGCGGAAATGTGAGAAGCAGAGACATGGCCATCATAAAAAATCTTGAATGACTTATTTTCCTTGATTAACTGATGCGCAAAAAAAATACCAGCATACCCGGCTCCTACTATAATATAATCGACCTCTTCCATAAAATAAAAAACCTGAGTAAAGATACTCAGGTTTTTCTATTTGCTATATGAGAAATATTAGTAATTCCACATATCATTTTCCATCTGCAAGATTTGTGCTTTGATTCTGTCGCTCTCCTCCAACTGTCCTTCGGCATCATTTGGGATATATTCATCAATTATACCACTGCCGCCACGTCCCATACCATTATCTGTTTTATAGATAACAGAAGAAAAACGACGGGCATTAAGAACATCATCAAAAGTGATATCTGAGGTAGAATTTTTTGAATTAAAGATGTAATTACTAGACAACACTTGTCGTGCATCAGGATAATAAATCCAGAAAAGGTCAATCAAATCTGTACCTTGGTTCATGCTGGCTGCATCAACTGGCTGACCAGATTCTGCAATAGCCTGCATTTGTGAGGCTCTCAGCGCTGCCGCATTAGGATCCTCTCCCATGGCTGCAATTCCCAATAATCTGTATCTCAATTGGGCGTCGCGCTTGTCAACATACCACATGCCCATCAATTTGATAGCTTTAACCTTCTCTGAGTTGGTTACAATTTTATCAACATTAACTGCGATATCGTTTTTGTTAATTTTGTACCAAACACCATCCAATTTAACAAGAACCGTCTCCGGATCTACTGTTGGAGCCTGTGATTTTCTTTTTACTGTTTTCTTATTCTTGCCCTTACCTGTCGTAACTGTTTCTTCTCCACCACTAGGAGCTCCTGAGCCGGTGTATCCCATCACATCCTCTAGCCTAGATCCGTATTTCGCAAAAAGAGAATTAACAGGTTCATTACCTGTTCCTCTTAGACTTTTAAAATAAGGAAGTAGCTTGTTGGCCTGAGCATCCTCTAGTCTGTTCTGGTTAAGCACTTCTGAGAAATAGTCTGAAACCTGTACCGAAGATGTTGCAGACGCAATCCCTTCCGGTGTTAATCTGGTTGTAAAATCATCTCCTTGATAAACTTCAGAAATTTTACCACTATTTACAGCATCTAGCAAAACCTGATACAAGGATTTATTTTGGGCAACCAGTCCATCGTTATTATGATAAAAGGGCTGATTGATCTTATCATTCATATCAATAATTTCCCAAACAACCATACTTCTCAATATGTCCTTATCTTCGATAAAACCATATTTAAGAGGTGTAATGCTATCCTTTTTCACTTCCCGCTCTTCCCTATAAGTCTGTGGTGACTTAGAATTAAGAATGCTGTTTTGAGCAAAAGAAAGCGTTGAAGAAAGACAAATTAAGGTATATATAATCTTTTTCATATTATCTATAGAATGTAAATCAATCTAAATATTTAAACGTAATTAAAGCACATTTATTACAACGTTACCAATGTTTGGCAGTACTACACCACTTAAACCAGTGGCAGAAGCCTGAATATCAAATACGGTTACCACATCTCCACTTCTAAGTCCTTTGATCAAAGACTCAGCTGGTCTTAAAGAGTTACCATTAACAGACATTACAGCTTTACCAGGAACTTTAACCTTGAAACTTACCACATTGAAGCTTACAGGGAAATCAAAATCTTTAAGTGTTGCTGTTACCGTTTGGTTAGCAATAGAAGATAATGGCATTGGTACATAACTGGATCCTCTAATCTCACCTTTTGGTGGAGGAATATTCTTAATCCTGAAATCAAAACCTTGCGAAATAACTTTACCGCTAGGGGATTTACCGGAAATAGTCAATTTAACAGTGCTACCACCACCTGGTGTAACCATCCATTTACCTTTGCTACCACTTACAGATCCACCAGAAGCAGATAAGGTAGTCGCAGCTAAATCAGCTCCAAGAATAGAACCGGAGATTGGATTGGCCAAACCACGGTATAACACATTCATTTTATCCGCAGACAATAATGCACCACTTTGTTCTTTAAGTGCTTCTTGACCAGAAACAACTGTTAAAGTATGCGCATATGGTAATTTCACAACTTTACCATTTTTATCTGTAAAAGAAATCTCACCACCAAATTTTTGCTCACCCGGCGTGCTGGTATTAGGTGTAATGACACCTTGCCCGTTAACAACTTGAGCACCTGTAATGGATAAACCAGGAACAGAACTTGCAAAAGTACCTATAGCCACTTTAATTTGAGCAGGTTCACCCTTCATTACAGAACTAGGACCAGACACCAAAGCTTCGTAAGCATCAAATTTGATATCCGCATCCACTTTCTCCTGTAGCATAGATGTTATAACATCCGACTGTAGGTTTCTTGCTTCTGACTGAATCACTTCTAAATTAGATAACGCAGCAACCAATGGCTGATTATAAAATTTATATTGCACCCACCCCTTAGTCGCTCTTTTATCACCTTTTGGAAAATCTGCTAAAAGCGTTTTTTGCGCTCTAGTTGCCACATCTTTAAATTGTGGATTATTACCAAACGTAGAAACAATAAAAGTTCTTAAATCATTAATCTTGGTTTGCAAATCAGTAGCAGTCTTAGAAGGGCTTTTTTCATCTCCATCTTTAAAGAAGTTAGTTGTGGCAGGCTCTGTATTATTAAGAGCCGTGAAACTTTCTTCTACTGGCAAATCGGAATTATATTCCGCTTCTGTACTCATTTTGGTTTTGATACCTTCTATAAAATTAACCAAATCGTTAGTTCTACCTTCTAGATTGGAATATTGATTTAATAAAGGTCCAAAAGTTTCAGGAGAAGACGCGGCCTTAGCCTCTAACGTTTTCTTAAAAATTTTATCATTTTTATCCTGAACTGTCAATCTTGTATCAGTCAAAGACTGATTTGTATCTTTATATGATCTGATGATCTCCTGGTCAATCTGCATTGCTAGCATCGCAATGAAAACCAGGTACATCAGGTTGATCATCTTCTGACGTGGTGTCTGTTTACCTCCTGCCATTTTAATAAAATAAATTTAAATTATACAATAAATTAAAATGTTAGAGATTAAGACTTCATTGCGCTAAGCATACCACCATAAACCCTGTTAAGATTATTGAGATTTGAAGTTAGACCTTGTAATTCTTCGTTGAATTTTTCTGACTGAGCGGCAGATTTCTGAATATCATCCACATACTTTTTGGAGAATTCAGATTGCTTTTGGCCATGTTCTAATTGAAGAGCATAAAGTGCGTTCATACTTTCCAAATGAGACGCCGCAAGATTAAGCTGCTCGTTATATTTATGTGTAGAAGCGGAAACGTCTACCGTTTGGTTAATTTGATCTACAGAAGAAGAAAATTTATCGATTCCTCCTCTCAATCTTTCGAAAAGGCTAACATCCAACTTGGCATCTGCTAGCATTTTATCTAGTTTATCGGAAAGAGATAATTCCAATTCTTTGTTTTCCACTACTTTGTTTACAACCTTTCTAGGCTGTCTTTCAGCAGACTCGTCCAATAGTTCAGGATACACATTTTCCCATGCATAATGTTCTTCACTAGCTGGTGGATCGAAAGCAAAGAATAAGAAAATTAACGCTTCGGTAATCAAACCGGCAGCCAAAGCAACGTTCCCTGTAATAGGGCCAACGTGCCAGTGCGTCATTTTAAATAGAGCTCCCAAGATAACGATAGCAGCACCAAACGAATAGATAAAATTCGTGATCGATTCTTTAGTTTTAAACATTTGTTTTAATTTTAGTTAGTAATAGTTAGTTAATTTTATTATTTAGTTTTCCTAGTAAATTTTACCGCTCCGGCAGGAATATCCTGTATTGTCCTAAAACCGATGTAACTTCTGGCAGAATCTTTTCTCTCCCAATCCCTATATCCAGTCATTAAAAGATATCCTACATCCTTCCAAGATCCCCCACGTACAGTTTTCTTAACTTCTCTGTATGCCTGATTAGACAAATAAGGATTTAAAGTGGATGAGAATTCATAAGTGGAATTGTTATAAGGTGATTCTGTCCATTCAGATACATTCCCAGCCATGTCATACAATCCATAACCATTTTTCGGAAATTTTTTAACAGGAGCTGTATAGGTATAATTACCTTTTTTCTCATCTTCTATGTAGGTACCCCTTTTTGGTTTAAAGTTTGCAAGATAGCAGCCTCTGTCATCCTGAAGATAAGGACCACCCCAAGGATAGGTAGCATTTTGAATACCACCTTTTGCAGCATATTCCCACTCTGCTTCCGTTGGAAGACGGAACCTCATTGATTTTTGCTTTTTCTTTTTAAGACTGTTATTATAATCAGTTTTTAATTTAGTTTTAAAATCACAAAATGCTCTGGCCTGATCCCACGTTACCCCCACAACAGGATATTCTTTATAAGCATTGTGCCAAAAGTACTGGTCAAATAATGGCTCATTATAGGCGTAGTTAAAATCCTTTAACCAAACTGTAGTATCTGGATAAACAGCGATACTTTCTTTTTTAAGATAATTTGCACCTCTATTTTTGTCCTTTACAGCTGATACTACATCTTCCCACTGATAATTATATTTGATTTTTGACCAATCAATAATCCTTTCATTATTAATTCTCTTGTCAGCTGGTAGGTACATAGACTCCAGGACTTCCGCATACTTTTCGTCTGGATAAGCTGAAGTATTGTAATGAATAGGAACTTTCCAATCCAATTTTTTTGACTCATCGTAGCCATCACGACCTCCCTGAGATTCTAAAAATTTCTGATAAGGTGTTGCATCTTCTGCTGTCTTTTTAGAAGCATATGCATAATCCCCAATGTTGCCACCATTGCCATTGTCACCGCCACCTTCTCCTGCAGCTTCTGCTAATAAACCTCTGGCAATAGAATCTCGAACTGCATTAATAAATACACGATATTCTGCATTGGTAATTTCTGTCTCATCCATGAAAAAGGAAGAAACAGTAACCGTCTTTGGCGTAGCTTTTTCTGGTGTACTTGCAAAGTCCTGATCTGCCATTCCCATTACAAAAGAACCTCCGGGAATTGGAACCATACCATAAGGTCTTTCTGCAACAAAAGACTTGGATGATCCACGTGGTATAAGCTCCCCTTTAAGACCAGGTTTACCGGAACTACCTTTGCTACCCTTGGAACAGGAAATAACAGCAGATGCCGATAAAAGTATAAGTAATATCCTTTTCATCTATTTAAAGAAATTAAGCGGTAAATATATAATTTTTTTTATGACTAATTATCAATTTTTAATGTAAAACGTAAATTGTTAAAGAATATTTCACAGCATCAGAAATTATTCAACAGTTACGGATTTTGCAAGGTTTCTTGGCTGGTCCACATTGGTACCACGATCAACCGCAATATAATAAGCTAAAAGCTGTAATGGTATAGATGCCAGTATAGGTGAAAAGCATTCTGCTGTTTCTGGAATTTCTATAATATAGTCAGCCATTGCTGCAACTTGTGTATCACCTTTATTAACGATGGCAATCACTTTGCCTTTTCTGGCTTTGATTTCCTGCACATTACTCACTATTTTATCGTAATGTCCAATTTTTGGAGCGATAATGACAATAGGCATATTCTCATCTATCAAAGCAATTGGGCCATGCTTCATCTCGGCAGCAGGATAACCCTCTGCATGGATATAAGATATCTCCTTAAGTTTCAAAGCACCTTCTAATGCTGTAGGAAAATTATATCCTCTGCCTAAATAAAGAAAGTTGCTGGCATTAACAAAATGAAGGGCAATTTCCTTAACCGTATCATTAACTGATGCCAAGACGTCTTCAACCTTTTTAGGGATAGCATCCAGCTCTGTTACCAATCTCATAAAATCCGCCTTACCAAGATTTCCATTATGGTGACCAATTTTAATCGCGATAAGTGATAGGATGGTAAGTTGTGCTGTAAAAGCTTTTGTAGAAGCAACACCAATTTCTGGACCTGCATGGGTATAAGAACCCGCATCTGTAAATCGCGCAATTGATGAATCTACAACATTACAAATCCCATAGACAAAAGCACCTTTCTCCTTGGCCAATTTAATTGCGGCCATAGTATCCGCTGTCTCACCAGACTGTGATATGGCAATAACAACATCTTTAGGCCCTATAATAGGATTTCTGTAACGAAATTCTGATGCATATTCTACTTCTACAGGTACTCTTGCGAACTCCTCTATCAGATATTCACCAATAAGACCTGCATGCCATGATGTTCCACATGCGATGATAACAATTCGTTCTGCATTAGTTAATCGCTCCAAATGATCCCAGATTCCGGCCATTTTTATAATACCTTCATCTACAAGCAATCTTCCGCGCATTGTATCCAGAATAGATTTTGGCTGTTCAAAAATTTCTTTCAGCATAAAATGCTCAAAGCCTCCCTTCTCGATCTGCTCAAGATTAAGCCGTAGCTCTTGTACAACGGGTTCTATTTTTGTGTTTTCTTTAATTGTTCTGATATCAATCCCATCCGCCAAAGAGATGGTAGCCATATGACCTTCTTCCAGATAAACAGCTTCTTTTGTAAACTCTACAAATGGTGATGCATCAGAGGCTACAAAATATTCGTTATCACCAATACCTATGGCTAACGGTGATCCCAGTCTTGCCACCACAACCTGTCCTGGGAAATCTTCATGCAAAACAGAAATTGCATAAGCTCCATAAACTTCATTAAGTGCATAACGAACAGCATCTGGAAAAGTAAGCGCAGGCCCCTTATCCATAAAATACTGGATAAGATTAACCAACACTTCTGTATCAGTCTCGGATTTGAATTCGTAATCTTTATTAATAAGCATTGTTTTGATGGTGTCATAATTTTCTATGATACCATTATGAACAATAGCTATTTTCCCATTATTAGAAATATGTGGATGAGAATTATTATCACTAGGCACCCCATGGGTAGCCCATCTTGTATGCCCCATCCCTAAAGTTGAGGTGTGGTGAAGATTTTTTGAAATCGCAACAAGGTCATCTACCTTTCCTTTTGTTTTTTTTATCTCAAAATCCCCATCGGTTTTCTCCAGTACTATCCCAGCGCTGTCATATCCTCTGTATTCCAGACGTCTTAGACCGTTGATTACAATATCGTAAGCATCACGAAATCCTGTATATCCAACAATTCCACACATAATTTATCTAATTAGTTGTTTTTTCTGTAAATATTAATCGTAGTTGTGCACCTTTATAAGTTTTCACATCCACTTCATTACCAAAATTATTAGTATCTGCCATACCCTGCAATACAATCCTGAATGGATTATAGGCTCTTGTATTATAATTTTGCCCCAACAATGCACCATTAGAGGGGTTTGCAAGATAAGACCCCACGTTGATTACAAAATCCTGAAATTTAGAATTATGTTCAACAATATCTTTTAAGGAAGCCGTAATCCCAATATCATAATAAGCATCTTTTGTGGAAAGGTTGCCGGTTTTTACTAGACTGTAACCTGCAGAAGATAGTGCGGACATATCTTTCAAAAAGCGCATAGTATCTTTCTCTTTTACCAAGAGATTGCCAGGCTTTTTGTAGTTGTTCGCCCAAGACTGATCATCATTAAAAAGGCGAATTTTAGCAGAAACAATTGCGATTTTTTTATTAAGATACATATCTCGCAATTTTGCGACAGTATTAGCAGGGATTTTAATCCCAATTCCACTACCGCCCATTCCCTGAAGATAAAGCTTCGAGGCATAATTGGCAGAAGAAACCGGATTGGATATATTCTTAACATTTACCGCATTAGCCATCGCCGCTAAATATGGCGTTCCGGATCGTCTGTTTTTATAATCGATTTGGCTGAGATGCACGTTGGATGATCCCAGGTTAAGAACCGTTTGCGCACTAGTACGAGTTACCGTTCCGTTGTTTGTAACGTCGTTTTTATAATAAATTGTAATTCCAGCATCATTGGGAGCCATGGAGAACAAATAACCATCATTTTCTGCTACAGAAATACTGATTCCTCTAAAGTATCTGATAAAAGATGCGGCGTCTTTTAAAACAGCATTGCCTTGTTTGGCGATAATCTTGTTTTGAAAAAAGTCTTTATCAAGATTAATGCGTAATGATGTAGTAACTTCCGGAATTATATCGCTGTTATCTGCATCCTTAGTAATTTTAACTGAATTAACGGTACCATTAAAAGCTTTTGTTCCAAGAAGTACCCCTTCTGCAACTGCCTTATCTGATGATAATGAATCCGTAGCACCTCCTAAAAAGTCAGTTACCTCCTTCACATTGATTGTAAGAGCCGTACGCTGTCCACCCATTTTGGCTTTTCCGTACTTACTTACAGGATAGGTAGTTACCACTTTTTTTGCCGCAATATTTCCGTCTGGATAGACATAATTTTCATCTGTATTAATTGTTACAGAGTCTTTTGCGGATTCATACTTAGGTTTTAGGGTAAGAACAACAGAATCTATAACTGCATTTTTTCCAAAGTCGGGATCATACGCATTCAAACGTACCTGAGTTACATAAGAGGCTTTTTGACCACCAAAAACAGGTTCGTAAAAAGCACCTATCCTAACACTGTCCAACTTAGAAGCATCCGCACGGATAATATCGTTGTTATCTACATTGTAGGCTATTAGGCTATAGGCTTTATCATAGCCGTCAGCAGCATTGCCCTCTACCAGATTAGATCCCAAGTTATCCAAATCACCTTCACAAGAATTTAACATAATTATTCCCATTAATAATAATGGGAGCAATTTTATTAATTGTTTAAATTTTATCATTATTTATAGAAACAGATTTATTAATAAACGTTTGCAATAGAATCTGCATTCAGATAGTCTGATTTCTCAACCTCTGCATTGCTATAAGCTTCTTCTAGCTTATCATCCAAAAACTCATTACCTTTAACGATGGTATCCACATAGCGCATACTCTCGTTTACAAAACTCAGGAAACTAGGTTTATCTAACGATGTAAGATCAGAAATATTATCAAATTCAAGGATTTCTTTTGTATTTTCCTTCAAAGCGATATCGTCTTCGTTATAAACAGACAGAACAAGTTTTGTATCTTTAAAATAAGTATCGTCTTTGTAATAAGTCTTAAGATAAATTGGTATTAACGCGGCCATCCAACCATTAAGGTGAATAACATCCGGCACCCAGTTTAGTTTTTTAATAGTTTCAATTACGCCTCTTGCAAAGAAAACAGCTCTTTCATTATTATCTTCAAACGGAGCCCCTTCATCATCAAAGTAATATTGCTTTCTTTTGAAATACTCTTCGTTATCGATAAAATAAACCTGAAGTCTCTCACCAGGCAAAGAAGCCACTTTAATAATTAATGGTTGATCCAGATCATTGATGATGATATTCATCCCAGACAGCCTGATGACCTCATGCAACTGAAATTTTCTCTCGCTGATTTGACCAAACCTAGGCATAAACACCCGGACATCGTTACCATCTCCATGCATCTTCAGAGCCATTTTGTGAACCAGACTACCCATATTGGTGTCCTCCTGGTAGGGATACATCTCTGTAGTAACGTATAAAATCTTTTGATTAGGCATAAACTTTTCTTTAACAGAAGTATAAATACTTCATTTTGCAAAATTACAAAAAATTAAATCAAAACATTTATTTTAGTTAACATTAATACTCTTTAACAAATAATACTACTCCTAATTATTAGGATAACAAGCACCTATTTTAAAGAACACAAATCATTATTTATAATTTTCATCAAAATAAGAAAACACAGGAAATGCAAAACAACTACCTTTGAAACTTCAAAAAAAAATCATCAATCTAATGGAAGTTTTTTACGACAGAGATTCCCTTGCCAACTACATTACGAGCCTGAAAGAGAATCATAAAACAATTGGCTTTGCCCCAACAATGGGTGCATTGCATGACGGTCACTTATCTTTATATCAAGTCGCCCGCAAAGAAAATGAGGTGGTTATATCATCTATATTTGTTAATCCTACACAATTTAACAACCCCGAAGATCTGGAGAAATACCCACGGACGATTGATAATGATCTTAGGATTCTGGAAAAATCAACCTTGGTAGATGCTGTGTATGTCCCAAAAGTTGAAGACATCTATCCTAATGGCATGGAAAGAAAGCATTATGACTTTGGAGGGATTGAAAACCTGATGGAAGGCGCCGCCAGACCAGGCCACTTTGATGGCGTAGGTACCGTGGTAGAAGAACTTTTCCGACAGGTGAAACCAGATAATGCTTATTTTGGCGAAAAAGATTTCCAGCAACTTAAGATCATTGAGAAGTTGGTTCAGATTACCGGTTTGAATATCAAAATCAATGGTGTCAAAATCCACCGGCAGGATAACGGTCTTGCCATGAGTTCTAGAAATATGAGACTCTCTGCGGATGAAAAAGAAGCCTCCACCATTATCTATAAAACATTGAATAATGTTAATGAATGGTTCCGTGTATTATCCATACCCGAAATCAAGCAACGTGTAGAAGATATTTTCAGCAACAATGGGATGCAGTTGGAATATTTTTTAATTGCAGACGAAGACACATTGAAAGAAGCCGAATTTTTCTCAAAAGACAAGAATTACCGCGCCTTTATTGTCGTACACGTGGGAAATGTAAGACTAATAGATAATTTGCATTTGGAATAAAAAAGAAGCTTCTTTTACAAGAAGCTTCTACACCAAATCACAAAATATTAATATGAAAAAAATTTACTTGCGTAAATTGTGACCTGGCTGGGATTCGAACCCAGGACCCATACATTAAAAGTGTATTGCTCTACCAGCTGAGCTACCAGGTCGGTCACTTTTTAACTAAAAATTCAGAATTAATAATTAAAAAATTATCTATTTGGTTTTTGAAAATTTCAAGAAGTATTAATTCTTTAGTTTTCAATATTATTTTTTGCTGTGCCTGCGACTGGACTCGAACCAGCACATCCTTAGGAAACCACCCCCTCAAGATGGCGTGTCTACCAATTTCACCACACAGGCAAAAAAAAACCGTATCACTACGGATTTTTTATTTGTGACCTGGCTGGGATTCGAACCCAGGACCCATACATTAAAAGTGTATTGCTCTACCAGCTGAGCTACCAGGTCGGCCACTTCTAAACTTTGCAACAGATTGTTGTTCCGTTTTGAGTGGTGCAAAGATAGGGCTTTTTTTAAAATCTCAAAATTTTTTTGGAACTTTGTTTAAAATAAAATCATGATAATTTCTTTGTTAGGCTACATGGGTAGCGGTAAATCTCACGTTTCCAAAAACTTGAGCGAAAAAATAAATTTTAAATTAATTGACCTCGATAATAAGATTTCTGAGAGGGAACTGATGCCCGTATCAGAAATCTTTGAAAAAAAGGGTGAAATCTACTTCCGTAAGCTGGAAAAAAATATTTTAGAAGAAGTTTTATCCTCTACAGATGATATTATTCTTAGCCTGGGTGGCGGCACGCCGGTTTATTACAATAATATGACTCTCATCAACCACCACTCTACCAGTTTTTTCCTTCGTGCGTCTGTAAAAACGCTTACAGACCGTGTACTTTTACAAAAGCAAACACGCCCATTGATTGCCAAGTTTGAAGACCATGAAGTCCCTGAATTTATTGCCAAACATCTCTTTGAAAGAAACCCATATTACTCACAGGCACATTTTACAATAGATACAGATGCGAAACAGGCCGTGCAAATCTCGGATGAAATTGTGCGCCAGCTAAAGGTTTAATCTTCGGAATCCTCTTTATTGTCACTAAAAAAAACATCCCAATCATCATTATCCATAGCTTCTGACCCATTATCTACAGAATAATCATCCATATCGCGGCGGTCTTTTTTGGTTGGCCGCCCCAATCCCTTTTGACGGTAGTAATCTTGGGATGTACGTCTCATCTTCAGGATGTCGTACTGTTCTTTATCAGTCATATCTGTAACATAATCTGGTACCAATTTGGCGCCCAAACGGCTTTTGGGGATATCCAGAACCTTAATCTTATAATCGATTTGGTTTTTTCTAATCTTAATTAAGTCACCAATTTTAACTTCACGAGAGGATTTAACGGTACTTTCCCCTATGCCCACTCTGTTTTTTTTGATTTCGTCGGCGGCAAGAGTCCTTGTTTTATAAAATCTTACGCTCCACAAAAATTTATCTATTCTCATAATTTTTTATACTTTTGTTCCGTTAAAAATCAACGCAATTTAACGATAATAAAAAAATGAAGAAAATACTTTGGGGATTTGCACTGTCTGTATTGGTATTGCAGGGTTGTAAAAAAGATGAGGATGAGCCGGCATCCACTACAGTAAAAGCAGACAATATTGCGGAACAAAACAGCTGGGACGATACGGCCATTGCTAAATTTCTGGATGAGCATTATTTGGATGCCAAGGGCAATGTGGTTGCCTTCAAAGATAATGACGACAGCGATAATAATCAGAAAAAGCTATCTTCTTATAATGTGCAAAAGTTAAACTCTGGCGTACTTTACATCAAAAGAGCAGATTCTCTACAACCAAATCCTGGAAAAACAATTGCAAGTGATGACGCAATCACAATTATGCAAAATACAGTATCCTACATTGCACTTAAAAACAAAGACAACGGGACTATATCTCTTACATCGGATGCAACCTTCAGTAACACAATAGGTCTTAGTGGTGTTCCAGTTTTTGACCCTTCTTATTATTATGCGAAGCAGTCTTTGATTGATAATTATAATAAAACCAACAAGACAACCTATGACAGAAGCTTTTTTGAAATAGAAGGTTTTAGAGAAGGTTTAAGTAATTTTAAAGCTTTTGATCTGCCAGATTCTGCCGATTACAATCTGCAGGGAGTGATCATTGTACCTTCTAGAGCCGCTTTTGCAAGGGATGCTCATTACCCTTATGGTAATTATAATTGGGCTGATAGAACTTTTGTTTTCAATTTCCAAATCTATGGTACAAAATCAAGAGCTGATGCTGGAAATTAAAACCTGGCATTCACAATCAATTTAGCTAATAACACGAACGACAATATAAAAGGCTTATCAAAATGATAAGCCTTTTTAATATTTAATAATCTAATTCTTTGGAATTGTTTTTTTGATGTCCTCCAATGTTGCTGTATTTGGTAAACCTACAGTCTGAGTTGTTTTCATACCAATTGGCACCGTACTCTTTTTTCTATTCGGGATACTGGCTAGAAAATCCTCGGTGCTAATAGTAGCGGTCAACAGATTCCCCGACTTAGCACTGGCGGTAGAAGTAGCGCTTTGCTTTTTTTGATCCAAGCCTTGTTCAGATACCAATTTTGAAGGTTTTTCAAGGCTTTTTTGATCATCCTTTTTCTTCATCATTTTCATTTCAAATGCTTTAGCATCTTTTATAATCTGGATATCATCTTGTTTCTCAACTGTTTTATTTTCCTGAGCCTTCATCAAAAAACTACCGGAAAGCAGGGCTATTGTTATTAATAATATTTTCATTATTTCTAATTTTTTATTTGATACTTACTAAAACTTTTATTTTGCCAACGGACGGCGCATTGTAATCCTGAAGTGCTTTACCCAAAACCTGCCCAATTTTCACCTTATCCAAGTCTGCTTTCATAGCAACGCCTGCGGTAGAAGATGTAACAAGCAGATCTCCTCTTTTGATAGAACCGCCTTCTAAACAGACTTTGGTTGGAATAACACCAATGACACCCATTGGTACTTTGCCAATCAATTCGGAGTCTATATTTTCTTCGGTTAAAAGGACGCCTGGTTTTGTGGCATAAACACCAGCTACAAGGTTGGAATAAGCAACAGAAGATTTTTCTACAGTTCTGTCTGTTTCGGTTGATATCACCAAAATATCGCCCGCTTCATAATTGGAAAAATGACCTGTCACATCAAAAGCCTCGGCAATATCAGCTCCACTGTTTTGAGTCCCACCATTAAAAAATCCTCTTCCTGCCTTATTTATCCTTGCAACATTGCCACTATCATTTTGAAAGACGGCAAGATTTCCTGATGCACCCGTGTGATTAACAAAAAATGCAGATCCAGTACCTGCATTGGTAACAGCTAGAGTGCTTTGTCCACTGGCTGTATTAAAGTTTCTGAAATAACCTGCTCTACCAGTTGCAAAACTCGGAACAGAAGCCTCTATGGCAGATCCTGTTCCATTGACAGATGTGCTGATGCCATCACCATTTTGGGTAGAATTAACTGTAAGTGCATCGCCCATTCCATCATTGATGACCATTGCCGCACTTGTCCCAGACGCAGCATTACGCTGATAAAAGAGCCCGGCATAGCCGCCTGTCCCCACAGATTCACCATAGACACCAGCCGTACCAAAGTTGGCAAACTTTGAGTTAACCATACCATGTATCGCAGCTGAAGTACCATTGGTATTATCAACAAAAAACTCACCAGCTGTAGAATTGCCAAGCGATGTAGAAGTAAGGACAGGATTGGTATTATTGGTATTAAAGTTTTTGAATTCTGCAGCTTTGCCCGTACTGTAAGAAGGTACCCAGCCAAAAATTGCCCTTCCTGTGCCACTTACATTAGCCTCAATCGCATCTCCGTCTTTGCCTGCATTGGCAAGAAATGCATCGCCATTACCGTCGGAAATTGCAACTAGAGCACGGCCATTGCCTGTTGTGTTGGAAGCATGGAATAATCCGCCAAAGCCACCTGTCCCGGAAGAAACACCAAAAATACCAGCCGCTCCAAAATTACCATATATTGTTTTTACCTCTCCTCTCACGGCCGCACTTACACTACTCGTATTGCTGGCAAGAAACGAAGATACATTACCTTGTGTATTATCAGGGATATTTCCTAAACTGTTAGATTCTACTTCAAGTATGTTTTTATCGTTGGAAGAATTTGTATTCTCAAACCTACCAGCTCGTCCTTTGCTGCCATTAACACCAACCTGCCCAAAAACACCGACAGATGTACCTGTTGTATTGGTAGCTACAAAACCTCTCACGCCATAACCACCACCATCATTACGCCCAACTACAGCACCGGCAATATCACTGGTTGTTCTGCCGACAATCGCTTCACCCGCTCCGTTATTATCACCAACAATACCTGCAGAAGTTTGCTGACTTGTAGCGCCATGCACCGCAAAACCACCTAGTGTATAACTTTCTATGCCGCTACCATTACCGGTAGTACTTACATTGATAACAGATCCATTACCTACAGTAGAGGCATTCAAAACGTTGTTATTATTGGCATTATTAAAGATAGCAATGCTAGCCGGGATCCCATTATTACTAGTTGCCGTAAGCCCAGTTCCCGAATTACTGTTGGCATACACGCCGGTACCCGATGCCGAAGAATTTCCGTAAACGCCAAGACCGTTTGGTGTTACGCCATATACACCCCAACCCGAACCTGCTTGCAATCCCCAAACACCAATACCTAAACCGCCTGTACCACTATTTAAACCTTTTACAGCTGACGAAAAACCTCCCGGCGCTGTACTTGTAACCTCTCCCCTAATGGCAGATATACTGGATGTGGTGGAGGCATTTTGCCCCACAAAAGAACTTCCGTCGCCGTTATTGGTAATGGTCAAAAGATCGGATGCACTGGTTAAGGTATTGGTATAAGGTAGCGTAAATCCGCCACCACCCCCACCGACAGACTTTGCATAAAGCGCATAAGGAACGCTGAGAAGCTGGCTGGTACCGGTGATTGTATAACTGGTGCCACCTACAGGATCTATTTCTGTTTTCAGGTAAAAAGAATTCCCTCCCCAGTTGATCGTGTTAAAAGTTCCACTGAGAACTGTTCCTGATCCTATTTCAAGGCTTACAAGCCCGTTGGCATTGGTTGTTCCTGTCACTCTTTCGGAGTAAACAATTGTTCCACTCGCAGAACCCTGAAGAACGCTAACTTTTACGGCAACATTCTGGTTCGACAGCAATTGTCCCGATGTATTTCGCACAATGGCCTGATAGCTCATTTTTTCCGGAGCTTGGGCAGAAACCATATAGGTACCCAAAGCTAAAGCTGCAATTAATACAATTCTTTTCATAAACTTATTTTTTAATGATTTTAAATGATTTGATATTTTGACTGTTCTGAAAAATCTGAATGATATAAACAGATGATGGTAAAATAGAAAAGTCGAGTTCTGATTTTTGCTGATTGAGATTACCTTTTTTCACAAGTTTACCTTGTGCATCAAAAATGACATAGGAAGAATCTTGGTACTTTTTATCATTGAAGTCAACAAACAAAAAATCTTTTACCGGGTTTGGGTATAAGAGTATATTCCGTTCCTTATGGTCCAGATCTTCTACACCTAGCGTGATAATCTCATAAGCGTGTTGCACGCCTTCCATTACCTCAGCATTGGTTCCCTTTTGCTGGTAATCTATCTGCCCCACAGTATAGGAAGAAGTGCCACCACTTCCTGTGGCATTGCCTCCTGAAGCAACTACGGTCTTTTGTGCTTTTATAAGTCCCATAAACATTGGGATTAAACCTATAAAAGCCATTGGTATTTTATTTTTCATATGATAAATTTTTCTTATTCCAAATTTAGAAACCACAGAAACCGCAAAATCATAAAATAGACGAACGACATTTTTAATAGACCAATGACATTTATCAAAAATTTATTTTACCTTTAATTTTATTTATAAACCTCTATCAATGAGGAAAATATACCTTTTCATTGTACTACAGATCTCCACAACGCTGTTCTGCCAAGAGCAGCCAACCCTGTCGTATTATAAAACCAACAATGAAAAAATTAAGGCCTGGGATGCTTATTGCAAATCATTAACGGATAAGGAAAATTATCACTTACTAATAGACGAGTCTGATATTGGCATCAACTTAGCAAAAAATAACCCCACCTACTTAGCAAAATTCTATTTCTACAAAGGCTATGGTTATGAGTACACCAATAACCAATACGACAAAGCCACTATCAATTTCGAGAAATCACTTCAACTGGCGCAAAGTGCCAAATCCCTCAAGCAGGAAGCGCTGGCCCTGATGAGGCTCAACTATATGTATTATTCTACCAAGCAACATAACAAGGGTGAAGCATTAATTAATTATATTAAAAGAATAGTAGATACGGTAAGACATACTAACTCCAAAGCAATTTTACTGGGCAGCATTGGTGAGTATTATCTGGACAGATCGGAGTTTGAAAACTTTATTAATTATAAGCTGAAAGCTATTGATTACCTGCTGTTGATTAAAAACCGAACTAAGCTAGACGATAACAACATAGGCGTTTCTTATCTTCAGATTGCGGACGCTTACAATGATATGAAACAATATGATAAAGCCATAGAATATTGTGATTATGCCACACCTTATCTGGAAAAATCCGACAGTGTTGCCTTTCTGTACAATTCTTATATAGAAGCTTACACCAATCTTGGAAACATAGACCTAGCAAAAAAATATTATTTGGAATTGTATGGTATTGGGCAAAGCAATCCGGTTCTTTTCCTCAATGTCAGCTATGCCAACCGTAATATGGCAGAGTTTTATTTGGAAAAAAACAGACTAAAACTTGCAGATAATTATGCCAATAAAGCGCTGCTTTTTGCGGCAAAATCCAATGATGAAGAAATCCTAATGGAAGCCAATACTATCAAAGGCAAAGTACTAGTAGGACAAAAGAAATATAACGAGGCTATTACAACGCTGAATAAAGCATTGAATTTTGCCTATATCTATGACAAGCGCTTTTTTGCAGAAATCAATAAAAAACTATCCGAGAGTTATGCTGCCAAAAAGCAATGGGAAAAAGCTTATAAACATTACAAATCCTATAGCCGGACCAATGATTCCCTATCTACAGAATCTGGTAAAAAAAGCCTAGCCATGGCAGAAGCCCGCTTCCAAAACAACAATAAAAAACAGGAAATCAAATCATTAGTTAACGAAAATACGATCCACGAACTGAACATTGAGAACTCAAAAAAAGAACGATGGTACCTAATTTCAGGTTTGGTAGCCATCGCTATTATTGGAGGTGGCTTATATTACCAGAGTAATCATAGGAGAAATGCCAACCGTAAACTGACGAAACTAAATGCGGAACTCGACAAAGCCAATAAGACGAAAATGCAGTTTTTTGGGATCCTTAACCACGATTTGCGCAGTCCGGTCATATCGCTTATTAATTTTCTGCACCTACAAAAAGAAGCTCCCGACATGATAGACACCGATACCAAAAACCGTCTAGAACTGCAGACTACCAGAGCTACGGAACAATTGTTAGGACAGATGGAAGACCTCCTTCTATGGAGCAAAGGGCAAATGGAAAACTTTGTCCCTTCTTTTAAAAATTATAGTGTAGAATCAATATTTTCTGAATTGGAAAATGAACTGGTTTGGGTGCAGGATATTGCGATTTCTTTCCGTTACACGCCGCAACAACTCATCTATACAGATAAAGAATATCTTAAAACCATTATCCGAAATCTTATCAACAACAGTATAAAAGTTTTGACCGACAAAGAAAATGCCCTCATTGTATGCAAAGCGTGGGAAGAACACAATTATTATTACATAGAAATATCTGACAATGGTGGTGGCGCAGGGATAGAAAAATTCCGTGCGCTTTATGATGATGGCACCAGTATTGGGATCAGATCCGGATTAGGATTGCATGTGATAAGGGATCTTTGCAAGGCCATAAAACTCGATATATCGGTAGAAAGTGATATGCTCATCGGGGAAACTTATGTAAGGTTAAGTTCCAAAAAAATTTAAATTGTCTTTATAAGCACGCCCAACAGGCAGGGTAATATCATGATTAATCAATACTTCATAGCTGCTTTTTTTGGTCACCAAATGTCTGGGCACCGCATAACTTTTATGAATTCTTACAAATCCCGAAAAGTGTGTGTGTTTCAAAATTTGCCCAATGGATGACAACACACAATGCCTTTTGTTGGCAGTAATAAGCCTGGTATAATCCTTAAGAGCTTCCAGATAAACAATATCCGAAATCCTTACCTGCACCGTCTGATGCCCTTCTTTGATATTAAGGAACTGCGATCCGGTAAGGATGTCAAAATAGTCTGACTTTTCCCGCATACTGAAAAAATCCCTTAGCTTATTCACTGCATACTCAAAACGTTCCCTTTTGATAGGTTTTGAGAGAAAATCCAACGTATCCAGTTCGTAGGTGTCGATGGCATATTCTGGGTGAGAACTGATGAAAATACATGCCGGTATATGCTGGTACATTCTCCTGATTTCTATCCCAGAAATGCCGGGCAAATCTATATCCAGAAATAGCAAATCGATCTTTTCATCTATAAAATCCCTAGCACTCTCAGCAGAATCTACAGCCGCAACCAGCTCCAAAATATCTTGTTGTTTTACAAGATGTTGGAGCATTAATCGATCTACTTCCTGATCCTCTACAATAATGCATCTGATGATTTTCATGCTACTTGATCTTCATCAAAGTTAGAAAAAAACAAAATAACAGGGCAATAAAAAACCCAAGCTCTAAAACTTGGGTTTTGCTATATTATTTTTTCGGAAAAACAATTAAGGCATTTTGAAACCACGCGTTGTGATTCTACCGTAGCTGTCTACATATTTTACCTGCACATTTCCTTTATAACCATTCAGGATTTTTTCTACATCTTTTTGGGAATTGACCGGTTTACCATTAATTTCCATCACGATATAATTGTCAACCACGCCAATTTTATCCATCTCGCTACCTTCGGTAACATTTTTTGCAATCACACCACTTTCCAATCCATAGTCTGTTTTAACCCTTTCACTAAGCGGTTCAAATTCAGATCCTATTTTCTCTGTTACAGAAAGATCAGCTTTACTACGAGACGATGTACCGCCTTTCTGATCCTTTAGTGTAACCATCACAGTATTCGGTCTTCCATTTCTTGTATAAGTTACAGAAACTTTATCGCCCGGGCGTCTGCTTCCAATTGCAAAAGACAAATCAGCAAAACTTCCAATGGCCGTGTTATCTATTTTTGTAATAACATCACCCATTTTGATACCTGCATCTTCGGCGCCACTTTTTCCTGTGACTTCGGTTACGTAGATGCCATCACCTACTTTCACGTTAGATTTATTTTTTTGATTGTAAGCAGCAACCTGCATATCATTGGATAAATCCAAACTTCCAACACCTAAAAAGCCCCTTTGTACAAGACCAAATTTCTTGATATCTTCTATTATTTTTCTTGCAAGATTAGATGGTACGGCAAAGCCATAACCTTCGTAATATCCTGTTTTGGACTGGATCGCTGTATTGATACCAATAAGATCACCGTTAATATTAACCAATGCACCGCCACTGTTCCCAGGGTTGATGGCAGCATCCGTTTGGATGAAGCTTTCAATTGGCGTTCTTGATTGTTGGCTAAGAATATCGATACTTCTTCCTTTGGCAGAGATGATCCCAGCAGTTACTGTAGAGTTAAGTCCTAATGGGTTACCTACTGCTAGAACCCACTGTCCCACTTCTACCATATCAGAATTAGCGAAATTAAGATAAGGCAAGCCCTTTTCTTCTATTTTCAAAAGGGCAATATCAGTATTAGGATCGGTACCTACCAAAGTGGCGATGTAGGATTTTTTATTGCTTAATACAACTTCCAGCTTATTAGCACCTGCCACCACGTGGTTGTTGGAAATAATATAACCATCTGGGGAAATAATCACCCCAGAGCCTAATCCTGATGGCATATTTTTAGGTGCCTGCTGTTGTTGAGGTTGGCGTTGCTGATTACCTCCAAAAGGGCCAAAGAAAAAGTCGAACATATCTTGATCTGGCATTCTCTGCGCAGATCTGTCCTGATAATTTTTAATCGTTACAACGGCTGGTACCGTAGTTTTAGAAGCCTTCACAAAATCATCGCCGGATGCGGACATCCCTACAAAAGCGGAATTTTTTGAGGATTTTGTAAAATAAGAAAAATCTTCACCATTATTTTCAGATGACAAATAGTGGCTTGCGCCAAAAACAGTTGCCCCAGATATCACACCTGTTAATGCAAATGGCATTAGTTTTTTTAATGTATTCTTCATTTTAATATTCATTTCTTTTTTGAGATTATTGTTACACAAATTTAATGCTAAATTAGTATGAACTAAAAATTTAGTGTTACAGTTTTAACGAAGTTTAACCATTTTTAAAAAATTATTAATAACAATAGGCAAAAGACTGTTATTTATTGGCTTGATAATTACATAATTAGTACTAATATGTGACAAAACGATGACAGCTTGGCAGAATAATTGTTATAACTTTTCTAAAAGATTGAATTATGGAAAACGAAAATATCATTGATAAACTGACCAAATATGAATATGATGACAGCAACTTGTATACAGGATTTGATTCTGTAGGCGAAGCAAGAAAGTTTGCGGAGCAAAGAAATGGAAAGTTGGAAGAGGTAGGCTTTCTAGACGGCAATGATAATCCCGTGAAAGATGACTCGCAGCACCTTGTGGATGATAACAGGGTTTATAAAGCCTATGCTGGTCCAGATTATAAGATTTTGCAGTCATCGGACGAAGGCTTTCAGGAAATTGCTGATAAGCTAAAAGAGCGAGAATCTGAAATTACCGATAAAAGCCCAGACGAAAAGTATTTTTCTGATGCAGATTGGCAGATTAAAGAAGACGCCGTAATTGTTTTATACAAAGGAGAAGTGGAAAACGTTACTTCCCGTGAGAGATCAAAATATCTAATGCATACCAAAGTTTATGAACTGGCGGTAAGCGTTCCAAAATCAAAAGAATAAAAAATAGGATGGCAACTTCAAAAAAATATTCGGATAAAGCAGAAGAAAAAGTAGGCCAGGTGATGAAGGAATTCAAAGAAGGGAAACTGAAATCCAGCTCCGGCGACAAAGTCACCAGCAGGAAGCAGGCGATTGCCATAGGAATTTCCGAAGCCCGCGAAGAAGGCCTTAAAGTCCCGAAACAGAAAAAATCAAAATAACAACTACAGATCCGGCTCGTCCGGATTTTTTTATGCAGCAACGGCATTTGGTACAATTTGGATTTTATTAATAACTTTGCAGCCTTATGTCTCAAGATATTTCACAACACAAAACCGTTGCTTTTCATACACTTGGCTGCAAACTCAACTTTGCGGAAACCTCTACCATAGCAAGGCAACTCACAGATGCCGGCTATCAAAAAGTTAATTTTGACGAGCCTGCAAAAGTTTATATCATTAACACTTGTTCGGTAACAGAAAATGCCGATAAAGAATGTAAACTCCACGTGAAGCGTGCCGCAAAGGCTAACCCTGATGGCTTGGTAGCTATTATTGGCTGCTATGCCCAGCTGAAGCCCGAAGAGATTTCTGCCATTGAAGGTGTAGACCTGGTTTTGGGTGCTAAGGAAAAATTCAACATCCTGAGTTATCTTTATGATTTGGAAAAATCGGAAAATTATGCCGAGATCCATTCCTGTGAGATTGATGAGGCTGATTTTTTTGTCGGTTCTTATTCCATTGGTGACAGGACTAGAGCGTTTCTTAAAGTTCAGGATGGCTGCGATTATAAATGTACTTATTGTACCATCCCTCTTGCCAGAGGGATTTCCCGGTCTGATACTATCGACAATGTGGTGAAAAATGCTAAAGAAATTGCCGCAAGGGATATCAAAGAAATTGTTTTAACCGGCGTTAATATAGGAGATTATGGCAAAGGTGAATTTGGGAATAAGAAACATGAGCATACTTTTCTAGATTTGATTTCGGAACTGGATAAAGTAGATGGTATCGAGAGAATCAGAATCTCTTCCATCGAGCCCAACCTTCTGAAAGACGAAAGTATTGATTTAGTTTCAAAAAGCAGAAGTTTTGTTCCCCATTTTCATATCCCGCTTCAGTCTGGCAGTGACGAATTATTGAAAAAAATGAAGCGCCGCTACCTTACCAAACTTTATCATGACAGGGTTAACAAAATCCGGGAAGTGATGCCGTACGCAGCCATTGGCGTAGATGTGATTGTTGGTTTCCCGGGAGAGACAGAGGAACTGTTTATGCAAACCTACAACTTCCTGAATGAGCTACCTATCAGTTACTTGCACGTTTTCACCTATTCTGAAAGGGAAAATACAGAGGCGGCAGATATGCTTGGCGCTGTTCCCGTGGCGGAAAGGAAAAGAAGGAACAAAATGCTCCGAATCCTATCCGAAAAAAAGAAAATGGAATTCTACAGGACGCAGTTAGGTAAAACATTGCCGGTTCTTTGGGAGCATGAGAACAAAAACGGAATGATGTACGGCTTTACAGAAAATTATGTCCGCATTTCCAAATCTTATGACCCAAAATGGGTAAATCAGATCGAAAATATTACTTTGGATAAGATTTTGGAAGACGGATCTGTGGCTATCAAAGAAACCCAGTTTGAAGATTTCCTCGCAAAAATATAATTAAATCTAATCATTTCGGTTAAAATAAAAAAGTCGGAAGAATGCTCTCCCGACTTTGATTTTTATTGATGAAATATCAATTAATGAATATGTTTCTCTGCATGGTAAGAACTTCTTACGAGTGGCGAACTTTCTACATGACGAAATCCTAAATTTCTTGCAAAATCACCGTATTCATCAAACTCTTCCGGCGATACAAAACGTTTCACAGGCAAATGTTTTTTGGTAGGTTGCAGATATTGCCCAAGCGTAATCACATCCACATTGGCATTCCTGATATCCTCTATAGTTTGGAACACCTCATCTTTGGTCTCCCCCAATCCAAGCATCACTCCGGTTTTGGTACGGTTTTGCCCGGCTTCTTTCAGGTATCTCAAAACCTCTAGGCTGCGCTCATATTTGGCCTGGATCCGCACTTCTCTTGTCAATCGTTTGACGGTTTCCATGTTGTGGGAGATTACTTCCGGCGCCACGTCTATCAACCTATCAAGATGTTTAGTTAAACCTTGAAAATCCGGAATCAATGTTTCCATCGTAGTTCCCGGAGAAATCCTGCGAACGGCATTCACGGTTTCTGCCCATAGGATAGATCCCATATCTTTCAAATCATCGCGATCCACAGAGGTTAAAACCGCATGCTTGATTTTCATTAATTTAATGGATCTTGCCACTTTTTCGGGTTCATCCCAGTTGACATCCATTGGTTTGCCGGTCTTTACACCGCAGAAGCCACAGCTACGGGTACAAATATTGCCCAGAATCATAAATGTTGCCGTTCCCTCGCCCCAACATTCGCCCATATTAGGACAGCTTCCGCTTTGGCAAATTGTGTTGAGCTTATATTTGTCTACCAAATTTCTGAGTTCCCTGTAATTTTTACCGGTTGGCAATTTTACGCGGATCCATTTGGGTTTTTGTGTTAATGTCTCTTCCATTATCTAATTCAGGGTTTTAAGTTCAAAGCTTCCTCAAAAGGCTTAGTCTTGACTTTTTAAAAATCTGTTTCGTCTTCTTTTAATAATTCGGCCAAGATTTTCTTGGCTCTCATAATCCTCACTTTTGTGTTGGCAACGGAAAGATTAAGCTCTTCCGCTATCTCTTTAATACTTTTTTCCTCAAAAAACCTCAGGCGGATGATGTCCTGATTTTTAGCATCCATCGTCTCTATAATTTTAACGATTTTTTGCTGGTCCTCTTCGGAGATCATCAGTTCTTCCGGCGATTTGGCAAACTCGTTTTTATGATTGTGCAGGTTGTCCGAAGTGTCTTCGTTTTGCCTGTTTTGCTTTCTCCAGAAATCTATAATCGTGTTCTGGGCAATCGTAAAAACCCATGTTTTAAATTGAAAATCAGGATCAAACAAATCAAGCTTGTTCAGCACTTTTGAGAATACCGATACCGTAATCTCATCGGCATCATTCTCATCCTTCACACGGTTCATCACAAAAGAAAAAACATCCACCCAAAACATATTAATAAGCTGGGTCTGCGCTTTCTGATCCTTTGCACGGGCTTTTATAATGAGATTAAGGAGCTGATCTTCTTTCATTTCAATGAACAAAGATAATTATAATAATTAAAAAAAATCGATTCGGCGGCATTGAGAAATTCTATAATCCGTAAAACAGCCTATAACATTTAGACTGATTTTAAATAACAAAGATCAAGATTGCAATCCTTTTAAAATCCGTAATTTTACAGGCTTGATTTTTGTACTTCGACAATCAACAATCAACTAACAATCAGATAAATAAGTAATGGAATTTTATAAATACCAAGGCACGGGGAATGATTTTGTCATGATAGACAACCGTTTAGGAACCTGGGATGATCTTTCTATAGAACAAATCCAACAATTGTGCGACCGCCGGTTTGGCATTGGCGCAGATGGGCTAATTAAAATCAATACTGCGGAAGGTGTTGATTTTGAGGTGGATTATTATAATTCTGACGGATCCAAAAGTTTTTGTGGCAATGGTGCCAGATGCTCCGTTTCATTCGCACATTTCCTGAATATTTTTAAAAATAAAACAACGTTCCTTGGCATCGATGGGCTGCACGAGGCCGAAATTAATAACGGCATTGTCAAACTGAAAATGGGTGATGTTTCTGCCATTTCAAAAGATGGTGATCATTACGTTCTTAACACTGGATCGCCCCATTTTATACAATATGTGGATGATGTGGCAGGCTATGATGTTTACACCAACGGTAACAAAATCAGAAATTCTGATACCTATAAGAAAGAAGGCATCAATGTCAATTTTGTTTCCCAATTGGCTGATGACGAGCTTTTTGTAAGAACTTACGAGCGCGGTGTGGAAGACGAGACTTACAGTTGTGGCACCGGAGTTACCGCAGCAGCTTTAACTTTTATGCAAAATAACAATCAAACGTTTGTTAAAATTAAGGTGAAAGGCGGCTCCTTGAATGTCTATGCAAAAAGCAATGGTTCCGGTTTCTCCGATATTTGGTTGGAAGGTCCTGCAGTTCAGGTTTTTTCGGGAACAATCGAAATTTAAACTACTCTGAAATTAGCCTCATCTTTTATTTAATTTAAAATATTAATGAAAAAAATAATTATAATCCTTGCCGTTGTAGCCATCGCTATTATGGGTTTTTTCGGCATCCGGTTTTATATCAAATATTTCGGGAATAATGTGGAAAAAGAAGGTTTTGTCCTCATCCCTCACCGCGCCGGATACAAACAAATTCTGGATTCAATTGCGCCTTACCTTAAAAATAAAGATAACTTTCTAAGCATAGTAGGCAAAAAAGACCTGAAAGACCATTACAAACCTGGACGTTATGAGATGAAACCCGGGATGAGCAACCGCCAAATCACCAATATGATTATTGCGGGAAACCAAACACCCAACAGCTTCCGTATTAAGGATTTTGATGACGTTTACCAGATGATTGGCAGGGTCAGCAAAAAAACAGAAACCGACTCCGCAACGTTTATAAAGCAGCTGGATGCCGTGGCCAAGCAGAAAGGCTATAGCAATGCAGAAGATCTTAAAAAGTATTTTTTCAACAATACGTATGACTTTTTCTGGACGGTGACACCCAGAGAGTTTTTTGACAAATTTGATTCCGATTATAAAAATTTCTGGACAGCAGAAAGAATTGAGAAAGAAAAGAAATCCGGTTTAACAAGGGATCAAATCTACGCTTTGGCTTCAATTGTCTATAAAGAATCCGGCGGCAAACCCGATGAACAAAAAACAATTGCAGGTTTGTACATCAACCGGTATAAAAAAGGGATGAAGCTGCAGAGTGACCCAACAGTGATCTACGCTGTAAGCAAAGCCAGCAATTTTAAAACACAAATCAAAAGGGTTTATTATAAAGACCTTAAAGAGCCATCACCTTATAACACTTATGCCAACAAAGGGATTCCGCCAGGACCGATATGTATAGTGGACAAAAATTCATTAAACGCGGTGCTGGACGCCCAAAACAACAACTACATCTATATGTGTGCAGACCCGGCAAGATTGGGTTATCACAAATTCACAGATAATGATGCAGAACATGCCATCAATGCAAAAGCATATCAAGACTGGCTCAACAGCAAGCAGATTAAGTAAGTTGGAGCGTTGGAGCGCTGGAGCGTTGAAGCATTTTAGATAATAAATTAAGACAAATAAATAATAATGACTTTGGACTCCGGATTTCCGGTTACGAGTCAAAAATAGATCATAATGATACGAACGGAGATTGTAAATGTATTTCAGAGAAAAGTAGTGATAGCCTTATCAATAGGTGCTGCAAGCTTTGTAATGGCTCAGCAGAAAGTCAATATTTCTGGAAATGTAAAGGATGCTAACGGCGGTGTTGGCTACGCATCTGTCACTTTTAAAAATCAACAGAACAGCCAGCTGAGCGATGCTGTATTGGCTAATGCAGACGGTAGTTATAAGCTGGAGCTTGTACCAGGCAACTACGAGGTTAGTATAGAGGCCGTGGATTACAAAAAATTCACGCAAACCATTAATGTAGAAAAATCCGGAGCCCTTGCGCCTTTCGTCATTATCTCCGAAGGAAAAGCCAATCTTACTAATACTACAGACATCCAAGGCGTAACGATTACAGCTGCATCTACAAAACCTTATAAAGTTGAGCTGGATAAGAAAACCTACGATCCTTCTCAGGATTTGGTAAGCAAAGGTGGCAGTTTGCAGGATGTTCTGACTAATGTGCCTTCTGTTTCCGTAGATACTGATGGAACGGTTTCTATGCGCGGCAGCTCCAACGTTCGTTTTTTAATTAATGGAAAACCATCTGCCCTATTAGGTATAGATGATGGCGCTAATGCGCTGCAAAGTATTCCTGCAGATCAAATTGAGAAAATTGAGGTGATTACCAACCCAAGTTCCAAATTTGAAGCCAGTGGTACAGCAGGTATCCTGAACATTATTCTTAAAAAATCAAAAAAAGCAGGATTTAACGGCAGTGTTATTGGAACACTGGGTTATCTGCCTCAGACCAATCTTAATACAAGTCTTAATTGGCGAAAAGGTAATGTATCTTGGTTCCTGAACGGCGGCGGAGGTTATAGAGAATCGAAATATACAACCAGAAATGACAATTACTATAAAAACGTCAGCATAGATGGTAAAGAAACTGAAAGTCACCAGAATAGTGAAATAAAAAGTAAAAACAATAATTACAACGCCACGGCAGGTGTGGTTTACGATATTACAGATAAAACCTCTGTAAATGCTTCGGGAACTGTAAGAACCTTTGACAGTGAAAATAATGGCAATATTGACTATAACTATTATTTTCTGAATGCGGCTAACAGTTTTCTGCAAAGGAGAACAGCTGGCAGCAATAGCAACCTTGCTTTTCAGGGAGATTTTGGTCTCGATCATAAATTTGATGACAAAGGGCAAAACCTTTCCTTATCACTCAGTTTGCAAAGAAACAAGTCCAATAACGATTCTAACATTGCAGAATACAGTAACTACAGTGATATCTCCTCTTTACAAAATATTATCGGTCAAAAGACAGTTAATAAAAGTGTGATTGGTAAGGCAGATTATGAGTTACCACTGGGGGAAGTGTCTAAGCTTGAAGCCGGATACCGCCTGGATGCCAACACCAATGATTATGATAATAATGTACAGCAAAGTACCATTAAAGATCCAGCGCTTAATTACCTGGGGCTTTATACATACGATGCAACTTACAAAGAACTCTTTAATGCATTTTATCTTCAGTTCAAAAGTAAAGTAGGTAAACTGGGATATCAACTAGGACTTAGAGATGAGATCTCCAATGTGACGATAGATTATCAAAACATGCAGGGAACGGATACCATGTCTAATAAAAAGAAAAATTACAATAATCTCTTTCCAAGCGTATTTTTAAGCTATGAAGTCGCCAAAGACAACCAAATCCTGGTTAACTATTCCAGAAGAATAGACCGCCCAAGAGGCTTTTTCTTAATCCCAAACCCAAGTTACAGCGATAATCAAAACATCTTTGATGGTAATATAGATCTCAACCCTTCTTACGTAGATTCTTATGAAGTGGGTTACAGCATCTCCAAGAGAAAATTCACCATTAATCCTACATTGTACTACAGACATCAGACCGACGACATGAAAATGCTGGTTTATAACAAAAGCGAAGAGTACAAAGACGAAACAGGTGCAGTGATGAACAGAATTGTATTTCACACCAAGCCTATCAACCTGGGGACAGATGACCGCTATGGATTGGATCTTAATTTTAACTGGGATGCAACCAGCTGGCTAAAATTCATGGGAAATTTGGATGTATTTGGTTACAATACCAAAGGCAGCACGCAGTATGATACGGTTGATGAAAACCTAAACCCTATTGTTGCCACCGCTAATTTTACCGGTAAAGGTATTTCTACAAGAACCCGTTTGACCTCTACCTTTAAAATTGACAAAACATTTAATTTCCAATTGCAAGGTTTCTACAGAGGTGGTCAGAAAACAGATTATCAAAACAGAAAAGATATGTATGCTGTTAATTTCGGCGCTTCCAAAACCATCTGGAACGGTAATAGTACGATCGCGTTCAACATTCAGGATATTTTCAATACCAGATCTATGCGGGCTACTACTTATACGGCCAACAGTACAAGAGACTCATACATGCAATGGCAACCAAGACAGGCCTCTATTTCTTTAACTTACAGATTTAAACAAGGTGAAAAAATAGAACAACCTAAACGTAAAAAAGACATTAATGCCAATGATAATGGCGGCGATGAGCAAGGGCCAATGTAATATAAAAAGCCTCAAATAATATAAAACCACTGCTTTTTCCGCGGTGGTTTTTTGTAATGTTATATCTCTATAAAAATAGAATCCGCAGCTAATAACCTAGCTGCGGATTCCTTTAACAATTATAATCTAAAGGTCTATTTTTTCTGCTGGTCTTTCAGCTCTTCTTTGTCTTTATCAGATGGATTCCAAACTTTGACCTCCGCATTTTTATCAATACCGGATAATATCTGTACATTGATACCATCACTGGCGCCGAGTTTGACATATGTTTTTTTATAACTTCCATTAGCCTGTTTTACCTCAACAAAGGCTTTGTTACTACCCTTCTCATATTGTATAAGAGACTCATCAAGCAATAATGCATTTTTCTCTGAACTCAGTAAAATCTCGCCATTGGCACTAAAACCTGCTCTAATATACTCGCCTGTTTTGTTATAAACATCACCCTCCACTGCAAATTTGATGGTTCCGTTTTCATCAGTCCCTTTAGGGGCAATAAGCGTTAGTTTGCCCGGGAAAGTTTTATTTTGCAGCGCACCTATTACCACATTCATCTCCATACCCTGCTTAAGTTTACCGGCTTGCGCTTCATCTATATTACCTTTGAAAATCAAAGAATTAAGATCTGCGATAGAACATATTGTAGTACCAGGGTTGAAGGCATTGGCTTCAATAACCTGGCTACCAACTTTTACAGGGATTTTCAAAACAGTACCGGCTGCTTTTGCCCGGATTTGCGTGGTTGCCATATTTTGCAACTCTGGCGTAGCACCGGTTCTCACTATCTGCAATTGTTTCTGTGCGGCATTCAGTTGCTGTGCGGCCAGCTTCTTCTGTTGCAAAGTCGTCTGCAACTGTTGTTGAGATGTAATATATTCCTGCTTGGATATTACTCCCTGTTTGTAAAGCTTCTCCTGCATTGCAAACTGTTTATCCTGATTATCAACATTAATTTTGGCATTATTGAGCTGGATTTGTGAATTGGTAACATTCATTGTGGCATTATTCACATCAGTCACATTGGGTACAATTCTTATAACGGCCAATAGTTGACCTGCTTGCACCTTATCGCCTTCTTTAACGCTAATGCTCTGGATAATCCCAGATATATTGGGTTTGATTTCGATCTCTTCCTGTGGTTCTATCTTCCCAGTGGCCATTACTTTGTCATCCAAATTCTTAATGACAGGCTTCCTGCTGAGAAAAACTTCATTTTCTGTAGAATTAGACTTGATGAGATAACCGATCCAGCCAATCACAGCAATGATAAACAGTAATCCCAAAAGTATGGAAATGGCTTTTTTGAATGTAAATTTCTTTTTTTCCATTATGTAGATATCGTTTTTTTTGTTTGTATTAAATCAATATTTTCTTAACCTTATTAAAGGACATTTTATTCTGTTCGGAGTGCCTCAATAGGTCGTATTTTAACAGCTCTTTGCGCAGGGATAAGTCCTATAAGCAATCCCAGTACAATCATAATTCCCATCGCCGTAAAAACATTACTATAATCTACCGTTGGGTTATAGAACGGAAAAGCATCATTATTCCGGGTTACAAGGTTGAGAATCATCAGCAGAAATATCCCGCCTAGAAATCCCAACAGACCCGACGACAACGTGATAACGACACTCTCCAGCAAAATCTGGTTCCGAACTTCGGAAGGTTTGGCTCCCAGCGCTCGCCTAATGCCTATTTCCTTTGTTCTCTCTTTTACCGTGATGAGCAATATGTTTGAAATAGCAATAACACCCGCAAGTATCGTAAGCGTACCGACAATAACAGTCAACAGCTGCATACCAGAAAGGAATCCCGTCAATTTCTTAAATTCTTTACCTACATTGAAACTTCCAAACGCATTGGTATCTTCCGGAGAAACATGGTTTAATATTTTCAGCTCATCTTTAACTTTGTTTTCCACCATGCCAATATCGGCGTTGGGCTTACCTACGATGGCCAGAAAGCCCACTTTGTCACCTTCATTGTACAAGCCGGTATAAGTGGAAAAAGGAATATATGCCGATCTGTCGTTCTCCATACCGCCACCTTTCTTCACTCTGAAAACGCCAATGACAGTGAAAAAGATACCTTTCAAGTTAACGGATTTACCAATAGGATTCTCCTTTTTACCGGCATCAAAAAGGTTTTTATAGACTTCCTCACCAATAACGATGACATTTTTTTTCATATTGATATCCTGGTCATTAAGATAACGCCCATAGATCAGTTTCTTCTGTGAAATCTGATTACCGACGGGAAAGTCACCAGTAATCATATAAGTATTCTTTTTACCGTTTCTGGAGATTTGGTCTCCCGGCGTACCAAAATTTCCGCGCACACTTTGTGGCGAGATATAGTCGATCTCGGGGATCTTTTGCTGTAGATAATCAATATCTTTCAGGTGCAAAGTCATAGTTCGGCCTTTTGGAAAACCATCAAATGGAATATTGGTTTTTTGAGGCCACAGAAAGATAGAATTGGTCGCAAACCCCGAGAAAAGCTTGTTGAAACCATTCTCCATACCCTTTGCCGCACCCAGAAGGCTTACATAGAGAAACATGCCCCAGCCCACACCAATCATGGTGAGGAATGTGCGGAGCTTGTTATTCCGTAAAGAATAATAGATCTCCTGCCAGGTATCTCTTTTAAAAAGTATGTTCACGCCTTTATTTCTAAATGATTAATGATTTTTATGATGACTCTCCAATATTGCTATTATTATTTTCTTAGACCAAATTTTAAAAAAACATCAAGATCAATCTGCTCTCAGAGCTTCGATAGGTTTTATTTTGGAGGCTCTGTATGCAGGCACAAACCCGGCAATAACTCCGGAAAGAATGAGGCAACAAAAGGCACTCACTACAAGTCCCCACCCAACAGATGGATCTGTAATAAAGAAGTCTTCTAGATGATTGCCTATCAGTTTAAGGGCAAGCACACCAAGGCCAACACCGATAAGACCAGAGATTACGGTTATTACAATGCTCTCCTGTAAAATAAGCGCGACAATCCCAGCAGGTTTTGCACCAATGGCTTTTCTAACGCCGATCTCCTTGGTACGTTCCTTCACGATGTACACCATTATGTTGCTGATGCCAATTATCCCTGCCAGAAGCGTTCCCATTCCTATAAATCCAACAACTGCTGTGATAACAAAGAGGAAGGCAAAAGAATCCTTTGTATTTTCGGCATTATTATTTACAAAAACACCCTGTTTATCTTCCGGCGAAATTTTATGTCTTTTCCTAATGGTCTTCTCAACCTCTTTGCCATAGTTTACTGCCTGATCTGGCGTAAGTTTCTGATTATAGGACAACATAATCGTACTTACTGTATCCGAACTTTTTTTCATCTGCTGCAATGTAGAAAGTGGGATTGAAATATGTCTTTCGTCCCAATCGCCACCCGGGTCCGAGAAAACACCTACTATACGGAACATAGTGCCATTAACTTGTAAATCCTTACCAATTGGATTGCCATCTTTTATCAGGTCCCGCCATACCATCCTACCGATGGCTGCCACATTTTGCTTACGCTGGTTATCGAGTTGATTGATATATCGCCCATCTATCATGGTACGGTTTTCCAGGAATTTTTCATCACCCAGCACACCATTAATCTGATAACTGCCACTCTCTTTACCATATTTCACCACCATATTACTGGTATATCTTGGTGAGGCATATTCTATCTTGTTGCCACCTTCTTTTTGCAATGCATCAAAATCGGAATTATTAAATGTAATCTGCCGATCCGACTGTAATCCTGCATATGGTAAAGTCGTTTTTCCCCCAAAAATCATGATAAGATTGGTAGCATCCTGCATAAAGGCTTTAGAAAAAGAATTATTAAGCCCATTACCTATCCCGAAAAGCACAATAAAAATAAAAAGTCCCAGCGCAACCGTAAAACCCGATAACACCGTTCGCAATACATTACTGCGAATAGAACTGAAAATCTCCTGCCAGCGGTCTAGGTCAAACATAATTTTTAGGTTGGAAGCTCAAAGTTGGATGTTTCCAGCTTTTCGCATAATTTATTTTTAAATTTTTATTTATTTTCAATTCATTAAGCACCTTCATCAGACTTCGTCCTTCTAGCTTTACAATACAATCTGGTTGATAAATTCGTCACTTTCTATGCGGCCATCTTTTAGGACAACGTTTCTTTTGGTTTGTGCGGCCACATCGGGCTCGTGGGTTACAACTACGATGGTTTTGCCTTCATTATTAATCTCCTGAAGCAGTTTCATGATATCGTGTGTGGTTTTGGAATCCAAAGCGCCGGTTGGCTCATCTGCCAAGATTAGTTTGGGATCTGTAATCAAGGCTCTTGCGATGGCAATACGCTGTTTCTGCCCGCCGGAGAGTTCACTTGGGAGGTGTTCTGCCCATTCTCGGAGGCCTACTTTTTCCAGGTATTCCTCTGCTTTTTTTGTGCGTTCTTTGCGGGAGACGTTTTGATAATACAGTGGTAGCGCAACATTGTCCAGCGCTGTTTTGTAATTAATCAAATTGAAGGACTGGAAAATAAACCCTAAGAAACGGCTTCTGTATTCTGCAGCTTTAACTTCGGTGAGGTGTTTGATGGGAAAACCGTCGAGTTCATAAACACCAGAATCGGCCTCGTCCAGAATACCTATGATATTGAGCAATGTGGATTTCCCAGATCCCGAACTTCCCATGATGGATACAAACTCGCCCTGATTGATGCTTAGGTTGATGCCCTTCAGTACATGAAGTTTGCTTTTCCCCGTATCGTAGGACTTGTTGAGATCTTCTATTTTGAGAATAGGATGGGACATTTGCCGGATTTTAGATGATAAGTAAACGCTTGTAAAGAAATGTTACAAGTACCAATTAAAATTTTCTGAATATCTGATAATTATACTATGTTTTAGCCCATGCAAGGATTGCGAACAGTAAAAATGTTATTAAAAACTATTAAGAAGCTTCAACTTTATTGATAAATTTTCTACTTGCTCCAGCGCGTGAGGGCGGAGGGCATTGTTGGAGCTCCTGCGCCGAAGAAGCAGAGCGACTGCCCGTAGACCGACCGCTTGTTTTTTCCAAGCCAAAAGCTAAAAGCCAGACTGGAAAAGCTATAAGAGAAAACAAGGGGGCACGCCCACAAAAAAAATTAAGACAATCCGTAACAATTTCGGGAAAGTGTTGTCTTATTAGGTATAATTTTTCTTTTATGCTAAAAAAGATATTTTGCATCGGGCTGCTTTCTCTGGGGATTCTAGGGTTTTCACAGAAAAAATGGACCATTCAGGAATGTGTGGATTATGCGGTAAAAAATAACCTGCAGGTTCAGGCGCAAACGTACAACAAGGATGTCCAGGCAAAAAATCTGGATATGGCCAAGAGGCAATACCTGCCATCTGTCTCGGGGACGATTTCCAATAATGCCAATTTTGGGCAAACATTGGTGGGCACCAACAGTATACGAAATGACAGTTACTATAACGGGGCTAATATTGGAGCCAACGTATTGGTCTATAACAATGGAAGGCTGGAAAAGACAGTCCGCAAGACCAATTATGACCTAGAGGCCAACCTCCTGGACATAGAAACCGTTAAAAATAATATTGCCCTGCAGATTGCACAGCAATATCTGAACGTGATGTTGAACAGGGAGATCAAGAAAATATCTGAAAGCGCCAGGGATAACGCCCAAAAACTCTATGACCGTGCCAAAATCACCACCGAGGTTGGTACCACGGCACAGACCGTTCTTGCAGAAGCAACAGCGTCATTAGCACGGGAAAAACAAAATGTCAAAACAGCGGAGATTAACGTGGAAAAGGCTTTGTTCGCTATGGCACAACTTCTTCAGCTGCCGGACTATCGGGCTTTTGACGTGGTTGACATCCCGGTACCCGATAACCTTGCACCACAAACCGAATCTGTAGAAGATGTTATTACGACCGCTTATGCCAATCAACCCGTGGTAAAGGCTGCAGAACAACGTATAAAGTCTGCTGAGGCTGAGAGTGAAGTGGTAAAAACCAACTTCTGGCCTACAATAACAGCTACTGCAGGCATCGGAAGTTTTTACAATAACTTGCTTAATAAAAATACCATTGGCTATGGTGTAGATGCACAGGGCAATCCCGTCCCCATCAAAGAACGAAATTTCACTCAACAATACAGTGATAACTTCGGGCAACAGTTGAGCCTCTCTGCCAACATCCCAATTTTTAACAAAGGTATTACCAAACTACAGGTTGAGCAGAGCAAGATCAATCAGAGTCTCGCCAAAAATAATCTGGATCAGCAGAAACTACAACTGAAACAGGATATACAGCAGGCTCAGTTTAACGCAGATTCTAATTACGAAGTTTACACCGCTGCCACAGAAGCAGAACGCAGCACAAAACTGGCATTGGACTTTGCCGAAAAAAGTTATGAAGCCGGCCGTTCTACCATTTATGATGTGAATATCGCACGGAATAATTATGCAAATGCCCAAGGATCCGTAGCCCAAGCCAAATATAATTACTTATTCAGCATCAAGGTTTTGGATTTCTATGCAGGGCGTGGGATTACTTTATAAGATTTTTTTTAACAAAATTTCCTTAAAACCCAATACAAGTCGCCCAACCTATTTTGGCGGCTTTTTTATTGAAGGATTCATTGATTATTTGCATTTTTGCGGTAGAAGGTGCTGTAATTTTTCTTATCTTTGAGATATGCCAATCTTTGGAAAAGACTTATTAACAGATATCAAAAAAGCGGAATTACTGGGGGAAAATGCCCACAAAGTGTATTCTCCGCCCTATCGCCCATTGTACAGTTACGAAGATATTCTTACAAAGAATCCCAAACTGGCTGCTGTAAATATACTACTCTATCTGAAAGATAATGAATGGCATTTCCCCCTTATTGTGAGAAGTATTAATGAGAATGACCGCCACAGCGGGCAAATATCATTACCTGGCGGCAAAAAAGAGCCGGAAGACCCCGACTTTTCTTACACGGCAAAGCGCGAAACCTCTGAGGAAATGGGAATTGACATGCATTATGTCCGCATCATCCGCGAGATGTCGCCTATCTACATTCCGCCAAGCAATTTCTATGTTCATTCATTTATTTCCTACACCAAGAAGAATCCTCAATTTTTTCTTCAGGAGACCGAGGCTGTGGAATTGATAGAATTCCCAATCGCATCATTACTGAGCCTTCCGGATCAGCCAAAAATGCTGGCATTACCTTCTACCAAAGGTTATGAAGTGCCGGTGATTGATTTTAATGGCTATATTATCTGGGGTGCCACAGCAATGATCCTAAGTGAATTCAGTAACTTGTTAAAAAATGTTTAATTTTGCATTTGATTTCCTGCACTGGAAATTAATAATTGATATCAATGGCAAAAAAAAATATATTCACTGATTCCTTTGGCAACATCTACGTCCTGAAAAGGCTGATTATCTTCATCTTGGGATTGGTCTCTTACAGAAGATTCAATGGTTTCAATAAACTGAAGATCACCGGTACCGAAAACCTGACTGATTTACCAGCCAGCAACGTGCTGTTTGTGTCTAACCACCAGACTTATTTTGCTGATGTGGCCGCTATGTATCACGCTTTTTGCGCTGTGAACAATGGTTATCACAACACCATCAAAAACCCGGTTTACCTGCTAAACCCAAAAGTTGATTTCTACTACGTGGCAGCGGAAGAGACGATGAACAAAGGTATCTTGGCAAGGATTTTTAAAATTGCCGGCGCAGTAACAGTTAAAAGAACATGGCGTGCCGAAGGTAAAAACGTCAACCGAATGGTGGACCTCAGCGAAGTGGAAAATATTATGAAAGCTCTGGACAACGGCTGGGTAATTACCTTTCCGCAAGGTACAACTTCTGCGTATGCGCAGGGAAGAAAGGGCACAGCAAAGCTTATCAAAAACCAAAGACCCATTGTTATCCCCATCAAAATTAATGGTTTCCGTAGGGCATTTGACAAGAAAGGCCTCAAAATAAAAGTAACCGGCGTAAAACCAACTATGGAGTTTAAACCGGCACTGGATATCGATTATGACAATGAGTCCGCAACGGAGATTCTCGATAAGATCATGCACGCCATAGAGCAGACGCCTGAGCATAACCTGCTGCATGATTACGACGAAAAACTCAAAGAACCCAAGCCTTTATCGTAAATTAATTCTCGTTTAGAAAACTCAATATTTTCTCAGCCGTTTCTTTTTGGCCTTTGTCGCTAGCGAGGTATTCTCTTTCATCTTTTTGATTGGCAAATCCCAATTCCAGCAAAAGTGAAGGATTATTAGACATTCTCAGCATGTGCAGCTTTTCGGTTTTCACAGGGCAGTTATTAAATTTGGTGGCCAGTTTATCGGCTAACACTTTAGAAGCCTCATTGTCTTTATAAAAAATTTCGGCACCTTTCTTTTCAGAATTGGCTTTTGGCGAACTGTTGATATGCAACGAGATGGTAAGATCCGGATTAATTTTATTAACAAGATCAGTCCTCTCTGACAGGGCCGGATAAGAATCATCATCGCGGGTTAGGATAATTTCTAGATCTTGGTTTCTGTTAAGTTCTTTAATCTTTTTAGCCACCTGTAGCACAACATCTTTTTCCACAAAACCATCCCGGTTAATCCCTAAATCTTGCCCACCATGGCCGGCATCTATAACCACCACTTTTTTCTCCTTCAAAAGACTGAAAGACAACAAAACACCTAGTGAAAGAACACCAATCATTCTCATTACATTTTTCATAATTAATTGTTTACATTGTTATTACAAACAAATAACGAAAAATTATAACTAAAAATGAGTTAAGACAATTATAAAAAATGTTAAAAAAATTACGGTGCCAGCCTTACAATCTGCCAGTCATAATCCTCGGTAAGAGAATATAGGATACGGTCATGCAGACGGTTTGGCCTGCCCTGCCAAAACTCGATTTCGTAGGGCTTTGCGATATAGCCGCCCCAGTTTTCGGGTCTTGGGACTTCTTTGTCTTCGTATGCGGTTTCCAAATCTTTTAACTGGTTTTCCAGAAAACTCCTGTCCGGGATCACCTGACTCTGAGGCGAAACTACCGCACCCAACTGGCTACCCTTTGGGCGGGAATGGAAATAGCCGTCACTTAGGTTTTCGGCAATTCGCTCCACATTGGCTTTGATAATAATTTGCCGTTCCAGGCTTGGCCAAAAAAAACTGAGACAGGCTTTTTTGGTTCTCTCCAGCGATTGTCCTTTTCTGCTATCGTAATTGGTATAAAATATAAAACCATATTCGTTATAAGATTTTAGCAAAACCATTCTGGTTCTGGGGCAGCCGTCTTCTTCCACAGTGGAAATGGCCATGGCATTGGTTTCAGCAATCTCTGGATGTTCTTCAGCTTCCAAAAACCAGTCCCGGAATTGCTCCATGGGATTTTCCCGGACTTCGGATTCTATTAATTGGGATTTATTATATACCCTTCTTTTATCATGCAGGTTTTCGGAATGACTCATCATTAATTATCAGGTTTAAATTAAAAAAATGAAGAAAAATTGAGATTTAACCCCAAATCTTTACAGTTTATTTTTTCAAAAAAAATATTTTTTTTATAGCTTTGATGTATGAATTACTCTTACAAAGGTAAAATATTAATATCAACCCCGGATTCTTCAGGAGACATATTTTCGCGCTCTGTTGTACTGATTACAGACCATAACGAGAATGGCGCATTTGGACTCATCCTCAACAAAAAAAATCAGAATATGAGTTCGCGGCTGTTGGATATATTTGGTTTCCCGGTAGAATTGTATGAAGGCGGTCCGGTAGAGAATGACAAAGTGTTCTTTATCCTGAAAGGCCAAAAAATAACGACACATTACTCAGACATCAATGATGACTTTTACCTTACCGAAGACATGGATTCTGTTGTTGCTTCTATTGTAGAAGGCAGAACAAATATTGCGGATATTAAGGTTTTCTCAGGCTATTCCGGCTGGGCTGCAATGCAATTGGAAAGCGAGCTGCAAAATAAAATGTGGACCGTAGTGGATGTCTATAATTTGGATTATACCGTTCCTAATGACCAGAATCTCTGGAAAAAAATTATGCAAAATTTGGGAGGCGAGTTCCTTCTTTGGGCCAACGCCCCAGAAAATGTTAATTTGAATTAAATCTATAAAAACCGGACTTCAACTTTCCCAGACTGATGGTAGAAAAAACCATCACTATCATACTCGATATTGGTGAGGCCTTCCAGGATGTCATAAACCATTTTTTGCAAAACGCCATCGCCAATACCGTGGATCACCTGCAGGTTTTTGATCTTATTTTTCCTGCAAAAATCAATCGTTTCCAATAACTTTTCTTTCTGAATCATCAGCCTCTCAAAAGCATCATATCCTGAAGGGTGTTTAACCAAATGATCAAAGTGCAGATCAACTTTAAGTGGTGATTTGTTGTGCTTTTTTGATATTAATTTTGATGTTTCCGTTTTTCTGACAACAGGCGAATTTTTGTATAAATCATCATCAATAATCGTTAACTGAGATTGCTTAAAATGATAGGTGAAACCGTGCTCATCCTCTATCTTAACCTGATCTGCAATAATCCTAACTACCTTTCCCCGAAGATTGTCATCAATAACCGAAACCAGATCGCCAACTTGCATAGATTTTTGTAACTAATTAATTTTCAAACACTCCCATTATTAAGCTCTGTTACCTAGTTCTATAATTTCCAGATCCTTGACCTCGCTTTTTTCTATAGTGAAGCGCATCATCGTCCGCACCTTGTGCCAGCCATATTTCCCACAGGCACCGGGATTCAGGTGAAGCAAATTATTCTTTTTATCAAACATTGCTTTCAGAATATGGGAATGCCCCGAAATAAATAATTGAGGTTTATTCTCTTCAATTTCTTTCTTGGCTAACGGAGAATATCTACCCGGATAGCCACCAATGTGGATCATCAAAACATCCACTTCTTCGCATCGGAAACTTAAAACTTCTGGAAAAATCGTACGGATTTTAGCATCATCAATGTTACCGTAAACGCCTCGGATTGGTTTTATTTTTTCCAATGCTTCAATAACTGCCAAATTCCCAAAATCTCCGCAATGCCATACTTCATCGGCATCTTTTGCATAGTCCAAAATCCTATCGTCTATGTAAGAATGGGTGTCTGATAAAAGAAGAATACGTTTCATTATCTATTCTGTCAATTAATTTACTGAATTAAAATCTGCCCAGCTGTCAGCATCTTGTAAAGGATAAATCCGCCCGTACCTGCGGACACAACAATCAAGATCAAAAGCCAAAAAGCCGCGGTCTTGATTCCCTTTTTATACATCACAACAAAAACCAATTGCAGGATAAAAAACAGAATTGATAACACTGAAACATTTACAATTATCTGCTCTTTTGAAAGGGTTTTACTAAAAAGAAAAACGGAGACAAAGACTAAAATTATCACCATCATTTTGATAAATTCTGATGGCTGCGAAAGTTTGTTTTTGGATGATGGCTTCATTATTTTGATAAACTAAGAACTTTACAAAATTACAAATTAAGAAGTTCTTAATAATTAAAAAAATTTCAGGAAATTTACCGCCGAAATGAGATATTTTATAGAGTTTTCTTACAACGGTTCCGCTTACTTTGGTTACCAGATACAGCCAAGACAAGTTTCTGTACAGGAAGAACTGGAAAAAGCGCTGTCCATCATTCTTCGTGAACCGATAAAAACGACAGGAGCCGGCAGAACAGACACTGGCGTGCACGCCAAAAAGATGTTTGCCCATTTTGAAACCGAAAAAATCCCGGACGACAATCTGGTTTACAAACTCAACTCTTTCCTATCGGAAAATATTGCTATTAAAAGAATTTTCCTTGTCCCTGATGACCTGCACGCCCGTTTTTCGGCAACGTTCAGGACTTATGAATATTACATTTCGCTGGAAAAAGATCCTTTTTCCAAAGATTCTTCGTGGCAGTATTGGCGGCAAAAACCACTTGATGTTGAACTAATGAACGAGGCCTGCAAAATCCTCTTCGAGTATGATGATTTTACCAGTTTTGCCAAGCTTCACACAGACAACAAGACCAACATTTGCAAAATCTACAAAGCCGAATGGGAACAACTTGGAACGCAACTTAAATTTACCATTTCCGCTGACCGTTTCCTGAGAAATATGGTGAGAGCGATTGTTGGCACCATGATAGAAATTGGTAGTGGAAAAATTGCCCCCAACGATTTACGGACTATTATCGAAGACCAATACCGGAATTCTGCCGGTGTTTCCGCACCTGCCCAAGGTCTTTTTTTGGTAGATGTTGGCTATGACTGGTAACTTAAAATTAAATTGGTTGGCAGAGCTGTAAACTTTTAAAATCTTATTTTTGCAAAGATTTTTCAATTTTGGAAATTCCCAAGACAAAAAAATGAAAGAACAAAATACTTGGAGCATTGTAAAACGGCTTTTCCTGATTGGAATGAAATTCCGTTCGTGGTTTATCCTCACGCTGATTATCTCGATTGTTTTAGCCATCGTTTCCACTTACCGCCCGATTCTTACCAAAAATGTTGTTGATATAGACATCGTCCAGCTTAAGGACAAAGCGCAGCTGATGAAGCACATTTACCTGCTGATTGGCCTTGTGGTTGCAGAGACGGTTCTCAACTTTTTTCTGGTTTATTTTTCCAATTTTATTTCGCAAAACGTCATCCGTGACATTAGGGAGCGGCTTTATCACAAGTTGATCTATTTCCGGACTTCATTTTTTGACAAAACAGCAATAGGAAATCTAGTCACCAGAGCCGTAGGCGATGTAGAAACTATTGCCACCGTTTATACGGATGGTTTCCTAATGGTTTTTGGCGACATCCTGAGAATTGTAATGGTGCTATTCGCTATGTTTCAGGTAGATACGCACCTCAGCATTATTTCACTGGCTATTTTGCCGATAATGGTAGTCATTACGAGGGTTTTTCAGAAAAAACTGAAAGTGGCTTTTGGACTGGAAAGAAGCTGGACGGCAACCCAAAACAGTTTTGTGCAGGAACGTTTAGGCGGGATGCCACTCATTCAGGTTTTTAACCGTCAGGAAGCAGAATTTACCAAATTCGACAAGATCAATATTGAACTTAAAAAAGCCTTGCTGAGAACTGTTTTCATCTTTTCACTATTCTTCCCCGTTGTCGAATTGATTTCCTCACTTTTCATTGGATTTATCTTATTTTATGGTGGATTTATCAAGTCTACACCCGGTGTTATTATTGCGTTTATCCAATTTATCAATATGCTCATCCGTCCGTTGAGACAGATTGCCGATCGTTTCAATAATATCCAACGAGGGATTGTAGGCGCAGAAAGGGTTCTAGGCGTGATGGACGAAGATCAGGCCATGCCTAACAACGGAACGATTTGCAAAGATCACTTTGACGGTAAAATAGAATTTGAGGATGTTCATTTTGCTTACGATGACAAGCAGGAAGTTTTGAAAGGTATTGATTTTAAAGTCAACCCTGGAGAAACAGTTGCCATTGTGGGTGCAACAGGAGCAGGAAAATCTACCATTATCAGCTTGATTACCAGACTATACGACATTAATTCCGGAAAAATATTGCTGGACAATGTGGACATTCGAGATTACGAATTATACAACCTGAGAAGTCATATTGGTGTGGTGCTTCAGGATGTTTTCCTTTTCCACGGTAGCATTTTTGAAAACCTGACTTTGGGTGATGAGGACATTACACTGGACAAAATCAAAAAAGCCGCACACGAAATTGAAGTGGACGAGTTTATAGAAAAACTGCCCGGCTCCTACGATTATGTAGTGAGTGAGCGCGGTTCATCTATTTCGCTTGGGCAGAGACAATTGCTGTCATTTTTGAGAGCTTATCTTTCTGACCCAAAAATCCTGATTCTTGACGAAGCTACCTCATCCATCGATCACGAAAGTGAAAAACTGATCCAAAGAGCAACGGAAAAAATCACGAAAAACAGAACTTCCATCATTATTGCGCACCGACTTTCTACCATAGAAAAAGCGGACAAAATCATTGTGATGGACCACGGATTAATTGTGGAAGAAGGCACACATCAGGAATTGTTGGCTAAGAATGGTTATTATTCTGTACTGTACAAAGCGCAGGTTGTGGCTGAGGATGACAAGAACAAGATTTCAAGAGAGATTTAAAGAATATTTTAATTCTTGGTGAACCATTTAATTAGTTTTTCACAATTCTGTGTCGGAAACTTATTAATCCCGAAGCTAATATCAGGCAAACAATAATGATAATTTTGAATGTTTTTATACAAAGACAAAGATCCCGTCCGGTAATAAGAGAAATGCAGTCTTTGGGATTGGCTGTTTCGTTTTTCAGGCTAAGTTCTGTATTGATAACACCGAAAACGGATACCATGATAACCAAAATCAGGAAGCTGATGATGGCTGCATATACCGTTTTTTTCATAGTTTAGTTTTTGGTTTTTTAGTTTAATTGTCAGGTCATTATCATATTTTTAAAATTTCCCAGGCTTTTGCTATTTCATTATTTTTTAAAAATTGTTGTGCTAATAAATGTACATCTTTTTCCGAAGAAAAACCGCTCAACGGCAGAATTTCGATATTTGCCAACATTCCAAGGTCGTTACCTGTAAAAATACCGCTGGATTTGATTTCGAACGGTAAATTATCGTAGCCAATCCCTTTCGTAACCAATGGTTTTGGAACTTCGAAGATATTATTTTCATTGTTTCTGGAATAGAAATTACCTCCTAACCGCGCAACCAAATCCAATTGTTTCTGGTCAAGATTCCCTGCTTCATCCAGATATTTTTCTTGGATATGAATTTTGACAATCTCCGCAATCACAAGATTCCCGGCTCCGCCAAGATTGCCAAGCGATTTAATTTCCAAAACTTTGCATTCAAAATTAACCGGCGATTCTGCAATCAAAGGTGGTTTTACAATGTCTGCGGGTTTCATCGTCAATCCTGATTTAATGAATTCATTCAAGCCATACTCATATTCGGTACTCGCCAAAGAAACCTGTTGAACCATATCGAAATTGACATTTCCAATAACCAATTCCGGGACTTCTTTCAGATTTTCCAGGGTATGTTTTGTCGTATTATCACGCACTCTTCTGGAAGGTGAAATAATCACAATCGGCGGAACGGTGCTAAACATATTGAAAAAACTAAACGGCGAAAGATTAATCTCACCTTTGTTGTTAATCGTACTGGCCAAAGCTATTGGCCTTGGCGCAATCGCGGTTTGCATCACTTGTTGTAGCTGAACGGGCGAAATATCAGAAGGGATGATGGTTTTCATTTTTTAACACTTAAGTCACTATAGAGATTTATTTTTTTTTGATTAAGTACAATTAAGTTTTGAAAATCAAAGATTTTTGTTTTATTCTTTTGAGAGGTATTGAAACGATTTCGCTGCAAAAGTTTCATAGCCTTCGTGGTAAATATTATTTACATTGAAATTAATCAAAATGGAACGATGAGCTTTCAATAGATTCATATAATTCATTGTTTGAGCTTTATGAATATTGTGTAAATCAGTCACAGATTTTAACTCTAATACAATCAAATCTTCAATAAAAAAATCACATTTTAATTTGCAATTTATATTTTCACCTTTATACAAAAATGGAATTTGAAGCTCACTTTTAAAACTCAATCCCAATATTTTAAATTCCTTTTCCAAGCATTGATGATAAACTTCTTCATATAACCCTGGTCCTACTAACTTGTGAACCTCAATACACGCTCCAACAATTTTATAAGCTAAATCATTTAATTTCTTTTGTGTAATCATTTGTGTTATTTTTTTTAACACTTAAGTTTTGAAAATCTTTGATTTTCGGCTAAAGTGAACTTTTTTTTACAGAATTAATTTACTATAAAGTAACTTAAGTGTTTAAATCCAATCAGAATCTTAATATGGAATTGCAGGCAAAATCTTTCCTGAAACTTCACCAAAACCAACTCGGATTCCGCCTTTTTCTGACCAGGCTTTCATTGTCACAGTATCGCCATCTTCGATGAATTTTCTCTCAATTCCATTTTTGAGTTGCAACGGTTTTGTTCCTCTCCAGGTCAGTTCCAACATAGAACCGTAGGATTTTTCATCTTCACCGGAAATCGTTCCGCTGGCGTAAATATCGCCAACTTCAACATTACAGCCATTCACGGTGTGATGCGCCAATTGTTGGCACATATTCCAATACATAAATTTATAATTACTTTCAGAAATCAGATTGTCTTCCGAATTTTCCGGTTTCAGATAAACCTGAAGATTAATGTCATAATTTTGATCACAATCAAATTTCAGATAATCCAAAACTTCCGGTTCTTGCTTCGGTGATTGAGTTTTGAATGGTTGTAGCGCTTCCAAAGTCACTATCCAAGGCGAAATAGATGAACCGAAATTCTTTCCTAAAAATGGCCCGAGCGGAACATATTCCCAGCTCTGGATATCCCTTGCAGACCAGTCGTTGAAAATCATCATTCCGAAAATAGCATCTTCCGCTTCTGCAACAGAAATCCTCTCTCCCAAATCGGTATTTTTATTGACTACAAAAGCCATTTCCAATTCGAAATCGAGTTGTTTTGATGCGCTAAAAATCGGTTGATCCGCATCAGCAGGTTTGATTTGCCCGCAAGGCCTTGTGATATCAATCCCTGATAAAACAATGGACGAAGCGCGCCCGTGATAACCAACCGGCAAATGTTTCCAATTTGGCAATAACGCATTCGCTGGGTCTCGAAACATCATCCCAACATTGGTGGCGTGTTGGATACTGCTATAAAAATCTGTGTAGTTGGGGATGTGCAAAGGCATCATCATTTGGATTTCATCCAAATTATAGAAACATTCCTCCAAAGCCCTTTCGTCTTTCGACAGTAAAGAATCTTCCAGCAACAATTGCTGAATCCTTTCACGGACTTTATTGGTGACCGGTTTCCCGAGTTCTATAAAATCGTTGATGGTATAACCTTCAAAAATATTATCGTCCAAACCTTGTATTTCTTCAAAATAGCCAAGGTCAAATAATGTTGCCAAATCAATGACGATATCGCCAATCCTTGTGGCGCAGGCAATATATTCTCTATTAAAAACACAAACGCCAAACGGAATATTATGGATTGAAAAATCTGAATCTGAAGGATAATTGATGAAGGATTTCATTTAATTAAGTTTAAGGTTTTGTGTTTAAAGTTATAAATTACACATTCTTTTTGGAACGTCGAATTACAGCAGCCCGACTTGAGCGGAAATCCTTTTTACGCAGTGAAGCGAAGTGAAAAGATTGGGAGCGGAAGGCGGATTAAGCTGCCCTAAAAAATTAAAGCATTAAAAATAATGCTTTAATTGTAAAAATATAAGAAAATAATTTGGTTTAAAGATTTCCGCGTCTCTCCTGCTCTCTTTCCAAAGCTTCGAAAAGTGCCTTGAAATTGCCCGCACCGAAACTCTGAGCACCGTGTCTCTCGATGATTTCGTAAAACAAAGTTGGTCTATCCTCAACAGGTTTTGTGAAAATTTGAAGCAAATATCCTTCCTCATCACAGTCCACAAGAATCCCAAGATTCTGAAGTTTTTTGACATCTTCATCAATATCGCCTACTCTTTCAGGAATCATCTCATAATAGGCTTCAGGTGGTGGAGAAAGGAATTCTACACCTCTACTTTTAAGTTCCGTAACTGTTTTTACAATATCTTTGGTTGCCACGGCAATATGCTGAACTCCTTCGCCTTCGTAGAAATCCAGGTATTCTTCTACCTGAGATTTTTTCTGACCTTCGGCTGGCTCGTTAATTGGGAATTTGGCAAAACCATTTCCATTGGACATTACTTTTGACATCAATGCAGAATATTCTGTATTGATTTGCTTATCATCAAAGGAAAGAATATTCACAAATCCCATCACTTTTTCATACCAGTCCACTGTTGGAATCATTCTGTCCCAGCCTACATTTCCAACACAATGGTCCACATACAACAATCCAACATCGGTAGGGTGATAATCAGTTTCCCATTTCTCATAGCCTGGCATAAAAGCGCCTGTGTAATTTTTACGTTCCACGAACATATGAACAGTTTCGCCGTAAGTATAAATACCAGACATCTTCACTTCACCAAACTCATCCGTCAAAGTTTGAGGTTCCAGATATGGTTTGCCACCACGTTTGGTGGTTTCTTCAAAAGCCTTTTCGGCATCATCTACACAAAGTGCCAAGATCTTGACACCATCGCCATGTTTTCTCTGATGTTCACAGATTGGAGAATCTGACTTAAGACCGGATGTTAAAACTAATCTGATTTTTCCTTGTTGCAAAACATATGATGCTCTATCTCTAACGCCGGTTTCTGGCCCAGCGTACGCAACAGACTGAAAACCGAAAGCCGTTTTGTAAAAATGGGCGGCTTGCTTGGCATTTCCGACATAAAACTCAATAAAATCTGTTCCGTTGATTGGGAGAAAATTCTCGGCTTGTGCGATTTTCTCGGCAAAAGTGAGTGTTGACATTGGATTTTTTTATTTTGTGATGAATGAGGCCAAGATAAACAATTTTACCAAACAGACTAACGATTGTTAGTTTTTTGTAAAAACCCCACCAAAATTGGCACAAAAAAAAGCTGATTACAAATCAGCTTTAAGTATGATAAATTATTTTTTCATCGTTCCGGTTTCTGAAAACCGAATATGCCAACTGAAGGCTTCTTCCAGCAAATGCGGCGTGTGGCCACCTCTCCTACAAGCCCTGTCAAAATAGGATTGCAACTCTTCTTTGTAATCCGGATGCACACAATTATCTATAATGGATTGCGCCCTTTCCCTTGGAGCAAGCCCTCTAAGGTCTGCTAAACCAATATCGGTAACCAAAATATCGACATCGTGCTCGGTATGGTCTGTATGCGAGACCATCGGCAAAACATGGGACACTTTATTTTCTTTAGAAGCCGCCTGTGTTACAAAAATACTCAGGTAAGCATTTCTTGCAAAATCACCAGATCCGCCAATACCATTCATAATTTTGGTCCCTACAAGATGAGTGGAGTTGACGTTTCCGTAAATATCAAATTCAATAGCAGTATTAATGGCAATAATTCCCAACCTGCGAATTAACCCAGGTGTATTGGAGATATTCTGAGGCCGCAAAACAAATTTGTCCCTGTACTTGCTGAGGTTGCCAAAAACCCTGTCGTAGCAAGGCTTAGAAACTGTCACCGATGAAGCCGAGGCAAAACTTAAAACACCCGCATCAATCAGGTCAAACGTACTGTCCTGCAAAACTTCGGAGAACATGGTGAGATCGTAAAAATTACTATGCTTAAAGCCTGTTAAAACTGCATTGGCTACTTTACCAATCCCAGCCTGCAAAGGAAGCAAACGGTCTGTAAGACGGCCTTCCCTGACTTCATTTTCAAAAAATTCAAGGATATGTTGGGCGATAGCTGTAGTTTTGTGATCCGGTTCGGCAATGTCAGCCGGGCTGTCTTTAACATTCGTAAAAACGATCGCTTCAATTTTATCGGGATCTACTGGAATTGTTTTTCTGCCAATCTTGTTCCATGGTGCTACGATTGGGATAACATTCCTATGGGGGTAATTCTCGGCCTGATAAATATCGTGGATGCCATAGACTTCCTCGGGAACCTGCGTATTGATCTCAATAATGACTTTTTTCGCCATTGCGGCAAAACTTACCGAGTTGCCTACAGACGTAGTGGGAACAATGCTGCCATCACGGTCTATATAAGCAGCTTCTATCACGGCCACATCCAGTTTGCTTTTGCCGTGCAGGATCTCCGCACTTTCGCTAAGGTGCTGATCTATGAAGAGGATTTCACCTTCATTGATTTTTTTCCTCAGTAGAGGATCTACCTGAAAAGGCATTCTTTTGGATAAAACACCGGCTTCCGCCAATTTTCCGTCTGTACCGTGTCCCAAAGAAGCACCGGTCATCAGTGTTATTTTAAGATTTTCAGTTTTACCACGTTCTGCCAGAGCGGGCAACACAGCTTTGCTGTCTCCGGCTTTTGTAAAACCACTGGTTCCTACTACCATCCCGTTTTTGATTATCTGCGCAGCATTTTCAGCCGTTGTTACTTTATCCCGCAGACTTTCCAGTCTAATTCTTTCGATCATCTGATATTGACTTTTCTTTTTGCAAAACCAATAATTTTTAATTAAAAATCGAGGCCTGCAAAAGGGTTAACCTTGTCTCACAAATCTACAAAAAAAACAACTCTTGATCTATGATAAAACTTAGCTTTAGATTGATTTTAAATAGACTATGACTCATCTGCCAGCCAGCTTGTCATATAAGCAGGATCTTCTACTTTTATAGCCTCTTCGGTGAGTTTCAACGGGCGGAAAGGATCTACCATCACCGCATACTCATCTGTGAACGTTTTACCGATGCTGCGCTCCATCGCACCGGGATGCGGGCCATGCACAATCCCACCTGGATGCAGTGAAAAATCCATCAAATCGACATGGTTCCTGCTCATAAAATCGCCCTCGGTGTAAAACAAAACCTCATCGGAATCTATATTGGAATGATTGTAAGGCGCAGGGACCGCTTTTGGATGATAATCATACATCCTTGCCACAAAGGAGCAAACCACAAAATTGTGCGCTTCGAAATTCTGATGAACTGGAGGCGGCTGATGAATCCTTCCCGTGATAGGTTCAAAGTTTTTGATATTAAATTTATAAGGATAAAAATAACCGTCCCAGCCGACAACATCAAAAGGATGTGTGGCGTAAACAAAATCGGTAATCTGATTTTCCTTTTTGACTTTGATCAGAAAGTCGCCCTTTTTATTTTTGGGCTCCACAAACGTTGGCGGGATAATGTCGCGCTCACAAAACGGCGAATGTTCCAGTAATTGCCCGAACTCGTTTCGGTAACGTTTCGGGGTATAAATGGGTGAATTGGCTTCTATAAAGAAGAAAACATTGTTTTCTGATTCTAATTCTAATTGATAAATCGTTCCCCTCGGGATAATCACATAATCGCCATGAGAAAAACTGATATTGCCAAGCATAGTTTTCAAAACCCCTATACCTTCATGCACAAATAGCAGCTCATCACATTCTGCATTTTTATAAAAATAATCCATCGATTGCCTTGGTTTTGCCAAACCCATTTTCAAATCACTGTTAAGCATCAGAACTTTTCTGCTCACCAAAAAATCATCTTCGGGCGTTATTTTGGCACCTTTTATCATTCTTGGGATAACATTTTTTTCCACCGCAATTTTTGGGGAGACATCTTTTACCTCGCCAACAGATTTGATCTGCGTAGGACGGTGGATGTGATAAAGTAAGGATGCAATCCCATGAAATCCCTCGGTCCCAAAGAGTTGTTCGTAATAAAATTGATCATCTTCAGATTTGAAAACGGTATGCCGCTTTGGAGGAATCTGACCTAACTGAATGTACCTCATTGTATTAGATTTGGCTTTTCTCAAATGTAATATTTTTTAATAATATCAACTTAACATGGAAAAATCTTAATTCAAAGTGTTTATTACATCTGATGGAATGACTTGCGAACTATTTTCCTAATGAAGTTTTCTGTTTGCCCGAATTATTTTAATTTTAAATCCTGAAAATTTTTATACATGAAATTATCATACACTTGTGGCAACTCAAATATTCCGCTACTGGGAGAGACGATAGGTGAAAATCTTAAAAAAACAGTTAATAAATTCCCGAACCGCGAGGCGCTAATCTCTTCTCATCAGCGGTACCGGGCAACATATCAAGAATTTTACAATCAAACAACAGACGTTGCAAAAGCTTTACTAGCACTTGGGCTTTTGGCCGGCGACCGCGTGGGCGTCTGGTCTGCCAACCGTTATGAATGGACACTTCTGCAGTATGCAACCGCCAGGATCGGGATCATATTGGTGAATATCAACCCGGCTTACAGAACCAGCGAGTTGATTTTCGTAATTAATCAAGCCGAGATTTCGCACATTTTTTCTTCTCTGACATTCAAATCCAGTGATTATAAAAAAATGATAACCGATGCCCGGGAATTCTGTTCCACGCTGAAATCTGAAATTTTCTTTGATGATAACTGGCAAGGTTTCTTAGAATCAGGAAAAGCTATTTCTGATGAAAAATTGCAATATACTGAAGAATCTGTACAGTTTGATGACCCCGTCAATATCCAATACACATCTGGAACCACGGGATTTCCAAAAGGCGTTACACTTTCTCATCATAACATCCTCAATAATGGGTATTTCATTGGTATCCGATTAAAATACACCGAGAAAGATAAAGTATGCATCCCGGTTCCGTTTTACCATTGTTTTGGAATGGTGATTGGTAACCTTTGCTGCACGGCACACGGCGCTTGTATGGTGATCCCTAATGACAGTTTCGATGCTGAACTGACATTGGACGTGGTTTCCAAAGAAAAATGCACTTCATTATATGGTGTACCTACCATGTTTATTGCAGAACTGGCCGTTAAAAATTTTTCACAATATGATTTTTCGAGTCTGAGAACGGGCGTTATGGCAGGATCGGTTTGCCCACCGGAGATTATGAAAAAAGTGGAAAGCCAGATGAATATGAAAGAAGTTTCGATTTGCTACGGGATGACCGAAACTTCGCCGGTTTCTACGCAAACTTTGATTGGCACGCCGCTGGACAAGCAGGTTTCTACTGTAGGAACCGTTCAGGATCATTTGGAAATCAAAATTATCGATAAAAATGGTAAAATTGTGGAGCGTGGTACACATGGTGAGCTTTGTACCAGAGGCTACTCGGTTATGCTGAAATATTGGAACGATCCCGAAAACACCAAAAAAGTGATTGATGACGGCCGCTGGATGCATACCGGAGATCTGGCCGTGATGGATGAAGAGGGTTATATTACAATTTCTGGCAGAATAAAGGATCTTATCATCCGTGGCGGAGAAAACATTTCCCCAAAAGAGATCGAGGATTTCCTCTACACCTACCCTAATATTTTGGACGTTCAAATCATTGGTGTGCCCAGCGTTCGCTATGGCGAGGAAGTTATGGCCTGGGTGAAAACACGCGAAGGATTTGAGTTATCCGAAACCGAAATCCTGGACTATTGCAAAGGCAAAATTGCCCATTACAAAATCCCGAAATACTGGAAATTTGTAGATGACTTCCCAATGACAGTCTCCGGTAAAGTGAGGAAAGTGGAAATGCGCGAAATATCTGTGAAAGAGTTGGGTTTGTAGATGAATTTAAATGAAAAATGCTCCTAAAAACAAGGAGCATTTTTTTATAATTCTTTTCGAAGCCTTGCTACTGGAATGTTGAGCTGTTCCCTGTATTTTGCAATGGTTCGCCTCGCGATGTTATAACCTTTTTCTTTCAATATGCCTACCAACGCATCATCTGTATAAGGTTTTCTTTTGTTCTCTTTGCCAATCGCTTCCTGCAGGTGCATTTTGATTTCTTTTGTAGAAACCTCTTCACCTTCGTCATTGGTAAGAGAATCCGAAAAAAGGTTTTTGAGATAAACAATGCCATTAGGTGTATCGGCATACTTACTTTTTACCACACGGGAAATGGTAGAAATATCAAAACCGGTAATATCAGCCACATCTTTCAGGATCATTGGTTTGATATTTTTTTCATCCCCGCTGAGGAAATAATCTTTCTGAAGTTTTACAATAGCTGTGATAGTCTGCAAAAGCGTGTTCTGACGCTGGTTAATAGCATCAATGTACCATTTGGCAGCATCCAGTTTTTGTTTGATGAAAAGTGCAGCCTGCTTATGTTCTGCAGAATTCTTGTCATGAGAATAGGTGGTCAAAATCTCTTTGTACTCGTCCGAAACTCTTAGAGATGGTGCATTTTTGTTGTTAAGCGTCGGGATAACTTGCCCATCTTTTACCTGAATGGCAAAATCCGGAATAATCTCCTGATTGATGGTGATGGTTTGCGTGTCAAAATTACCACCCACTTTTGGGGAGAGTCTGGAAATTTCGTCCAAAGCATCTTTCAGGTCCTCTTCTTCGATATCATATTTCTGAAGAATCTTGTTATAATGCTTGTTGGCCAAAGCGTCAAACTGATTTCTAAGGATATTTCCTGCGAGGATCACACTTGGGTTAGAACTTACTTTCTTCTCAATCTGCAGAAGCAGACATTCTCTCAGGTCACGCGCGCCAACGCCTGGCGGATCAAGCTTCTGAACATAATTTTCCAGAATATCGATCACTTTTTCCTGTGTCGTATAAACACCTTGGGAAAATGCGAGATCATCTACAATAGATTTGGTTTCCCTTCTCAAATAGCCATCCGTATCCAGATTACCGATGATGTATTCTGCAATTTTGAGGTCTTCATCATCAATATTTATCAGCCTGATCTGCTCTATCAGATAATCATAAAGCGTTTGTCCTTCGGTTAAAAGGGACTGGTTATCAAACTCTTCATCATCTGGGGAATAGTTGCTGCTGGCTGTTTTATAACTTGGCTCATCATCATACAGATATTCGTTAACATCAAAATCTGTTTCTATACTCTCGCTGCCTTCATTCTCAAACTCTTCATCAGATTTGGAATAATCTTCCTCAGCATTATCCTCTGTCACCTTTTCCAGAGCAGGATTTTCCTCTAGTTCGCGCTCCAGTTCCTCTTCAAACTCAAGAGTATGAAGCTGAATCAACTTCATCAGTTGTATCTGTTGCGGGGCTAATTTTTGCCCGAGTTTAAGTTGTAGATTTTGCTTCAGCATAATAAATTGTGTTATCAGATTTGATTAACGTTGACGAAGTTAAATATTTTTTTTTGAACAGCAATAACTTTAGCACGATTTTTGCTATTAGAAATAAGAAATTAAAAAACCCTGTCTGAAGCACATTCTGACAGGGTTTTTGTATTTTGATCTTAAGATTTTACAACGCCACCATATCGGTCACTTCGACATCATATCCAGATATCACGGGTTTTATGTTGGGGTTTTGCGTAATCACTTTAAATTTATGAATACCAAGATCTTTCAAGATCTGTGTTCCAATACCATAATCCCGGAAGTTCGGAGCAATAGTTGCCTGCTCGCTTGTACCATCCTGAAAGTTAAGAAAATGCTGAATCTTGCTCAATATACTTTCTTTGCTGGATACATTGTTAATAAAAACCACAGCACCCTTCCCTTCTTTATTGATAAGATCAGTCACCTGTTGCATCAGCGGGTTTTCACCATTGGACAACTTACTGAAGACATCAAAGTATGAGTTGGAAGACTGTACCCTTACCAAAATAGACTCATCTGCAGACCATGTTCCTTTAGTCAAAGCATAATGAATTTGCTCTGTTGGCTTTTCCTCGAAAACATAAAAATTAAAATCACCAAAATGGGTTTTGATTTTACGTTCCTCAATCCTTTCCACCAATCCGCCTTGTCTAAGTCTGTAATGGATTAAATCCTCTATAGTGATGACCTTAATATCATGTTTTTTTCCGAATTCCAACAACTGAGGCAATCTGGCCATGTTACCGTCTTCCTTTAGAATCTCACAGATGACACCACCTTCCTTCAATCCGGCAAGCCTTGTCAAATCAATCGCAGCTTCGGTATGTCCGGCTCTTTTCAAAACACCACCTTCTTTGGCACGGAGTGGGAAAATGTGGCCGGGACGCATCAAGTCACCAGGTTTTGTTTCGGAATCCATGATTGCCTGAATCGTTTTTGCACGGTCACCTGCACTGATGCCCGTTGTCGCACCTTTACCCAAAAGGTCTACGGACACGGTAAAAGCTGTTTCCTTAGGATCGGTAGAGTTTGAAACCATAGATTGCAGTTCCAGTTCATCACAACGCTTCTCGGTAAGTGGCATGCAGATAAGGCCTCTTGCATAGGTTGCCATAAAATTAACCGTCTCCGGCGTGGTAAGTTCGGCAGCAGCCAAAAGGTCGCCTTCATTTTCACGGTCTTCGTCATCTACTACGATAACCATTTTACCTTTTTTAAGGTCTTCCAGCGCCTCTTCGATTGTATTAAGTTGGAGTTTATCCATTACTGTAAAATTTTTCTGCAAATATACTTAATTACTAAGCAACTGGATATTGTAAAAATCGATTAAAAGTATGTAGAAAATTGATTTTTCAAAAATTATGAACTTGATACAAATAGTCTTCTTCAAAATCATTATCTTCATTCCAAATCTAAAACCCTCGTCACAATGATGAATTCTTACAATTTTATAGAAAAATGAAATTTAAATTTGAAATTTAAAAAAAAATACTAAATTTGCAGACCAAAGAAAAACGGTACTTTGGCCGAGTGGCTAGGCAGTGGTCTGCAACACCATCTACAGCGGTTCGAATCCGCTAGGTACCTCAGGATAAAACCCTAATTCATTCGCTAGTAATGTTTTAGGGTTTTTTATTTTTAAAGTGTGTCAACATTTGTGTCAACATCGGGAAAAAGTGTCAATATTGGTTCTTTTTATGGACTCGCAAAATTATTTCCTCACGTGTACTGACTCTAAAAACTCGGTTCTCTCGCACACGTGTAGTGATGTGAAAAAAATCTTTAGGGTTTTGTATTCCTTGTATTTTATGCTCGTTACATTTTGTTTGGGTGTGAAGTTTTCACCCACGCACGTTATGACTTCCAAAAAATCCGCCTCGCACACGTGTTGTGACCTCGAAAAAATCTTTAATAGTGGTAAAATCGCACTTTTAAATGTGGTTTCAACTCGCATTATAATATCGGAAATACCGACATTTAAATTAACTTATCGTTGCCCTTTTTATGGAGTCCGAAAATTATTCCCTCGCACGTGCGTATGGAGTCCGATAATTCGGTATAAAAAACCTCAACCGATATAAACTAAATTAACTTTGACCCATATAACATATATTACATATCATAGGGCGAACCTATATTAAATAATATAAACTAATTCCCTTTTTATGGACTCGGATAATTATTTCCCGTGCGCGCGTATGGACTCCGAAAATTCATAGAAAACAAAAAACCACCTTATCGGGTGGCTCTGTTGTTAATCTGTAATTTGAAAGGCTGGCGGTAATCGGTTAAGTTCATCCATCTGCATCAGTAAATAAAACTTTTTCAGATACTTTATTATAAATTCCTCTATATCTGCCATTTCGTTGGTTATATCCAAACCACTTTCAGTAAATACAAGTTTCCAAGTGAAGTAATTTTGCAGTAAAGTATCAAATAAATCATATTCCCCAAACTCCTCTAAGGTTTGAGGGTTACGCCTTTCCAATTCTACAACGCTATCCCAACAACTTTGTTTTAGGTCTGCATCGTGGATTGTTAGCGGTTCTTTGCCTGTCATTTTGATTTTAAAATCAAATTCTGTGTTTTCTGTTTGTTCTTTTTTCATTGTGGGTTATATAAAAAGTTATAAAAAGTCTTTGCCTTTTTTCATCCGTTACATACGGTTAGGCATATTAAATAATATTAAAAGTTAATCTGTAATTGGTTCGGGTTGTAGTTCCTTTTCTCAAATCTTTGTCGGCTGTATTTCGGGTTATGTTGTAGGTTGGTTTTGGCATTCCTAATATTGTGCGCTATAAAATAATTTTGGCGGTCAAAACTTTTTCCCTTTTGTTTTTCGGTCAAATATTTTTCAGTTAGTTTTTGGTAGGTTTCGGGTTGGTTTTCTTTGTAATATTTCAAACCTTTAACGCATAAAAACTTACTCCCTTTTTTCTGCATTGATATATTCAAATTGGTTACTAAACAAACTTTATCATTTTGCAAATCTGTTACGTTTTCCAAGTTTATCAGTTGAGAGGTGGTTTTGTCATTTTTTAAAATCCCTCTGTTTATCGTGGTTTTCTGTGTGGAATTCGTAACATTTTGTAAGTCGAAAAGTTTATCAATAATTTGCAATTTGATGAGGTGGTGCAGATTGTTTTTTTTGCCTAAAATCAAATGATATTTATCCTTACATCTTGCAAATTTCACACGGTACAAACCACTCCAAAAATCAATACTTTTTACATTTTTGACAAACAATACCTCATCCCTTTTTAAGGCGTTCAGTTCGTTAGATTTTAAACCTAAATTGATTAATAAAACTTGTTCCCATTCATCCAATAAAATTTGCCCTAATCGGTTGTAGCTATCCAAATTCAGTAAATCGGTGGCGGTGTTAATTCCATACTTGCAGATATTCTTTGCCTGTTTGCTCTTAACTTCAAAACGAAATGTATTTGGATTGATTCCGTATTGTGGAACATCCAAAAACTGCAAACCTTTGGCGTATGCCTTTATTTGTTTGTAGGTGGTTGCATCAGTTTTTTTGAAATAAGGTTTTTTGGTATCGGGAATAGTAAAAGGTGTTTTTTTATAAAAATAAAGTCCATTGATGAGGTCTTTTGTATCTACATCAGGAATAATGTTTAAACCAAATTCGATATTACAAACATTTAATTCGTTGTACTCTCGTTGTTTTACATCTAAGTAGGTCAAAATATCGGAAATTGTACTAATTGCCTGTAATGGCGTAAAATCATTACCATTGTGGCGGTATTGGTTAAAGTGATAATGTGGACTTACATTTATTTCCAAATGACAAAAACCAACTACCTTTCCGTTTTCTACTGCCTTGCGAAAATCCAAACTTAATTTTATACCAAAATCTTTATGCCTTAATGAATAATAATTGTTTGTTTTTGGTCGACATACCACAAAATCAGAATGCTGATACAATCTGTTTATAATTGTTTGGCTATGCGTTAAAAACTTTGTATTATCTATCATTAATTTTCTATCTTTGGCGTATTGTAATGGTTGCCACTATTGCAAATTTTGAACATAAAGGGAATGCGGTTTGCACTCCCTTTTTTTGTTGTTCAATTTTAAAAAGGTGTTTTTGTTTTAGTGATATTTTCTTTTGGCGCTTCGCTATTGTACCAATCCAACCAATCCCGATACTCCATAAATTGCATAACTCCCAAATCTTCCCCTGTAAGGATATAATGCAAGTCTGCAAACTCTCTAAATGATTGGTTTAATATTTCTTGTTCAAATCCTGCGGTAACGCCATTTTTTAACTCATCTTTGGCGTTATCCATTGCGGTTGCTAATTTTCTAAGTTCCATTGTTAAAAGTTTTGAATTAAATGTTTTACTAATCGGGTGCGGTCAGTCGCATTGTGCGGATAAAATTGTTTACAGGCTCGTATTTCAATCGTACCAACATCGGAAAGGTATTTGATAACGCACAAAGATTTTACGCCCTGTATTGGCAAATCTGAATAGTAGAAATTATCTGTTTCCGTTGGTCGCAATCCTGTTAAGGTGCATTTACTCCAATTCGTAGCGTTGCGTATTCTCAAAAGTAAGTTTGCGCCCGAAATGGAATTATAACCGTTGTTTTTTTCTAGCCTTATCAGTTCAGATAATAGCGGTTTTTCTGCGGACTGCTGTTTGAATTGCGCAAAGGTCTTTTTAACCTCATCGAGTATGTAGGTTAATTTGTAGCTGTCGGGGATGTAAGTGGTTGCCGTTTTCATTATTAACTCAATTTGTTTTGGTTAATAATTGCATCTACTTCCGAACGTTTGAAGTACACACGGTTACCCATCCCATAACTAGGGATTGTATTATCCTTTCTCCAACGGTGCAAAGTGGAAAGGTCAATTTTTAGAAGTTTGCAGACTTCGGAACGTGTGAGGTATTCCGTTGGCTCTTTAGGTTGGAATTTTGCGGAAAGGTTTTCCGAAATTTCGGGGATAAGTGATTTTTTTAACTCTGCGAAAAAGTCGGGTAAATCATAACCAATAATTTGTAATGTACTCATAACTTTGTTTTAAGATTATGGTACAAATGTGAGGTGTTGGTATTCGGCTAATATTCGGCTGGTGTTCGTTTTTTATTCGGTTGCAATGAAATAATATTATTTTTTGGAATCCTTATAATAGACCGCTAGGTTTTTAAGTGTATTCAAGTGGTTTTTAATCTCTCTAGTTATATCACTATTGCCATAATCAAATCCAAATAATTCTCTGATGAGGTTTTTATATGCTATATGTGGAATATTAGCATCTCTATCCTCATTAAAATACCTATAAATCTGATTGTACTTTGTAAGTGGTGTTTTACCACCTTTGAAATTGTCAGAAAAATAATTGAGTAAATCAATATCAATGCCTGTTTCAGCATCTAAATTTTTACTTACTAGTTCCTTTGTCGTTGAATTAGTTTTATTTTTTATTTCTTTATCTAGTATTAATTGACAATAAACATAATTGCATTGATACAAATGTATTTTATCGTAATAGATGCAGATTTTTTCTAAAAGGTCAATGTAAACATCTAATAACTGTTTTAGTTGCTCATTATCATCTGAATACCTTAATAATTGGTTAATTCTATACTCTAAATCTATTTTTATATCAAACAATAATGTTCTATGAGATCCTGAATTATCCATAAAATTTGGAATGTCTGTATTTTTCCTTGTAAAAAAGGGTAATTCAATATCTCGGTAATATTTTTTAATCAGTTCCTCAATTATCGGAAATACATCTTTGGCGGTTTTTTCTAAGAGTTCAAACCATCCATTTTTTTCATTCTCAATATATTTAATATACGGTATAGCATTATCAAATTCGATTATCAAACGTGTTTCAAACTCCTTTAGATTGTCTACTATAATATTTTGAACGTTGTAATTAACTGCCATATTTTGAACGTTTGTAATTGGTTGCCTATTTAAAAGGTCGCTAAATTGCGACCTCATCAAATGTAGTAATTATTAAAATCTCTTTTGTAAGTACAAACCCACGTAAAGGGAATATTTATTAAAAAAATCCTCTTTTGCTACCTTGTACAGATTATTATCCTCGCTAGTAATAACAAAATATTGGTCAATCTCTTCTACTGAACATAAGAAATAAAAATCATCTCCATCCTTGTCATACAGTGCGTACACTTTACTAGCATCTATTTTATATTCTAAATCCAATACCATTGTATAGCCTTTTTCAAACGTTCGTCCGTTTACTTGTATAGTTTCTAATAATTCTAATCTTTTGGCATTCGGACTAAAGTTCCCCCTATTTGAACCCAACCACACTTCCAAACTATTTTCATCATAAATGTCATTTGGCAAAAACCCCTTTGGAATAAATTTTTTTATTGCATCATCAAAAGGTATTGGCAAACTTCTTTTTTTACTTACAACTTCTTTTATAAATCCATCAAGTATAATATATTCTTTACCGTTTTGAATTTCAAAAGGTCGTTTGTATGTAACTAAATAGGCGTTATTTTTATCATACATTTTAACGCTTCCCGATTGATTTAATAGTGTTTCCATAATTATAATATTTGTTGATTAAGATATTTTTTGATTAGATAATTGTTTAAAAGTCTTTGCGGTCTGCATTGCCCAATCGTCTGCCGTTTTGCCAATGTAATTGAGAAACATAGATTCTGTTTTGTGTCCTGTAATGCTCATCAGTTGAGGTGTGGTAAACAATTTATTTCCATAAAAATTAGTTGCAAAACTTCGTCTGCAAACGTGCGAACTTACAAGGTTGCATTTTTCTGTTTCTACAATTTCGTTTTTCTTTTTGTCCTCGTTGTAAACTTTGCCTTTTATCATTTCGTGGATTCCTGCCAACTCACAAACTTTTTTGATGTGTCTGTTAAAAAGAACTGCATTAGAATCAAAGTTATTGGCAAAGGTTGGCGGAAAATCGCCATTGTATTTATTGAGAATAGTCTCTACCTCATCGTGTAGTGGGATAACAACTTTTTCGCCTGTCTTTTGTTGTTTAATCTCCAAGAATCGGAAAGAGTTGCCCTCGCTGTCTGTTTTTGTGTAAATCATTCGTTTGGTCATTCGGAGCAAATCACTTGCTCGTTGTCCAAGATAGCAACCAAGAACCAACCAATCTTTTGCAATGTTCCAATCTGTGTTAATACTTTGGACTTCTTTAATTCTTTCAATTTCATCAAACGATAAAAATACTTTGTATTCTGTGTTGGTTGTTCCTGTACTGAATCCCCGAATCTGATAATGGATTGTTTTTCCGTTTTGCTCCGCATCAAATAAAACCGTTTTCAGATTTTTAATAAAACGTACTGCGGTGGTCTCCATCAGGTCGCAATCTGAAATCAAATAGTTTTTGAAATCTATCAAAGTTTTTGCGCCAACATCTTGCAAAAGAAAAGTTTTCTTTTTCTTCTTTTGGTATTGCGTAAAACGGTCTTTTAGGTTGTTGTATTTCCGAAGTGTACAATCGGTGTAGGATGCGGTACTTCGTCTGAAATCGGTAAAGTTTTGCAGGTAATTCAGAAAAATAGAATCGTCTGTTTTGACTTCGATACGATTGAAGAATTTGCCAATCTTTTCTTTTAACCAAAAGTTATCAAAGATAATCCCATTAGTGAAATCAATATTATACTCGTTTAGAATATAGTTTGATAACTCCCGAAGTTGTCGAGAAAGGTTTTTGTTTTCGGGATTGTTTTGTTTTGGAAATTTGGTATCTGTACTCCAATCATTCGAGTTAATTATTAATTCCGTTGAGGTGCGAAGTTTTACATCTCTTGAAATTGATAATTGAACTTGAATTTTAGCATTTGCGGTTTTGTTTCGCAAAAAATAACTCACGGTTGCCATAACTTGAATTTTGAACAATTCAAAGATAGTAATTATTTTAAAGGTGTGTCAACATTTGTGTCAACATTATTGAAATCTTATGCAACGAAATAAAATGTAATAAAATTAAAAACCCTTTATTAATGGTAGTTTCGGAGGTTTTTTCTTAGTGTTTTGAAAAGTAAGTAAAACCGTTATTTGGGTACGCTAGGTACCTCACTTTTAAACCCTAATTCATATAATGAATTAGGGTTTTTTGTTACTCAAAACCACCACACCTTAGCGACGACTGCGTTTGGATAGTAAAAATGCAAAGGCTACACCAGCCAGTCCTGCCAATAATAATTGTTTGGTTGATTTTGAAGGAACAGGAATCATGGTTTCCCCGTAAATCCTTAATGGTTCTTTGGATGGCGTCAATACATTACCATCTGTATCCTTACTGCGATCTTTGGACATTAAAAGTTTAAAACCTGATGACAAAGTATTCATCATTACATTAGGAAAAAGCGAATACACATTTTTCATTATTACAGCCGAAACATCTGTATAGACCGCCTTCTTAGGATTTTTAGCCAATTTCACCATAGCGGTCGCTAATTTGTGAGGATCGGCCGCGGTTGGCGGAATTTTAAAATCGAGGCCAGAATATTTAGCAGAATGCGTGTTACCAGTTGATCTCTGAACACTTGGATATAAACCACATACATAAATATGAGGATAGGACGACACTTCACCTTGTAGACATTCGGTCATACCACGGATACCAAACTTTGACGCTGAGTACGCAGCACTGAAAGGTGCCGGCATCCACCCGCCAATGGATATATTATTAATTAAGATCCCAAAAGACTGTTTTTTGAAAATTGGGAGAATAGCTCTGGCACCATGCATATAACCCAAAAGATTGGTTTTGATAATCTGATCAAGAACTTCAGCAGGCATGTCCTCAAATTTTCCCGTTGCCATTACACCTGCATTATTAACCCAAACATCTATTTTACCGGTAATCTTAAGTGCTTCTTCTGCCAGGTTTTCCACCTGATTATATTCGGAAACATCTGTAGAAATACCAATCGCGAAAGCACCTTTGGCCTGACAGCGAGCGACAGCTTCATCAAGACCTTCCCGACCTCGTGCTGCTAAAACTAGATTATAACCTTCATCCGCAAACAATTCCGCAGCAGCCAAACCTACTCCACTTGTAGACCCTGTTATGACAACAGTTTTAATCGACTGATTATTATTATTTTCCATAAGAATTTTCTTAATAAACAGTCAAAGAATGTACCAGAAACAATTGATGCAGGGAGTGTCCTCCAAAATTATCTTTTCCTACAATATTTAATTTTGCATAAAAACTTCCACCTTAGATGTTAAAAAAATTAATGGTCGAATAGAATTTCAATCCCATTATTATAAATTATCAACCAAATTAACATTTGCGTCATATTTGGCCGGCCTTTTGTTTAAAGCAACAAACAATTTTCAATACAATTAATACTTATTTAGATGGAAGCGACAGAACTCAGACTCAATAATTTGCTGATGTACGACGATATTATTGTACCAATTATCGGCATGGAGAATAGCAGCGAAAGCGTTTTGGTAAAAATCAACCCAGAAACTGCTGTAGATTATAAAAAACTTAAACCTATTGCACTTACCGCAGAATGGTTTTCGAAACTGGGTTTTAAAGAAGCTTACCGCTCACCTACAAGAATCCGCTTTGACCTCCCTAATTACTGCAGGTATGATTTTGACTTGGATTCTAATAAAATATTGGAAGGATTCCTGTTCTTTGGCAATTATATCAAATGCCGCTACCTTCATCAGTTACAGAATATCTATTACACACTCACTGGTGAAGAATTGAAAATTGATTACGCTATACCAAAGACCCAAACCACTTTATCATAAATAAAAAACTGCTTTCTTTTGGAAGCAGTTTTTTTAACCCAAAAAAATCTGAATATAAAAATCAATAACAGACCGTTAGTTTCTGACATCTTCTTTACTTTTGTATAAAATTATTTAGAATTGAAAACCCACTTTATAGCAATTGGCGGTTCTGCGATGCACAATTTAGCCATTGCCCTCAAGGATAAAGGCTATCAGGTAACTGGTTCCGACGATGCTATTTTTGAACCTTCTAGATCACGCTTGGAAAAAAAAGGGATCCTTCCGAAAGAATTAGGCTGGTTCCCAGAAAAACTGACCAAAGATGTAGACGCTGTTATTCTCGGCATGCATGCCCATGCAGACAATCCTGAATTGGCAAAAGCTAAAGAGCTTGGTTTAAAAATCTATTCCTACCCAGAGTTTCTTTACGAACAGTCCAAGGAGAAAACCAGGGTCGTTATTGGTGGATCGCACGGCAAAACCACGATTACATCAATGATTCTTCATGTTCTGAATTTTCATCACAAAGATATCGACTACATGGTTGGAGCTCAACTGGAAGGTTTTGACTGTATGGTGAAAATAACAGACAAAAACGATTTCATGATCCTAGAAGGCGACGAATATCTTTCTTCTCCTATTGATCTACGGTCAAAATTTTTGCTCTATCAGCCGAATATTGCTTTAATATCTGGGATTGCCTGGGATCATATTAATGTTTTTAAAACATTTGATGATTATGTGGAGCAGTTTAGGAAATTTGTTGCAAGCATCACTCCCGGCGGCGTTCTAGTCTATAATGAGGAAGATCCCGAAGTAGTGAAAGTTGTAGACAATGCAGAAAATTACTTCCGTAAAATACCTTACAAAACACCTGACTACGAAATTGTTGATGGTATTGTAAACCTGAAAACCGACATGGGTGATATTCCATTATCTGTTTTTGGCAAGCACAACCTGCTGAATATGGAAGGCGCAAGGTTCATCTGCTCACAATTGGGCATTATGGAAGAGGATTTTTACGAAGCCATAATGAGTTTTAAAGGCGCCTCTAAGCGATTAGAAAAAGTAGAAAGAACAGACGGCGGCCTGCTCTACAAAGATTTTGCCCACGCACCAAGCAAGGTGAAGGCAACAGTAGCAGCCTTTGTGGAACAGTTTTCCAAAACAGAAACATTTGGATTTCTGGAATTGCATACCTACTCCAGTCTTAACCCTGTTTTTCTTGAACAGTATGACCATGCTCTAGACGGTCTAGATCACGCCGTGGTGTTCTACTCGGAAGAAGCCTTGAAAATCAAAAGAATGGAACCCATTTCACCAGAATTTATCAAAGAAAAATTCAAAAATCCGGGACTGAAAGTGTTTACCAATGCTACAGACCTTCATCGCTATTGGGAAACGCTTGACAAAACCAAAGGCGCTTACCTGATGATGAGCTCGGGTAATTTTGGTGGACTCGATTTATCTCAATAAAACAAAAAGGCCGTTTCAAACAATTGAACGGCCCTTTTTTTTCAAAAACAATTATTAATTTCTTCTATTTAAAAATATTCGCAATATATACCAAAACAATAACATGATAGAAGAAAACATTTGCAACGCCGCGCCTACATATTGTTCCTTGCCATAAACATTTTTGATATTATAAGTCTCGTATAAGATACTGGCACTCGCTAAACCAACCATTGCAAGCGAGAACCAAAGTCCCAAATTCCATCCAAAGACTGAACCTGCAACAATAACACCCAATGCTACAAACCCACCTATTACGATGATATTCCTAAGGAATGAAAAATCTTTGGTGGTGAAAAATACAGTTGCTGTAAGGCCTGCAAACATAAAAAGTGTCAGCAATGCAGCTTGAGTAATCACCTCTGGCGCATACAGACTTGCAATCCCCAACATGGGGAGAAAAATAACAGCCTCTATTAAAACATACAATGCCAGTCCCAGATATTGCGTATTTCTGGAAAGTGAAAACGATAATTTGGTTGCCAGCATAGATGCCAGCCAAAAAACACCAATCACCATCAACCAGATATATTTTCCAGAAACCATAGTCAAAACAGTCTCAAGCGGTATAGTTTTAAGCAATAGATACTCCACTATACCAAAAGCCAAAATAGCCACTGCAACGTGCATATAAGTTTTTCTGTAGAACTCAGCTCTTTCCACTTCAGATAGCTGAGATACCATTAATGAATTATTCATTTTTTTAAAATTTGTTATCTTCAAAGATAGCATTTTCATCGTACACAAAACAATCAACAAATCAAAACAAAATCTACATTGATAATAATGACTTTAACTCATTATTTAGAAAGATTACAAACTGCTATTAAGTGACATTTCTCAACATTAAGTAAATCAACTATTTTTTAAATTTGTAAAAATTCAAACAATAACAGAATTATGGCAGGTATTACGTCTTCTATAGGCAGAAAATATGCTATGGCACTTTCAGCAATGTTCTTGCTGATATTCTTGGTAATGCACTTAAGCGTTAACTTGATTTCCATTTTTAGTGAGAACAACTTTAATGTGGCATCACATTTTATGGGTTACAATCCGGCAGTCCAGTTTCTGATGCAACCGATTCTTATGTTCGCGGTACTTTTCCATTTCATCATGGGATTTGTTCTAGAGATTAGGAATAACAAGGCAAGACCTGTAAAATATGCAATGAACAATGGCTCAGCAAATTCTACATGGATGTCCAGAAACATGATTATCTCAGGAGCGGTTATTTTAGCATTCTTGGCATTGCACTTTTATGATTTTTGGATTCCGGAAGTGACTTACAAGTACATCCAAGGAAACAATCCTGATGAGCTGAGATACTGGGAAGAACTACACCACAAGTTTCACGATGTATGGAGAGTGGTTCTTTATGTTATTGCCTTCGTACTGTTAGGACTACACTTGGCACACGGTTTCCAGTCATCATTTCAATCGATTGGCGCAAGACATCCAAAATACACGCCTTTTATCAAGGCTTTCGGAAGCTGGTACTCTGTTATCATTCCGCTTGGATTCATCATTATCGCAATTTATCACTTCGTTACTCAATAATATAAAATAAAATTATGGGTTTAGATTCAAGAATTCCTGCTGGTCCTTTAATGGATAAATGGAAACATCATAAAGATCACATGAACCTGGTTGCACCAAACAACCGGGACAAAATAGACATTATCATTGTTGGGACAGGATTGGCTGGCGGTTCAGCTGCAGCCACGCTTGCCGAACAAGGATACAACGTTAAAGCTTTTTGCTATCAAGATTCTCCAAGGAGAGCACACTCTATCGCCGCACAAGGTGGTATTAATGCTGCTAAGAATTACCAGGGAGACGGTGACTCTACATACAGATTGTTTTATGACACGATCAAAGGTGGGGATTACCGCGCTAGAGAAGCCAACGTCTACAGATTAGCAGAAGTTTCGGCTAATATTATTGACCAATGCGTTTCTCAGGGTGTTCCTTTTGGTAGAGATTACGGCGGCCAGTTGGATAACCGTTCTTTCGGCGGTGTTCAGGTGAAAAGAACATTTTATGCCAAAGGACAAACAGGACAGCAGCTTTTATTAGGTGCATATTCTGCAATGAGCCGACAGATAGGTAAAGGAAGAATCAAGATGATGAACCGTCATGAAATGATGGAATTAGTGATTGTCGACGGAAAAGCAAGAGGTATTATCGCAAGAAACCTAGTTACCGGCGAGATCGAAAGACACTCTGCACATGCTGTTGTCATTGCATCGGGAGGTTATGGTAACGTTTACTTCTTATCTACCAACGCAATGGGATCCAATGTATCTGCAGCTTGGAAGATTCATAAAAAAGGAGCTTATTTTGCAAATCCTTGTTATGTACAGATTCACCCAACCTGTATCCCTGTTCACGGGACGCAGCAATCTAAACTGACATTGATGTCAGAATCGCTTAGAAACTCTGGAAGAATTTGGGTTCCTAAAAAGATTGAAGATGCAGTAGCGATCCGCGAAGGAAAACTGAGAGCTGAAAATATCAAAGAAGAAGACAGAGATTACTATTTGGAAAGACGTTATCCTGCTTTTGGAAACTTGGTTCCACGGGATGTTGCTTCCAGAGCTGGAAAAGAACGTTGCGATGCCGGTTTTGGTATCGAAAATAATGAAACTAAGGAAGGTGTTTTCCTAGATTTTTCAACAGAAATTATCAAAAAAGGGAAAGAAGCCGCGCTTGAAAAACATATCCACAACCCTACAGATCAGCAAATCTATGATCTTGGTAAAAAGTGGATTGAGGAAAAGTATGGTAACCTTTTCGTAATGTACGAGAAAATTACAGCAGACGATCCTTACAAAACACCAATGAAGATTTATCCAGCGGTTCACTACACCATGGGCGGTGTTTGGGTAGATTACAATTTGATGTCGACCATCCCAGGATGTTTTGTAATTGGTGAGGCCAATTTCTCAGATCATGGTGCCAACAGGCTGGGAGCTTCTGCCCTGATGCAAGGTTTGGCAGACGGTTATTTTGTATTGCCTTACACTATTGCTGATTACCTTTCATCGGACATCAGAACTGGAAAAATACCTACAAATACTCCAGAGTTCGATGAAGCGGAAAACAGCATCAAAGAAAAAATTAATTTCTTTATGACTAACAAAGGCACCCATTCAGTTGACTATTTCCATAAGGCTTTGGGACACATTATGTGGAACAAGGTGGGTATGGCAAGAACGCCTGAAGGCCTGAGAGAAGCTATCAAAGAGATAGAAGAAGTGAGAAATGACTTTTGGAAAAATGTAAAAGTTCCTGGTGAAGCAGATAACTTAAATCCTGAACTTGAAAAAGCGTTTCGGGTGGCTGATTTCTTGGAACTTGGACAACTAATGGCAATTGATGCCCTTGATAGAAATGAATCTTGCGGAGGCCACTTCCGTGAAGACCACTCTACTCCAGATGGGGAAGCAGAGCGTGATGACGAGCATTACAAATATGTTGCAGCATGGCAATATAATGGTGCAGACATCAATGCAGAAACCGTGCATAAAGAAGAGCTTGTATATGAAAATATAGAAGTGAAAACAAGAAGTTATAAATAATCTCCATTTAAAAATATATAAAAATGAGTGCAAAAAAAGGCTTAAATCTTACGCTGAAAATTTGGAGACAAAAAAATAATAAATCGAAAGGACAATTCGAAACTTATAAAATATCGGATGTTTCCACAGACTCTTCATTCTTGGAGATGCTGGATATCCTAAACGAGCAGCTGATCAGCGAAGGAAAGGATCCTGTAGCGTTTGATCACGATTGCCGAGAGGGTATTTGCGGAATGTGTTCTTTATATATCAATGGTAGGGCACATGGTCCTGATACAGGAATCACTACCTGCCAATTGCATATGCGACATTTCAAGGATGGTGAAACAATCCATATAGAACCTTGGAGAAGTGCTGCTTTTCCTGTAATTAAAGACCTTGTGGTTGACAGAAGTGCGTTTGACAGGGTAATGGCCGCTGGCGGTTTTATTTCTGTTAATACTTCGGGTAACACCACAGATGCCAACAATATGCTTGTGCCTAAAGAAGATTCTGATAAGGCGATGGATGCGGCAGCTTGTATTGGCTGTGGTGCTTGCGTAGCAACTTGTAAAAATGGTTCTGCAATGCTTTTCGTGGGGGCAAAAGTTTCCCAATTTGCATTGTTGCCTCAGGGGCGTGTAGAAGCTAAAAGAAGGGTTCTAAACATGGTTCAGGCCATGGATGATGAAGGCTTTGGAAACTGTTCCAACACAGGTGCATGTGAAGTAGAATGTCCAAAAGGTATATCGCTTGAAAACATTGCGAGAATGAACCGCGAATTTGCTGTGGCTAATCTTACAACAGCGGATTCTTAATAACAATAATAATTTAACATAAAAAACCGATTGTGTCACAATCGGTTTTTTTATGATTAAAAAATAGTTTCGTGTAAATAAGATTGTGAGATTACAAATCAAACACACTTGGCCTTTTTGTAATAATGCAGTCTTTTATCCAAAGGGAAAAAGCTAATCCAAGATAAAACAGAAAGAAAATACCTGCGGTTGCAAACGTAGAATAAATAAAAAAGATCCTCAGTTTAGATACAGGTATTCCGAGTTTTGTACCGTATCTCGTAAGTACACCAAACCACTCTTTCTCCATCTTGTGCCTTAGGCTATTGATAATCTTGGGTTCTTTCATAATAAGATAATATTAGTCCTCCTTCAACAATTGAAAACCGATACTGCAATTTAAGCATTTTTTATGACTACAAAATGTTTTATACTGGTAAAGAAATGCCTGACTTTGCATCGCATTCTTAAAATCTACTCCTAGATGAGCCCATTGATCTAGAACGGAATTCTTTTCCGCCTTTAGTTGTCTGTAAAATTCTAGGATATTATCAGCAACTTCTGGGTCAGAATTTTTATGGTAAAAATATTTAACAGGCAACACAGCGTTAATAATGATTAAATCGATAAAAGCACGACTCAAAACTTTTTTGTTGACAACCTTTGAAACTGTCCCAAAATTAAAATGATTGTTCCAGTAGTCCGATGCAACAACACGATTAAAAATCTTGTAAAAATCATCCAAAGAGTCGGCCTCTATAAACTTCGAAAAAAGATTAGGGACAGAGCTATAAAGTGAAGCCAACTGAGCAAGCCGTATTGTGGGGAAGTTAGGCGGCCGCAGTTTTGAAAACTTGGGATGAAACCTTACATTGCCTAAACCGAATTTATGATTCAAAAAATCAAATTCCCGTTTCCATTGATTCATCATATCATCTTTTGGAATTTCCAGAAAACCACACATCCCAAAAAATAAGGCTTCTAGCTGAAGCGGATTCTGCCTTACTTTTTGGATGATTGAAAAATCCAGGCTTTCTGCCAGCTGCAGAAAAATTTCAGCGTTAATCTTCAAGCCAAAACTATAGGCCAAATGTTGGAAAAGAATGGCCTCATAATTATTTTGATTGTTAATCATTGACACGGCCAACCGATCTGCCTTTTCATCCAGCTTTTTAAGCAAAATTTGCTCTTCAAAAATCAATGGAATTTTGTTTTTATTAAACAGCCGCTCACATGGGATAAACTGATGCGTGAAGCTTAAAGTCTGATGCATTTTGATGAGGTTTTCATCTATATAACCTTTGAGTTCAAGCGTTGGCACATGCTGCTTCTCCAGTTCTGGGATTTCACAATCATTAATGTAAACTGCATGGAGAATGAGATTTTCAAACTCGGGATTGCCGGAATGATTATGAAAAAACCAATCCGAAGATTTGGTATGGATCTCAATATTACCCACCAAAAGAAGTCCTTCTATCCTAATCCTAGCCAATAGAAAATCAGGTCCCGAATTTCTGTTCCAAGTACCAAAATCCAATATTTCAATTGGTTGGCCAGAGATAGATACAAAATCAAAGCACTTAAATTTTTTAAAATTCCAGAGGTATTGTAATAGTTCTTCATTCATTGACAATCAATTTTAAGTGAATAAAAAAACCTCTCGGAGCACATCCGAAAGGTTTAAATTACAAAATATTTTAATGTAACTAACTTTTTATCAGTAATTTATTTGATTTCTGCTTCTGCCAGTTTTGCATTTTCAAATTGGGCAATGGTGTTTTTATACATCTCGATATAAATGGGAAGGATATTTTTGAGATCAAATTTCATAGCCTGTTTTTTGGCATTATCTTTCATTTGATTAAGAAGATTATCATCACTCAAAAGCTTAATGCAATAGTTAGACATCGCCTCGACATTTCCAATTTCCGCTAAAAATCCTGTTTCTCCTTGGATATTAACTTCCGGGATTCCGCCGGCGTTGCTACTAATCACAGGGGTTCTGGCGGCCATAGCTTCCAATGCTGCCAATCCAAAGCTTTCTTGCTCCGACGGCAAAAGAAATACATCCGAAAGCTGCAGGATATGATACAGATTATTGACTTTCCCCAGCAACTTGATATGGCCAATCAGTTCAGGGTTGTGCTCTAGGAATTCGGAAATTTTTTCCATTTCCGGGCCTTCACCTATAATGATTAATTTAGATTTAACTTTTCGGTTAACATTTTTAAAAATCTCCAAGACATCCTGAATCCTTTTTACAGGCCTAAGATTAGACACATGAATCAGGATCTTCTCATCCGGGCTGGCAAACTGTTCACGCTGGCAACTGGTGCAATGCTCAAATTCTGTATTATCGATAAAGTTGGTTATCACCTGAATCTCTTTCTTGATATGAAAAAACTGCAACGTATCTTTCTTCAAACTTTCGGAAACCGAAGTAATGTTATCACTCTGGTTAATAGAAAATTCCACAGCATGTTTATAACTCGGATGCTGACCAACCAGCGTAATATCTGTCCCGTGGAGTGTTGTTACCAGAGGCACATCTTTGTCCTCGGCTTTCAGCATTTGTTTTGCCGTAAAAGCAGCGTAAGCGTAAGGGATTGCATAATGAGCATGCAAAATATCCAGTTTGTAAAGGTTAACAACGCGGTAGATCATAGACGACAGAGCGATGTCATAAGGCTGATATTGGAACAAAGGGTAAGTCTGGACATTAACTTTATGAAAAAAAATGTTAGGGTTGGTAACATCCAAGCGAGCCGGCAACGCCGAACTGATAAAATGGACTTCATAACCCTTATCCGCAAGGCTCATGCCCAATTCTGTGGCTACAATGCCGCTACCGCCATATGTGGGATAGCAAAGTATTCCTATTTTCATTGATTTTCAATTAGGTAAAAGTTTGATGACTTTTGCGGTGATAAATTTAGTCAATTACCACCTTAGATTTTGTGGCTGCCGAACTATTTTTTCTATCACCTTGATTGCCTGAACCCAAAGCTTCAACATCTATTCCTGTTCCAAATTTTAACTGGTCATTTACCAAAACCGGCAATCGTCCCAAAATTTTGGTTTCACCAAAAAGTGCTTTGGCAGTAGCAATCATGGCGTCATCGTTATTTTCGTAAGAAACTAAAACTGTTGATAATTTAGATAAATCAAGGTCTTTCAAAGCATAAGGACTTCCAAAAACATCCAGGATAATATTCTGATTTTTACTCAGTTCATTGATAATCCTTTTGCCTGTATCGGAAATCTTATACGGTTTATACGCGGTGGAATTATCTTTGTGAAGCCCCACAATCACTGTAGAATTCGCCGGAATACTTGCTATTGCATTAGGCTTTTTTAAAATCACATGCTTATTATTTACCAACTGGTTATAAAATGTTTGATAAGGCGCTTCTTCCAAAGGCACATAATAATAAATGGCCTGTTGATTCAGCGGTAACAATTTTTTTTCATCCTTAATTAATGTCAGTGCATTGGCATACATCTTTTGTACAAGCACAGTATGCGACGCATTGTTAAGGTCAACATCAATATTGGTAGGATTGACATTATTATAATGATCAAGACCAAGGTAATATTTGGTCAAGAGAATTTTTTTAACACTCTCCTCTACTCTAGCCTGTGGAATCTCTCCATTGTCAATGGCTTTCTGAATCAGTTTTTTTCCGGTCGCAACATCTTGAGAAAAAAGCATGAGGTCATTTCCCGCCTTGAAAGCCATAGCATCTAGCTCGCCGGCTTTATATTTGTTGGCCACAGCTCCCATATTAAGAGCATCGGTAATAATCAAACCTTTGTAACCTAATTTCTCTTTCAATAGTCCGGTAACAATTTTCTCAGAGACCGATGCGGGAACTCCTTTCTTATCTTCCAAACTCGGAACATAAAGATGCGCTACCATCACACCGCCAATACCTTTGTTCACCAAAGCTTTAAAAGGTGCCAGCTCTATTTTCTCCAAACGCTCCATTTGATGGGAAACCACGGGCAAATCCAAATGCGAGTCTTTATCCGTATCGCCATGACCTGGGAAATGCTTGATTGCTGCTAGAATACTATTGTCCTGCAAGCCATCAGAATAAGCCAGCGCAGAAGCCACTACATTCTCCACATCAGAACCAAAACTTCGGTTGCCAATAATTGGATTATTAGGATTTGTATTAACATCGACAACAGGCGCAAAATCCCAGTTAATGCCCATTCTCCTACAATCTGCTGCAATCTTAGCGGCCATCTCTGTAATCAAACCTTTATCCTGAATGGCACCCAAGGTAATCGCCCAAGGATATTTATGTGCTTTGGCAATCCGCTGGAAAACGCCCCATTCTGCATCCATCCCAATCACTAATGGAACTTTTGACTGTGCCTGAAACTCATTGACGAGATTAATTTCCCGCGTAGCATTGTCCTGCATCAGGATTAATCCACCAATTTTTTCTCTGTTGACGATATTTCTAACCTGGCTAATATGTGCCTCATCCTTATTGGTGTAAAGTGCTACTATAAAAAGCTGACCCAACTTCTCGTCCTGCGACATATTATTGTAAGTTTGCACAACCCAGTTATTGGCTTTTTTAATTTCGGAATCCGAAATGTTTTTAGGCTGATATTGTGCATTATAAAATTTTGAAGATAGAATTAGAATCAGCAGACTTAACCTTTTCATTGTTTGGGAATCTATAATTTTAAAAAGTTTCCATAAAGATATTAATTCATTTGATAATAGCTATTTTTGTGGTCTGTAATTTGTAGTCAACGTATAACATAAATAATTAAACTCATGAAAAAATTTTGGCCTTTTTTGCTCCTTTTGATATCCAGCATGGTTATTTGGAGCTGTGATAGAGATAACAAAGTAGATAACGATACTATCTCCAGCGTACTAGAGTACCCCAACGTTAATTTTAGCTATAATAATGATGATGGATGGAATTTTTATAAAACATTTGGTTCACTACCTGTGAGTAACTCCGATGTAGCTTTAATCTATTTAAAAACTGACACTTCAAAAAACGGTTCACCAATATGGACACCGCTTCCTGCAAAATTCAACCCAGTTGTGAATAATGTTTCTCAAGAGGTATATTATGACTTTGATTTCACGGTTAACGATTTTAAAGTTTATGTGCGTGGTACTTACGATTTGTCAACAACGCCTAACTTTTTAAATGGTCAAACTTTCCGCGTAGTACTTGTGCCAGGTGGATTTGCTAATAAAGGGGTAAAAGAAGATTTATCTAAATTGTCCTATGACGAAGTGATTCAAAGATATAACATTAATGATTCTAACGTAAAAATCATTAAGTAAAATCTTAAGATAAATAACCGTTCAAGTTTGGACGGTTTTTTTTATGACAATAATATATACTAATTTGGTATGAATTGATATTTTTATTTCTATATTTGTTCTTCATTAATTCAAAAAATAACAAAAATATGTCAATTAAACTTGGTGATACCGCACCTAATTTTACATCGGAAAGCAGCTTGGGAACAATAAATTTTTACGACTACCTGGGTGACTCATGGGGCATTTTATTCTCTCATCCTGCAGATTACACCCCTGTTTGTACTACAGAACTGGGGCGGACATCTCAATTAAAACCAGAGTTTGAAAAAAGGAATACCAAAGTATTAGCATTGAGCGTAGACGGCGTAGATAACCACAAAGGTTGGATATCTGATATTAATGAAACGCAGGATACATTGTTAGAATTTCCTATTATAGCAGATGAGAACAAAAATGTATCAGAACTATACGATTTTATCCATCCCAATGCCAATGCATCACTTACTGTAAGATCCCTTTTAATTATCGATCCCAATAAAAAAGTTAGGCTTATTATCACTTATCCGGCTTCTACGGGGAGAAACTTTACAGAAATCTTACGTGTTCTGGATTCTTTGCAACTGGTGGATAATTTTGGGATCGCAACACCGGTGGATTGGAAAGATGGTGAAGATGTCATTATACCACCAGCTGTATCACAAGAAGACGCAGAAAAAAAATTCTCAAAAGGTGTGAAAGTGGTAAAACCCTACCTTAGATATACGCCACAACCCAACAAATAACAATAATATTATAGGTCAACAATGGTCGGGAAGTAATTTCCGAACCTTTTTTGGTGAATACAATGGTACCAGTTAACAAATTTTAACAAGTATTTTTTTTAATTTGGAATTAAAATTGGAATGGCTAAAGTTAAATCACAGTTTGTGAACAAAACTAAAAGTTATGAACAGAATATTTTTAATAGGCGTTTTGTCTGTGGCAACCTTATCATCTTGTAAAAAGGATGACGAAAAAATACCAATGGCATCCCTAGAACAACAAAAACTGGATTACCAGAGTAGGCAAATTGATTTGGAAAAGCAGAAGCTGGCTATAGAAAAAGAGAAAATCAATTTTGAGCGTCAAAAAGACAGCTTCAACAAAGTTGAATCCGATAAACAAATTGCCAGAAAAGAAGAAGCGAACAGGGCCGAAGCTAATAGATCGGTTGCTAGGAAAAAATCGTCGTCAAGAAGATCTTCTGGTGCGGTTGCATCTAATAATGGCGGCGGGTCATCCTCATCGGCAGGTTCTTCTTCAAATAATGGTACTACAACAGCTAACAAGAAAAAAGGCTGGAGTAGCGCAGCTAAAGGTACCGTAATAGGTACTGCAGGCGGTGCAGCAGCAGGAGCTATTATTGCGAGAAAAAATCCAGGTCTTGGCGCCGTGATTGGTGGTATAGCTGGTGGCGCAACAGGTTATACAATTGGCCGCGCTGAGGATAGAAAATCAGGACGTGTCCAAAAGAAATAATAAAAATTCCCAATTGTTAATTAGTCTATCAATCTAAATTACTAATTAACAGTTGGGAATATCTTTGATTACTACATTATTCAACCTTCAAAAAGAACTTTCCGATAGGATCTCCAGATGCCATATTGCTTTTGGCAATGATCAGCCAGTATTCTCCTTTTTGTTTGGTATCATATTGTAGAGTTTGTCCAAACGGTCCATCAAATGTGTTATCCGGCATCCTAATTTGATTAAATCTTACATTCATTGGTTTATCAGTTTTGAGATACGCCGATATTTTAGATTGGTCTAAATTCTTCATTTTCAGAATTATTTGATCATCCGGCTTAGTGATTTCAAGATTGAGCCTGATTGGCATCTTGGATGCATCCACAGAAACAATATTCTGGTTAGACTCTTTCTCCGTTTTGAGAATGGCAGAAATTGTATCAATAGGCTTCTCTACAACCGTTACAGTGTCTACCTTTTTATCTTTAATCTCAGGATCTTTTTTACAAGCCACCATTAAGAAAGGGATTACTGCAGCGTAACCTACGCAAGCAGAATAATGCTTTACTTTAGACAGATTCATTATTTTTTGGATTTAAGTTATTTGATTCAATTAACAGGTCATTAATAGTTCTACTTCTAGCCAAAATCACGCCAGTCGATAGAATATAAAGCTTTTTAAAAGGAGATTGTCACTAGAAGAAAAGCATAATTTCAGACATCCTAAGTCGAACAACTTATTATTCAAATTTTAAGTCCCACAAGTGTGCTTCAAACTCTTTATGGAATTGATTGAGGTTGAGCTTACAGAAATTAAGCTTGATTAAAACTTTAAATATCCAAAGTTAATCTTGAATTTCCTTTGACTGAAATTATCAAAGTCCTTTATAAATCGATGACTTTCTTTCCAATCTTATAAACCGTCCCTCGGAAGCCGGCAATTATCTCATCATTTTGATTCTTAATAGTGATATCGTACACAGCTGTTTTTCTCGTTTCACTAAGAAGAAAACTTTCTGCAAACAAAACATCACCGCTTTTTGCAGCTTTTGTAAAATTGATATAACAATTGAGAGCAACAGCCGCTTCACCAGTGTTGTTGGAAGAAAATGCCAAAGCAGAATCTGCAAACGCAAACGTAATACCACCATGAACAGTACCTAATCCGTTGATCATCTCAGGCTTTACAGGCATTTTTATAAGACAGTAGTTGGATTCAATCTTTACCAGTTCTATACCTAACCATTGGGAAAACAGATCTTTCCCAAACATAAATTCCGCAGTTTCTTTTGCATTCATCCGTTATAAATGATCATTGACTAATAATCTTTAAAAAATCAAACTCTTGGTTATAAAACTTCAAACTTATTTCCCCTTATAATTGGGCTGGCGTTTTTCTAAAAAAGCCGCAATCCCTTCTTTGAAATCAGCTGTTTCAGAAGCATCCTGCTGGATGATTGATTCATAATCTAATTGCTCTTTTAGTGTGGCATCATAGGATTTATTAAAGGCTTTTTTGGTCAATGAGAGTGCTTTGGTTGCAGAATGCGCCAGCTGCGTCAGTACTTCCATCGATTTTTCTACAAATTCGGAGTCTGCAAAAACATCCGCTACAAGACCTATTTTTTTAGCTTCGGATGCAGGGACTTTTTTCCCTGTAAAAGTCAGGTAGCTAGCTAGCTGACGTCCCACCAATTTGGGCAAGTAATATGTTCCCGCCGTATCTGGAATCAAACCGATATTAGCGAAAGCAAAGGAAAAATATGAACTCTCAGCCGCCAGTGTAAAATCACAAATAGAGGCCAACATCGCACCAGCTCCTACTGCTGCACCGTTAACCAAAGCAATAACAGGTTTTCTGCATGTGATAATTTCCTGCACAAGAGGGTTATAATATTCTATCACAAACCTCTGGATCGACCGGTCTTCTGCCTCAAAAGCCAAAGCATCTTTCAGGTTCTGGCCTGCACAGAAAGCTTTTCCTTTGGCTGCAATAGCCACACAGCGTACATTGGGGTCTTCGCTACATTTGTGGACAGCATTGCGCAACTCGCCCAACATTGTTTGTGTAAGGCTGTTGTAACTTTCGGGCTGATTGAGGTGGATAACCTGAAGCCTTCCGTCAAAATGGGTATCTATATCAATTTGTGAATACATAATTCTTCAATTTTCATCAGCAATTTAACACTATTTATTCAAATGTCTTCAGAAAGTTTTATTCATCAAATAACAAAAGCCGGACTGTAAAAATACGGCTTTTGATAGCTATTCCTATTAATTATTTAATAATAAGTTTTTGTGTGTAATTTTCTTTTGGAGACGTTAATACAATATCATTAATATTGCCTTATAGCATGCAAATCAGGTAAAATTGACATTACATAAATATAAAAAATAAATAATTTCCGCCATTTTGACTTATTTTTACTCAATTAACAATTTAGAATACTTTTTGAGAATTGCTATCCGAAGTAAATAATTGATCTGAGCAGTAAGAACCCGGATGTTAGCCGACTTCTTACTGCTTTTGATAAAAAACAGCTTTTTATAACCTTAGTTAGTATAAAATTTGCTGTCTATTTTTAAAATCTAAATCAAAAAATAATATGAATTTAAACCAATACACTGTAAAATCACAGGAAGCCATCCAAGCTGCACAACAAGTGGCAATGGAGTTTGGCAACCAACAAATCGAACCTCAGCACCTCGTAGAAGGTATCTTCCAAACCGACGAAAATATATCGCCATTTTTATTGAAAAAATCCGAAGCAGATGCGGATTTGGTACGTGAAAGAAACCGAGAAAATATCGAAAAACTTCCGAAAGTGGAAGGCGGAAATATTTATTTATCACAATCCGCAAACAAAGTTTTGCTGGATGCCCCCAATATTGCTAAAAAAATGGGCGATGAGTTTGTCACTATCGAGCATCTTTGGTTAGCATTAATAGAAGTTTCTTCACCGGTTTCGCAAATGCTGAAAGACATGGGCGTTACCAAATCACTTTTGGAAGGCGGAATTAAAGAACTTCGTAAAGGTTCCAAAGCAAACTCTGCAAGCTCTGAGGAAACATACCAAAGTTTAAATAAATACGCAAAAAACTTCAACGAACTGGCTGCGGAAGGGAAACTAGACCCTGTAATTGGCCGTGACGAAGAAATCCGTAGAGTGTTGCAAATTCTTTCCAGAAGAACCAAAAACAATCCGATCCTTATCGGGGAACCTGGCGTTGGTAAAACAGCCATTGCGGAAGGTATCGCTCACCGAATTATTTCTGGCGACGTTCCTGAAAACTTGATGGACAAAACGCTTTATTCATTGGATATGGGAGCTTTGATCGCTGGTGCAAAATATAAAGGTGAATTCGAAGAACGTTTGAAATCCGTAGTGAATGAAGTCACCAAATCTGATGGACAAATTATACTTTTCATCGACGAAATCCACACTTTGGTGGGAGCCGGTGGTGGCGAAGGCGCAATGGATGCTGCAAATATTTTGAAACCTGCTTTAGCTAGAGGAGAACTAAGAGCAATTGGCGCAACCACTTTGAATGAATATCAAAAATATTTTGAAAAAGACAAAGCCCTAGAAAGACGTTTCCAAAAGGTGATGGTGGAAGAACCAGATACCGAATCGGCAATCTCTATTCTTCGAGGAATTAAAGATAAATACGAAGCGCACCACAAGGTAAGAATCAAAGATGAAGCGATTATTGCGGCTGTAGAAATGTCTCAACGTTATATTTCCGACCGATTTTTACCAGATAAAGCAATTGATTTGATTGATGAAGCTTCGGCTAAATTAAGAATGGAAATCAATTCAAAACCGGAAGAATTGGATGTTTTGGATAGAAAAATCATGCAAATGGAAATCGAATTGGCTGCCATTTCCAGAGAAGGCAATCAAACTAAAATCGATCATGTCAAAGAAGATTTATCCAAAATCACCGAGCAGCGTAACGAGATTAATGCAAAATGGTTGAAGGAAAAACAAAAATCCGAAGATTTAACCAACATTAAAAAAGAAATTGAAGCCCTAAAATTAGAAGCAGAACGTGCTTCCAGGGCTGGCGATTATGCTAAAGTGGCTGAAATACAATACGGAAAACTTCGTGAAAAAGAAGATCAGTTGGCTAAAGTGGAATTGGAAATGCAAAACCATCAAAATGAACTGATTAAAGAAGAAGTAACTTCTGAAAACATCGCAGAAGTGATTGGAAAATGGACAGGAATTCCGGTAACCAAATTGATTCAATCGGAAAGAGAAAAATTGTTGCATTTGGAAGACGAATTGCACAAACGTGTCGTAGGTCAGGAAGAAGCGATAGAAGCCGTTGCAGACGCTATCCGAAGAAACAGAGCCGGTTTGAGCGATGATAAAAAACCAATTGGATCATTCTTGTTTTTAGGAACCACCGGAGTTGGTAAAACCGAACTAGCAAAAGCGTTGGCAGAATTGCTTTTCGATGATGAAAACAACATGACGAGAATTGATATGAGCGAATATCAGGAGCGTCACAGCGTTTCTCGTTTAGTTGGTGCGCCTCCGGGATACGTGGGTTATGATGAAGGCGGACAATTGACCGAAGCGGTACGAAGAAGACCGTATTCTGTGGTACTTTTAGACGAAATCGAGAAAGCGCATCCGGATGTTTTCAACACATTGTTGCAGGTTTTGGATGATGGCCGATTGACCGACAATAAAGGTAGAGTAGTAAATTTCAAAAATTCGATCATCATTATGACTTCCAATTTGGGATCTCATTTGATTCAGGAGAATTTTGAAAAACTGAATGATGATAACCAAGCTGAAATTGTTGAAAAAACCAGAGAAGAAGTTTTTGATTTGTTAAAACAAAGCCTTCGACCAGAATTCTTGAACAGAATTGATGAAATCGTTTTGTTCCAACCTTTAACCAAAAAGAATATTGGCAAAATTGTACAATATCAATTACGAGGTTTGAATACGCTTTTGGCACAAAGAAATATTATGATGACCGCAACTCAAGACGCTTTAGATTATCTGATGAATAAAGGGTACGATCCAGTTTTCGGAGCAAGACCGTTGAAAAGGGTGATTCAGCAGGATGTTTTAAATAAACTATCTAAAGAAATACTTGCCGGAAACGTGAATGACGGAGACCGCATTACCATGGATTACTTTCCAGAAAGCGGACTGGTTTTCCGACCAGTGGAATAAATAGTACATTTTTTCTTCATATCAAATCAAAGAAAAACCTCAGCTAGATTTAGTTGAGGTTTTTTGTTTTTAACGATACTTAACAATGTGTATGCAGCATAGCTGATCAGATGTAACGGAAAATGCTTTTAAAATGTCTTACTGTATAAAAGGACTAAATCTGCAACATTTTCTGAATCATCTTGTCTTTTATAAAAACAAACTATGAATAAAACTATTATCAGCCTTTTGCTTCTTTGTACTGCACATGCATTTGCGCAGGAAACAAAATCAGATACCATAAAAAATACGAAAGAAATTGAAGAGGTTATACTGAAATCCCAACATAAAAAACAATTTGCCGACAAATCGGTCTATACTTTTGATAAAGATGCCATCGAGAAAGCCAGATATGCAAAAGATCTAATCAAAACCCTTCCCGAATTACAACTGGATCCCATCTCCAACACGCTGAAAAGTACCAAAGGTGGAACCACACTTTTTCTCATCAATGGTATAGAAGCCAGCGATATGCAGATCCGTAGTGTGCAGCCAGCAGAAGTGATAAAAGTAGAATATTACGACATGCCACCAGCAAGATGGGCTACCAGAGCAGACCAAGTTGTCAACCTCATCACAAGAAATCCGGAAACGGGATATGTCTTTGGAGCGGATACCACAGCGGCTTTAACCACAGGTTTTGTCAACGCCTCAGCTTACGGCAATTACACAAGAGGCAAAAACGACTTTGGGCTAGAATACTCTATGAACCTTCGGGATTACGACAACAGGACGGTAAAAAGTATCTACGACTACAATCTGAATGGCTCGCATTACCGATCGGAAGAAAATAAAAGAGATCATTTTGGATATACTTATCAAAATATCGTTTTGCGATACACCAGAAATGCAACGGACAACTATGTATTTCAGGCAAAAATGAACCTGGATCTTTTCACCAGCTTTGTAAAAGGCAATGGTGGAAGTCTTTTTTATAAAGATCAGATCTCAGAAGAACATGGGATGTTTAAAAACGGTAATTCTGATTATACCAAACCAACTTTGGATTTGTATTATTCCAAAAATCTGAGTAAAAAAGATGAGTTGAGTGTTAATCTTGTGGGTTCTCATTTTACCACCAACACATCCGAGCTGGCCAAAGAATGGATTTTGAGTTCCGGCAGTTCTGTTTTTGATAATGACATGAACCTCTCTGCGATACAAACCGGAATTGTAGGAGAAGTGGCTCATGTGCATACCTTCGATAAAGCCAAATTATCTTCGGGATATCGTTTTACGAACAATTCAATTTCCAATGACTTATCCAATCTGGCTGGAAATTCCAATTACAGCGTCAACTATTTTGAGCAATATCTTTACACCGAATATTCGGGAAAAATCAACAAATTCGCTTATCGATTAGGAGCAGGCTTAACGAACAACCGAAATAAAAGCGCCGAAAACCTAGACGATGTCTGGACTTTTACACCTAAAATTATTTTGAGCTATGCGATTAAAAACAATCAAAATCTAAGATTTACCAGCAGCTACAAGCCACAAAGCCCTTGGAGTGCGGCGCTCAGCAGCAATGTGGTGCAGATAGCGCCCAACATTGTTCAAAGAGGAAATCCTTACTTGAAAGTAAAAGAAACTTTTGGCAATAGTCTGCAATACACTTTCAACAACAAGTATTTTGATTTTAACGCCAATGTTTTTTATAATTATATGAAGGGCGACATCAATCAATTTTACACAGAAGATACAGCAACTGGAGGTTTTGCATTGATGTACGAAAACTCAAGATATACACAACAAATGGGTGCGCAGATTACAGGTTCTGTGAAACCTTTCGGCAGTACTATTCTGGTTCTTAAAACTTTTCTTACGCCAACCGCGGTAAAGCTGGTAACACAAAAAAATCAGGAAATTAAAAACAATTATATATCGAATTACTTTGTGATTTCATCGGAATACAAATCATTTAATATTCAGTACGAGTTCAACTTACCGGTTTATATATTAAACGGTGCTTTCCTAAACACCAATGAAAACTCCAGCCATCTTTTTGCCAATTATAAACTCAAAGAATGGACATTGACCACAGGAATGTACTGGATAGGAATGCCTGCTACATACAAAACAAAAAGCCTCCCCGAAAGTATGGTAAACTACACCAAACTAAACAAAATATGGAATGATAAAAATATGTTTGTTCTGGGAGTAAGCTATGATTTCTCAAAGGGAAAGAAAACGCAAATAGATAAAAAACTCAACAATAGTACTGCCGGCGCCGCTACATTTTAACAAAAAAGCCTTCCTGATTTGGAAGGCTTTTATCTAAAATGTTTTGACATTATCAGCCGGAGTATAATCCATAAAAATCCCACCATCCAGGCTAATCGATTTTATTTTCTTCTTTGCCGGGATATTGAGATTGGTAGAATTTTGATTCTTTTCCCAAACTGCTGGTGTAAAATGTCCTCTCTCTGTAGTACCATCCTCATAGGATAGGACGACATCAAAAGGGATTGCAAATCCACCTACGTTATCTACAGCTAAAATAATCTTACTTGTGTCCTGTGAAACCGCATTAATCTTCAAATCAATATAATTATTTGTAAAAAACCAATTATTGAAAAACCAGTTGAGATTTTTACCGGAACCGGTATTCATCGAATTAAAGTAATCCCACGGAACGGGATGTTTACCATTCCAGTTATCCATGTAATTATGTAATGCTTTTTTGAACAAATCGTCACCCAAATAATCTTTGAGTGCAAGGTAAGAAAGTGCCGGTTTAACATAAGCATTGTTCCCATAACCCGCTCCTGCAAGCTGCGAACTCATCGTGATGATAGGCTGATCCTCCTCTGTAGAGGTATCGTTAATCCATCTTTTAACTCGAAAATTCTTCATAAACTCATCCGCCGCGTCCTTACCATTTTCATCAATACCAATCAAATATTCCAAGGTAGTTGCCCAACCTTCATCCATGTAGGCATATCTTGTTTCATTAATCCCCATGTAAAAAGGAAAATAAGTATGTGCAATCTCATGATCAGCAGTAAGTCTAGCGTCTCGAAGATCATCTGGAATACTGCTGTCGTTAATCATCATGGGATACTCCATATCAGCATAGCCCTGCACTGCAGTCATCACCGGGAAAGGATATTCTACACCCGGCCAGTTGTTGGTAAACCATTTAAGGTTATAGCGCATCCATTCGGTATATTTTTCAAAATCTTTTGCACCTGCATTATAAGCAGCCTGTACACTGGCTCTTTTGGTTTTTAGCTGAACGCTGGACGCATCCCATACATAGTGGTTACTCAGCGCAAAACAAAAATCAACAATATGGTTGGCCTTGAATTTCCAAACATTCCACTCATTTTGCTTTGTCACCTTAGCAGATTTCATCTCTTCCGCGTTAGCGATATGAATGATTTTATCTGACTGTAAGGACTCTTTAAAACGCTTAAGAAAAATTGGCTGCAAAACCTCTTCGGGATTCTGAAAATCGCCTGTTGACCAAACTACAAAATTTTTGGGAGCAGAAATCTCAAAACTATAATCGTTAAAATCATTATAAAATTCCTGTCTTCCGTTGTGGGACAACATATCCCAACCGTTGTAATCATCGTATACAGAAACCCTTGGGAAAGAATAGGCTACATAAAAAGTTTCGGGATCTATCTGCCCCTCTCTCCCACTTTCTTTGGCCAATGGATACTCCCAATCTATTTTGATTTCTACCGAAGACTTGGCTGCAATAGCTTTTTGTAGCTTAACAGACTCTACCGTACCCCAATTATCACTATTGATGTTATATTTTTTACCATTAATGATCAGCCATTTTATTTTAAGACCCTCTGTCAAAGATTCTTTTGACGCAAAACCGGCGCGGGGAGCTTGAGGCTTGTTAACATTGTTCACAAAACGAATAGCCAGTGTTTTGAGCTCATCAGGACTGTTATTGGAATATTGAATCAATTCAGATCCCGACACTATTTTACTGGCAGCATCCACTTTGACCTTCACATCATAAACACCCTTGTTCTGCCAATACAATTTTCCTGGCTTTCCAGACATGTCGCGGGTGCCTCTATTGTAAGCTGCTTTAATATTTCTTGGCATATATAATTCTTGCGCAGTAAGGAAATGGCAAGACAAAAAGAGTAACGAGGAAACAAATAACTTATCCATTCTATCAATTAAAATTAATCAAATTTATAAAAAAATAAAGATCAACTGAAATTTACCGTCTAACGATAAAGCAATCATAGGATAAGCATCACTGCATTCTCAGCGATCACAACTCATTTTTAGATGACCTCTACACCAATAGAAATAAGTGTGGATCCCAAAGATATTCATATATTTCGTTGGGCGATCTGATAAATCCCGAAGATGTAGAGAAAAACAAATCGTTATTTAAAATAGATGCGACCCTAAATTGAGATTAAGTATCGGCATTCCAGAGAAGTATGTAAATGAAAAAAATCCTCTTTTAGCCAAGAGGATTTTTTTTGTTTTACTTTTCAAAGTCGAGTTCTGCCAAAACCGGAAAATGGTCGGACGGGTAAAGCAGGTTTTCCCGTCTGTCATTAATGGTTCTGTTAGAGAGGATTTTAAAGCCCTTCGTAAAAATATAATCAATCCTTTCCTTCGGAACAGTGTTTGTGTCAAAACCGGTAAAAGTTCCCTTAGGACCGTAATGCGGCTTTTTGGAATGATAAAAGGAATCTGCCAACGCCCTAGAAATAATTTTGATTGGCTCAGAATCATCCGTAAGATTAAAATCGCCAGTCAAAGTCAAGGGCAAATTTTGAGGATTGAGCTCCTTTATTTTTTTAAGAATCAATTGGGCAGAATTGACTCTTGCCTTATCACCCACATGATCAAAATGAAGATTCATCGCAAGAAATCTTTTACCCGTTTTCTTAACCTTAAATATAGCATAAGTGCAGATCCTGTTAAGCGCTGCATCCCAGCCACGGGATGGTATTTGGGGCGTTTCACTCAGCCAGAATGTTCCGGACTTTGTCACCACAAGCTTATCTTTATCATAAAAAATTGCTGAATATTCACCCTTGTTTTTTCCATCGTCCCGGCCAACACCTACATAATCATAATTTTTGAGACCAGATTTGATATCGCCCATTTGCTCCGGCAGTGCTTCTTGCACACCAAAATAATCAGGCGCATAATATGATATCAGGGCAAGCGCATCATCTTTTCTTTTTGACCACGAGTTATCTTTATCGCTATCCACTGCTAAGCGGATATTGTAGGTCATCACTTTCAAATCTTGGGAAAAGATCAAGCCGGATACCAACACGAAACTAAATAATAATTTTTTCATTATTTTAATTTTTATAATCTTCAAAATTCTGTATTCCGTTTAAAAAATCTTTAACTGCCATCCTCTTTTTACCCTGAATTTGAACATCTTCTGGATAATAAATACCATCTGCAGTATAAAATTTGAACTCAGTTTTAGAAACATCAAAATCACCTGGTTGCCTGTCATGATGTAGATTTTCAAAACGTCCTTTGAAAATTTTAAGTGATTTTTCTTCGTTACCAACTTTGAGAATGGTGAAAGCCGTTGGATATGGCGACATGCCTCTTATAAAATTATGTACCGTTTCTGCACCTTGATTCCAATCTATCTTTAGATCATCCTTAAAAATTTTATAGGCAGTTTTTGGATGATTTTTATGAGGCTGCGGCTGCTCCTGAATAGAACCTTCTGACAATGCATCCAATGTTTTGATCACCAAATCTGCGCCAATAACCATCAATTTGTCATGTAGTGTGCCTGCATTATCATCCGATGAAATTGGCGTTTCTGCCTGAAGCAGAATGTGACCTTCATCAATCTTTTCGTTGATAAAAAAAGTGGTAACACCGGACTTGGTTTCACCATTTATAACCGCATAATTTATAGGTGCCGCACCACGATAATCCGGCAAAAGTGAACCATGCAAATTAAAAGTACCAAGCCTTGGAATTGAAAATAGAACCTGAGGCATCATCCTAAATGCCACTACAACAAAAACATCAGCATCCAGTTCTCGAATGGCATCTAAAAAATTAGGGTTTCGCAATTTTTCCGGCTGAAAAAGAGTTAATCCATTTGCTTCCGCAAAAACTTTTACTGGTGAAGGCGTAAGTTTCATGCCCCTTCCACTGGCTTTGTCCGGTGCTGTTACAACAGCTGCAATTTTATGACGCGATTGGAATATAGCTTCCAATGAAGCTTTGGCAAAATCAGGAGTTCCGAAAAAAACAACTTTAAGTGAATGAGTCTGCATTGATTGTATTCTTGATGATTATCCGTTGATTGTAAATATATTGATAATAATTACTGATTGAGCATGTAAGTTTTGTAATTCAGCATCTTGACCTTGCCTATATCCAAAAGGAAGATCAAAGTTTCCTGAATGCTTTCTTTGGAATAAAAATGCAGGCTTGCAGACATCTCATCCAGTGACATTGGCCTGCCGGAAAGTTGCAGCGCAATATCGGACGACAATGTCCTTTTGGAATTTTTCCTTTTCCTGCAAACCGAACATTTACCGCAATTTTCAGCATCCTGCTCTCCAAAATAATTGAGGATTAATTTCATTTTACAAAAATCTGTATCTCTGATGTAAAATTTATTTTCTTCCCATTTCCTCAATTTATTTTTCTGGATATGATAGAACAGAGACCAGTACTCCCCAAAGAGATGACGGTCATTTCTTGGTTTAAGAAATTTCACCGAATGCTGGCTGCCGTCAAGGTATTCCAGATAACCGGCTTTTTGCATCTGTAGCAGTCTTTCTTTAAATTTTGACAAATCCAGACCGTTTTTTTTACAAAAAGCAGATTCTCCAAAATGTACTTTTTGGATTGACAAACCCGGCAAATTCCGGAACAGCATTTCCATAAAATAGGCATCCGTAGGTGCCAGCTGATCCAGCTCATCAGGTTTTATAAAACTTATAAGCGTAGAGGATGAAACATTATTTTTATAAAAAATCAATTCCTGATTGTTCATAAAATTAAGGATATTCCTGATTTTGGCTACTGATAATTTTGTAAGATTCCTCAACCTTACAATATCTAGCTGAAACGTTCTATCTGTAAAATCTTGCTCGCCCAACTGAAATAGGGAATAGAGGTAGGTAACGATACGTTGATACTCTACTTTGTTAGGAATTTGATTGGCAAATGTTTGATTTATATTGCCAATTTCCTGCTCATTCCACAGCAATAGAGCCAAAGCTTCTTCGCCATTTCTACCTGCCCGTCCAATCTCCTGGTAATAATTCTCAATTGTTGAGGAAGGTGACAAGTGAATGACAAACTTAACATCATCTTTGTCGATTCCCATACCAAAAGCATTGGTGGAAACCAAAACGTGGTATTGGCTACCAAGCCACCGCTTCTGGAGTTTTTCTTTCTCAGATGACGGCAATCCTGCATGATAAAAGTCGATATTGATAAAATTATTATGCTTTATAAAAACTGTCAGTTCTTCGGCTTCCTTTCTGGTTCTTGTATAGATGATTCCCGAACCTGTGTTTTGTTTAAGAAATTCTAATATCCTTTGATATTTGTTGGAAGAATTTTCGGTAATAATATTAAGATTACTTCTCTTAAAACTTTTTTTAAAAACTTGAGATTGATGAAAACCCAGTTTTTCCGTAATTTCATGAATTACTTTATCTGTGGCAGTAGCTGTTAACGCAAGACAAGCTACATTCTTAAATTCGAGCCTAAAATTCTTGATATTTTTATAACTAGGACGAAAATCTTGTCCCCACTCCGAGATACAATGCGCCTCGTCCACTGCTATAAAAGACACATGAATATCCTGAATATTAGTAATAAATAAAGAATTTTTAAGGCGCTCTGGCGAAACATATAAGATTTTAACAAGACCCTCCTTACATCTGCTGTAAACAGCTTCTTCATCAAATTCGTCCAGATCCGAGCTTAATAATTCGGCTTCTATCCCCATGCCAAGCAATGCATCTACCTGATCCCTCATTAATGCAAGCAATGGTGATACAACCAGGCACATACCTTCTGAAACGATTGCCGGCAACTGATAACAGAGAGACTTTCCTCCACCCGTGGGCAAAAGTGCCAACGTGTCTTTGCCTTCTAATACAGATAGAATTATATCCTTTTGTCCCGAACGAAATTCATCATAACCCCAAAATTGCTTAAGGGTCTTCTCTAGCAGAAGTTCTTTATAATGTTGTGATGAAAGCATCTGTAAATTTAACTAAATCTTTAAAATAAAAAAACCGCAAAATTTGCGGTTTTAATATTATATATAAAATTGAAATTATTAATAATTTTCAAAGTATACTCTTCTGTTAGCTCTGTTTTTCCATTCAGGGCATTTTGTAGCAGGATCACATTCTGGATAAAGAAGATCTTTCTCACCTCGTCCTACAATTTCCAACTTATCCTTGTCTGCACCGTGCTGAATAAGATAATTCTTAACATTATTGGCTCTTCTTTCAGAAAGGTTCTGGTTGTATCTATCAGTTCCTCTTGTATCTGTAGCTCCAACAATTCTGAACTTGCTGCTAGATGAGTTAATGTAACTGATTGCATTATTAAGAATCTGAGTATTGGAAGGAAGAATTCTATCTGAATTAAGATCAAACTCAATTCCTTTAAGAATACTTGCAGCATCTGTAACTACACCAGTCTCGGTATTATTAACAGTCAGAGGACATCCTTGATTTTCCACCGGACCAGGAACTGTAACACATTTGTCATTAAGATCAATAACACCATCTAAATCTACATCCAGCGCAACACCAGCTCCATCAACTCTAGCTCCAGCCGGCGTATCTAGCTGTCTATCCCAATCATCACAAACACCATCGTTATCTGCATCACCTTTTTTACATACTTCGATATCCTGAGTTTTATCTGCTAAAACATCCAGCTTGTAATAGATTTCTTGCAATGGATCCTTCCACATTAGGTGAGACTCGTGTTTGCCTAATTTGAAACTTACACCCAAAGTAGCGTTAAAGAAGTTATCTGAAATTTGGTCTTCAGTCAGGTTATACCCTGTTTGACCAACACCAGCTCCATCAAAATTGTCATCTCCTGTTACAACATACATTAATCTAGTTTCCAGATCAATTCTGTTGTTAACTTTGAATTTAACACCAGCTCCAGCCTGCGCAAAAAGTGAACCTAGTTTAAAAGGCTTCATCTCATAGTTAAGAGTCTGATTGTAAGGGCCAGGATCTTGTCTATAAGATCTATAAGCAATTGTTCCAATACCAGCATATCCATGTAATGCCCATCTAAAGTTAGATTTGTTATCAATCCTTCTTAATATATTAGAAAAATTGACATCACCTAAGATTGAAATTGCGTCATATTGCGTTCTACCTGCAATTTGATTCCCTGGAAGATTTACATGATCTTTGGTATAGGCATAACCTTGTCTGGTTTCACCACGATCATACTGCAAATTAATTCCAAAAGCATGGGTAATAGCCTTATCCACACTTACATAAGCAGAATAGCCAAAAAGATTTTTACCATTACCATTTTTGATGGATGTCATATCTGCAGACTGCAATAGGGGAACACCGGCTCCGGCAGATATTGACCAGTCATTATATTTTTTAGCTGACTGCGTAAACGGAGTAAATGATTGTGAACTGAATGTTGAATCAGTTGCGACCGTTTGCCCAACCATACTCATTGGCAACAATAAAAATGCTGGTGCTAATGATAATAAATTTTGCTTCATATTTGATGTTTTTAGTTTATTAATTATTTGGCTAAAAAGTAAACCCTTCTGTTAGCCTCATTTTTCCACTCAGGACATTTCGTAGCAGGATCACATTCTGGATATTTTAAATCATCCTTTCCACGTCCGTCTGCAGTAAGCACATTTGAAGAAACACCTTTTGATGTTAAATATTTCACCACAGCGTCAGCCCTTAACTGAGATAATTTTTTATTATACACAGCTGAACCTCTGCTATCCGTAGCCCCAACCACAGTATAGTGACTTCCTTCACCTAATGTTTTAATAATCTCTGCTGCCTTATCAAGATCAGTGAAAGATTTTTCGCGAATGATATCTTTGTTCAGTTCAAATTCTATTCCATTGAAGTGAGTGTTGATTTCATTAACTGCAGATTCTTTCGCAGGCGCTGCAGCTACAGGATTTTTACCTACTGGACAACCATTGTTTTCTATAGGTCCAGGGATTGTTACACATTTGTCATAAAGATCTATAACACCATCCATATCAACATCCAAAGCTACCCCAGCACCATCTACTCTGGCTCCTGCTGGTGTATCCAACTGTCTATCCCAATCGTCACATATTCCATCATTATCGTTATCTCCTTTTTCACAAACTGAGAAGTCCTTAAATTTATCTTCTAAAACTGCCGCTTTTGAGTATGCATCCTGCAATGGATCTACCCAACGTAAGTGATCCGGGTGTTTCCCAAGTTTAAATGAAACTCCAAGGTTAACCAACCATGCATTATCCGTATATGAAGGATTGATAAGGTTATAACCAGGAACGGCGTTTCTTGTCCAACCACCACCATCAAATTCTTCATCACCACTAATTAGGTATAGAGTTCTTAATTCTACATCTAACAATCTTGAAACGTTATACTTTAACCCAATACCTCCTATATAAGAAATACTTGATATTCCAAAATCTTGTTCAATATATAGTGGCCATTTGCTGAGAACAGCATTATCTTGTAAAAACGTTTTGTAGCCCATAAAGCCGATCCCTGCATAACCATGCAACGCCCACCTAAATTTGGATTTATTATCAGTTCTTCTCATAAGATTAGAAAAGTTAACATCTCCTAACAAGGCTAGTTGATCGAATTTAGTATATCCATGACCAACTCCTGCCGCATCATTTAAGTGCGCTTTCTGATTGGTTTGACCTCTTGTATAAAGAAGTGAAATACCAAAAACATGAGTGATCTGCTTGTCTAAACTTACATAGCCATTCCAGCCCCAATTGATTTTACCTCCGTAAAATGAAGTAAGATCTGCATGTGCCATAAAAGCACCACCACCACCAACTGATATAGACCAATCTTTGAAGAGTCTACTCTTATTGTTAAATGGCTCAGTTTTCGGCTCTGTACTCGTTTGACTCTGTGCAAGTCCTAATGTAGGAAGGAGTAAAAGTAGAAATAGTTTTTTTTTCATATTCATTTGTGTTACAAAAATCATTTCACATCGTTAATAAGTGTCTTTGCAAAATCTCTTTCAAAAAGATTTTTGTAATGAGGGACTGTTAAACGACCAGATATAAACTTTAAATTGTTAAATATTATTATATCAATATCAATTATCCTGTCCTTATAAGTGCCATAATATGAAGAATCCTTCACACGTCCCATATCCATCTCGATAGATTTGATCACTTTCAGCAGCTTAATAGGTGAAAACTGTGTCTTTATTTTAACTGCAATATTACAAAAAAAATTATTACTGTCAAATTCCAAGGGTTTTGTTAATATTAACTTTGATTTTGTTAATATTAACCCGACTTTTGCATCCAGTTCTGAAAGAGCCGTTTCAATATTTTTTTCAGGATTATTTATATTGCTTCCAAGTAACAAAACTACTGTATTGTACGACATATAGACAAATAATTAATATTAAATGAAAAGTTTTTTCAAAATAGTTTTAGCAAATTTAACTGCAATTTTTATTTTAATAGCAGGATTATTCGTTTTTTTTATAGGGTTTATCATCATTTCATCCATCTCCGGATCACCAGATGCTAAAGCCAACTCTATATTAACGCTTGATCTTAAAACAAAGATTATAGATAGCCCGGGTGAAGATCAGGAAGATTTCTTTAATTTTAACAATGATCAAAAATCTGTTCTTTTATACGACGTTCTACAGGCCATCAGCAAAGCAAAGACCGATGATAAGATCAAAGGTATCAGCCTAGAAATGGATCAAATCAATGCAGGGATGACCCAATTAGATGACATCAGAAACGCGCTGCAGGACTTTAAAAAGAGTGGTAAATTTATTTATGCTTACGGAAACACAGTTTCGCAAGGGGCTTATTATCTAGGGTCTGTTGCAGACAAGTACTACTTAAACCCTGCTGGGCTGATAGAATTAAAAGGACTCTCTACAGAAGTAACTTTTTTTAAAAATTTTGCTGAAAAATACGGAATCGGAATTCAGGTAATCCGCCACGGCAAATTCAAAGCAGCGGTAGAACCTTTCCTTAGGGATGATATTTCACCAGAAAATAAAGAGCAACTTTCCACTTTGCTTAATGATATCTGGAGTAATACCTCGGATAAAATATCTTCATCCAGAAAAATCCCTGTTGCAGAACTCAAAACCATTACCGACAGTCTTTACGGATACCTACCAAACCTTAGTTTACAATATAAACTGACCGATCAACTGATTCAAAAATCAGAATATGATAATATCATCAGAAAAAAAATAAATGTAGATAAAGACAAAAAACTAAACAAAATATCATTTGCCAAGTATGCAGAATCATTATCTGGTGACAATGATGGGGGAAAAGTCGCCATCTTGTATGCTTCTGGAACCATATCCAACGGCAAAGGCTACGATGGAATCTACGCAGATACTTTTATCAAAGAAATAAAAAAACTGCAAAAAGACGATAAGGTAAAAGCTGTGGTTTTCAGGATAAATTCTCCGGGAGGAAGTGCCAACGCATCAGACGAAATCCTTTTTGAACTCCAACAGTTAAAACGTAAAAAGCCACTTATTGTTTCTTTTGGTGACTACGCGGCGTCCGGCGGCTATTACATTGCGATGGGTGCGGACAAGATTTTCTCTGAACCCAACACTTTAACGGGCTCGATTGGCGTTTTTGGCGTTGTCCCATATTTCAAAGATTTGGCTGAGAAAAATGGCATTAGAAGTGACGTCGTCTCTACCAATGCCAATTCTAACATGGTATCTGCTATTAATGGATTAAGCCCCGGCACACTTAACATCATGACGAGAAGTGTAGAATCCACTTACCAACGTTTTGTGCATTTTGTAACCCTAAACAGAAAAAAATCATTTGCAGAGATTGATGCCATCGGTGGTGGAAGGGTTTGGTCTGGAGTAAGGGCTAAACAAATTGGTCTTGTAGATGATCTTGGATCTTTACAGGACGCCATCAATTTTGCTGCTAAATCTGCTCACCTAAAATCTTACAGTGTGGATACTTATCCATCGAAAGTTTCCAGGTTTGAACAAATGTTCTCTTCGGAAACCGAAGAAGATTTTTCAACAAGGTTGATCAAAAGTAAAATAGGAAAAGAGAATTTCAAAATCTATCAGCACATTACAGATCCTGATACCAAGTCTGCTGTTGTAATGGAAAGCCCATTTAACATCAAGGTTAATTAATCGTGATATGATCATAAACAAAAATTCCGCTGAATTACAATTCAGCGGAATTTTTTTATTTATAATTGATCCTAAAACCGATAGGCAATATTCCAACAGAATCCCATACTGAAGTTCCCCGAACTTCTTCCAAACCCAGGAACTATCATGGGCGTAATATCATCTTGTTTGGTTGTGTAGGCTAGGTAGCGAGGCTGCAAATTAACATCAATAAAAAATCGGCTTTCAAATAGTTGAATTCGCGCACCCAATAATGCTTCTACCCAATAACTACTTTGTGTAGACGGGTCAAAAGACACCGCAATCCCTTGGCTATTATTCCCTTTTACAGGAATTGCCATATACTCCTGAGAATAAAAACTTCCTGCTAATTTGGCACCTCCATAGAAACCATTCAGGTCATTTTCTGGGTCGGATGCTAACATATAAAAACCACCCACTTTTGCAAAAAAACCATCAGCTTTGGCATCGTAACCATTTTTCTGATAAATATTCTTGTCATATCCGGCATCAATCACGGCATGAATGCGATTTGTTATCCTGCTGGAAACAAATCCTTGATATAATTTTCTATCACCAAAAAAACTAGTGCCCAGATTCAGAACATCCACCCCTACTATAAAATTGGGTTTGTAGTGGTAAGAATGAATTGGTTTCTTATTGTCCTCCTGCTTATTCTGAGCAAAACTGGTTGCTGACAGAATACTAAAACCGAAGATAAAAATTGATGTTGCTTTCATCTGTTAACGAAGTTTGGTTTTGTTGAATATTCTGTACAGGATTGCTTAGAAGAAGCTGCCCTTTTAAGTTATCATAATTAATCTTGAAACCACAGGCCGGCGACACATAAATAGCCTTTTTATCATAGCTAACTCTCATCTTTGACCTGTCTCCAGCTTTTCTTAGCCTTACAAAAACATCAGTGTATGGGCTGTTATCAATTCGTAGAGGCACAAAAACTGAATCTACATTGGCTTGAGTAATAATATTCTTGGGACTGGCTCCACCATAATCTACGTCCATATACAATGAGTCCAATCTAACCAATTGCCCATTAGAATTAATAAATTTCAGTTTCAATCGAGGTGTGGAATCTGAACTCAGGCAGATATCATCATCGCCGCCACAACTGGTAAGCAATAGTAGAAATCCGAAAAAGAAAAGTATTTTTTGCATCGATTAAAGATAAAACAAATTGGTTCTATTTTTTTAAAAGTAAGGCAATATTTTCAACATGATGAGTCTGCGGAAACATATCTACCGGTAAAATCTTCACCAGATTGTAGTCTTCTTTTAGGAGCGCAATGTCCCTAGCCTGTGTGGCAGAGTTGCAGCTAACGTATACTATCCGTTCCGGTGATAATTTCAAAATCTGCTCCACCACTTTCTGATGCATCCCATCTCGCGGAGGATCGGTAATTAAAACATCCGCCTTGGGATGATTCTCCAAAAACTCATCATTGAAGACATTTTTCATATCTCCTGCATAGAACGTGGTATTATGAAGACCATTAAGTTCCGCATGCTCTATGGCAGCGTCTATAGCCTCTTGCACAGCCTCTATTCCTATCACCTGTTTTGCATTACGTGCTACATACTGGGCAATGGTTCCCGTTCCCGTGTAAAGATCGTAAACTACTTGATCACCCGTCAGTTCAGCAAACTCTAGTGTTTTTCTGTAGAGTTCCAATGCCTGTCTGTAATTGGTTTGAAAGAAGGACTTTGGACCAATCTTAAATCGTAATCCATCCATTTCTTCATAAATAAAACCTTCTCCAAAATAAGTTTGAATATCTAGGTCGTAAATGCTGTCATTCCCTTTCGGATTGATAGCAAAAACCAATGTCTTGATTTGAGGGAAATTTTCCAGCAAAAAATCAAATAACTGGGTTCGCTCGTTTTTCATTTCCTTATACAGTTGGAAAAGAACCATCCATTCGCCAGCAGAATTTTGACGAAGCATTAAGGTTCTTAGAAAACCCTCCTGTGCTTTTACATCATAAAACTCAAGGCCATTTTCAACGGCATACTTTTTTACTGCCAGCCGAATTTGATTTGAAGGATCTTCCTGTAAAAAACATTCCTTAAGGTCAAGAATTTTGCTCCACATTCCCGGGATATGAAAACCCAATGCATCCTTGTTACCGAAGTTCTCTTCGGAACTAATCTCGTATTTCGTCAGCCACCGTGCATTGGAGAAAGAAAACTCCATCTTGTTACGGTAAAAATATTGCTCTTCTGATCCTAAAATTGGCATTGTCTCAAAACCGGAAACACCACCAATCCTTGTAATATTATTAAGAACTTCATTATGCTTGAATTCCAATTGCTTTTCATAGGCAATATTTTGCCATTTACAACCACCACAAGTCCCAAAATGAACACACCTTGGCTCTACCCTATCTTTAGAATACTCCAGAATTTCTACAGCTTCACCTTCAAAGTAATTACTCTTGGCCTTTTTAACTCTCACATTCACTACATCTCCGGGAACTGCGCCAGAGATCAAAACAGTTTTTCCTTCCTCTGTCTTACCAACAGAAACTCCTTTCGCACCTGCAGAAAGGAGTTTGATATTTTCAAGAATCTGATTCTTTTTTCTCTTCATTAATATTGTTACTTAGTTTTTGCAGAATCAGCATTTTGGTTCTGTTGTAATAACTGGTTCTGAAGTTGAGCCTGTGGATTAACAGTAGGCGCCTTCAAACCAGAAATCTTATTCATTTCTTCCACAAACTTGGCATCACCCAGGTTATAGAAAGTTTGACTTGCTACCTTACCAGCTTTATCGACCAAGAAAAAACCTGGAATTTTAAATCCATAGATGAAAAATTTCTTAGCATAATTAGATGCCAAACCACCTTCTGCATAATAATTAGTTCCTGAGATACCTTTTAACATGGCGCCGGCTGTTTTAGTAAACTGCTCTTTCGTATCATCTACGTTCACAAATGCAAAATTAACTTTCGCCTTGTAAAAATTAACCACTTCTTTAAGAACCGGGATTGTAGACTGCGCTATATATGGATTCCAAGATGCATAAGTCATCACTAGAGTAGGTTTGCCATTGGCCTCAATACTGCCCGACTTACCATCCAATTTTTGCAGACTAACATTAGGAATTTCAGTGCCAATTTTAAGTCCAAAAACCGCATCAATCGCTGAATTAATATCTTTTTTAACACCAGAATCCTTGATATATTCTTCACTTACTTTCTTAACTTTCTCTACATCCGAAGTGTATGGGTTAAGATCAAACTTAGCGATAACAAAAGCTAAAAGATAATCTTTACTTTTCTGAGACAAGTCCTTTTCTGTAGCTAAAAACCTGGCGAAAATGCTGGACATACTTGCAGAATCCCTATCCTTTTGTTTCATTGCAAAATTTTGGAAATTTTGACCCAATTTATTCAAAAGATAGTTTCTATATACAGGAAGTTCTTCAACCATTCTGTCATTATTTTTGGTCAAAGAATTCTCATAATCTGTAAAGGTTTTAGAAACTTTGAAAGAAGGATCACCAACTGCCTGACCATGTGTTGACTCATACTGAGCCAAGAATGTAAGGATATTTGTCGTTAGTTCATCTTTTTTAAGCTTTACAACATCACTGTCTGGTCCTACCTTATCTGCGGTAGCATCAAGGTTTTTTTCTAGATCAGCATATATTTTTTTAATCTCTACCAAGAAATCAGACTCCTTTTTTTGCAATAATTGCATATTAAGCTGTGAGCTGTAAGACTGTAGATACTTTTGAGTTTCTGTAATAAAATCATTGTTCTTCTTCGCATCACCTTCAATTTTATAAATCTCTGGAAAAGTAGCGGCATCACCGGCAATCTTAAGCGTCTGACCTTTTTTTAGGTAAATAAAATTCATTTTACCGGCATAGGTCATCGCATACATCCCGTTCTTAGGAGCATTAAACTCCCCTTTGAAATTACCTTTATCATCAACACCAATGTTAATCAACGGCAATGTTGCAACGCCAGATGCTTCGATAAACTCTAATCTTTCCAAAGGAGACCCACCCTTTATATTCCCTTCAACTTTTACTTTTGAGCAAGAAACTACTAACAAAGAAATTAAAAGTAGAAATAAGTATTTTTTCATTTTAAAAATTAATTTTTGCAAAAATAACCTAATTAGAATTTTAAAAAAAATAAAACAACTATTTTTATTAAAACATTAACAGAATATCAATGAATTGCAATGAATATAATTGACAGAGTATTACAAAGTATAATTCACCGACAACACTCAATCAATAAAATGCGTATGTTTAATCAATGAATTGATGATAGTCTAGATTATTTAGTTAGGCAGGTTAAGTAAGTTTAGTTAGGCAGGTTAAGTAAGTTTAGTTAGGTTAAGGTATAAAGCAAAAAAAACCTCAATCAAGTAAATGATTGAGGTTTTGAAAAAACTGGCGGCGACCTACTCTCCCGCTTTCGCA
>NZ_JBWEYV010000005.1:0-173240 GCF_056329745.1 Epilithonimonas sp. | reverse complement strand
CAGAAACCCAATCTCACAAGCTGATTTAGTATGTAGTTAAGTTATGACCTCTATATATTGATTTTCTCCTGCAATATTTTCTGAATTTAACACACGTTTTAATGTTCCTGTTGCGTGAACAAATGTGTACTTTGGATATTCATTAAATTTCTTTTTAGAAAAGTCCATTTGTTTGCTTAGCAATACACTTGAAAATGTTCTTACATTTAATTGAAGTGATAAGTCTGGAGAAATGTATAACTCCAAAGCAACTATTTTAAAAATTTGTTCTTTTTCCTTGCTTTTACTTATCTTAAAAAAAGTAGGAGAGAACAGATATAATTTCCCCGTTAGATTATTAAATGTGAGTTTTTTATGTTTGGGTGTCGAAATTGAATTGATGAGTAATTGCGAAATTGTGTGTTCAGCTATTTCCTCAATTTCATTTTTGTTTAGAATTTTGAAAGTAAGCGTTTCTCCATTTTCTATTTTTCCTAATTCTTTTGATAAATCTGTATTGTCAATCGTACTCTTCTCAAACAAGGCATAAAAAGATTTTCCTCTTTCAAATACAATGCTTTTTGCTTTTAACACTGAACTTATCACATCTAAAATCAAAGCACCATATTTAATATAGTTTTCAGTAGTAGAAAATTTTACAATAGAGAAATCTTGGAATATCCTTTCAGAATTGATTGTGATGTTTAATTTATTGATTTTGCAGTGCTTCATTGTCTTTAAATATTTCAAGTAAATTGAAATTTAACTCTTGTTTTTCGGTATTCCAAAGACAAGGAATTTCAATGATTTTCCCGTCTGATGATTTGATAGGCTTTCTACTTTCCGATGAAAGAATATTGATGATAAAAACATTTTCTCCATTAACTTTCTCTAACTTTTCTCGAATTTTTCGTTCTTGTTCGTCAAAGCTAATCTGAGTATTTTCTTTCCAATGCTTAAAGTCGATATATGTGTTAGAGTTTTTGATTTTGTAATCAAAAAGCTCATACTTTTCTAAGGGCAATTCTTCAAGTTCTATTTTAAAATGTGTTTCAAAAATAAACTTCCCAATTTGCTCCCCCAAAGCACCTTTGTAGATATTATTGAATAGAACAGGTGGAAGAATATATTTATTTAACGCAAACTCAGTTGCCCAATTTTTGGATTTGAAAAATGAATCAACTCCACTTATTTTAAGTAATTCATTTAAACGAGCTGATAAGGAAGAAATCTCACTTTCGATATTTTTGTCAAAATCTATTTCTACATTTTGATAATCATTGTATTCATTATCATTATTCAAAGAAAAATAATATTTGTCATTCTCTTTTGGTAATTCGATGTATAAATCCAAAATTCTGTTCAAATTGTATTTGTCAATTTCGTTTTCAGAAATGGTAGGAAAACGTAAACACATTTCTCTTAAATTTTCCCATTCTTCTTTTTGCTTTTCTTTCCAATTCCAATCAGGAGAAATGAATTTCCTAATTTTTGAATGCACTTTTCGATTGGTAGCATTAGCAATGTTTTTCAGTTTTGAATCCTTGTTATTTTCTTGCTGTATTTTCTCTCTACTTGATTCTACTAGTGCTTTAAATTCATTTAGAACAAGGTTGTGATTCACGTCAAAATCACAAATCAGATTGTCCAATTCACTGTCTGCATAAATATAAATATTCGGCGACTTTAAGTTTGTTCTACAAATCCGTCCAATAGCTTGAATGATGTATTTTGCAAAATGCTGTTTTATATTATAATCCTTGTACAAAAATCCATTATTTGGACTTTCGGGTTTAATAGTTGTGTTGAAAGATGCCAACAAGTGTTTAAACGCAATAGTAATTTGATGATTTAGCTGTCTTATTGAAATCAATCCGACTTGAGCTAGAAATTCTAATTGAAATAAGTATTTGATAAATCCTTCTTCATTTAGATTTAAATCGATTTTTTGAATGATATGTGTTGGTTTATCTAAATAAATAGCATTTATATCTGTTTCATTTTGAATATTCCAATTTTCCGAATTTTCATCTTTTACATTTATCAGTTTGTCAGGATTAGGAGAAATAAATTGTAAATTCTGCCCTGCACCCATTGTCTGATACATAGAAATGATAAAAACCTTTTTGCCGTTTTCTAATTGCGTAATGAAAGATTGTTTTTTGTTGTCGAAATCATTACTATTGATAATTGTGTATGATTTTTTTACATCAAAATTACTTTCATCATTTAGAAAATGGTCTTGGGTTTTTGTTGTATCTTCAATTAAATATTCAAATATTTTATGAAGTATTTTCAAGTTAAGGTCTTTGTCATTCCATTTAGGTTCTTTGTTTAATAGACATAGAAAGCCTTTAATATCTTCTTTCAATAGAAATTGCTTGAAGCAATGACCAATTTTTAAGTATCGGTTAAAATGATAATCAGTTGAATTTGGATTTATAGATTTTAGTTCTCCAATGATGTCTTGTGCTAACTCCTTGTTTTCAAATAGTTTTTCAAATTCTATATTGATTTTTTCAGCTTCATTGCTGTTCGTAAAATTAATCCATTCTGTTTGGATATTTACTTTATTATAATTCTTATTTTGCTTCTTGAAAGTATCTTTTAACTGTTGTTTCTCCTTTTCATTTAGTTCTATAAACTTATTGCCAAGTTGTCTTTTGAAATATTTTATATCATAATTTCCAGTAACGGTTTCTATTAGAGCTGTCGCAGAAATGCCAATTACCTTAGCTTTTTCTGCTAATTTCAAAATGAATTTTTCAGGTGTATTCTGAAAATTATAAATAAAAGCCTTGGTTTTTGACTGATGAGAATCATCATCAACAAAATCATAATATCTAAAGCCATTTTCATAAATACTCAAATCATAGTTGAGCTCATAAGTACCATCTTTTTTGTTTCTTGGTCGTTCTCTTGCACTTAAAATATTATCAACAAGATAGTTTTTGTGTTTAGTTTCTAATCCAAATTCTTCTATTGTTGTACTTATTGCAAGGTCAAACGTGAATTCCGTTCTTTTAGGATTGGATATTCTTTCCTGCTCTTCTAATTGTTGGTAGTTTTCAGCTATACTTTTTATTACACCACTGAAATAATTAATAAACCCTTTTATTTGATTGAGTAACGATACAATGTTTTCTCCTGTTTGTGGTCTTTCACTCTCGAATATTATTTCATTTATTTTGTCAAATTTGTTAGGATTTAAACGAATGAATTTTTTATCATTTCTGTAAACAGAGTGATATTGAAAATCGTGAAAAAGCAAGTTTCTTTGATTAGCATTATCTTCATTATTACTGAGTGTTTTGAAACTGTAATTCAAATGATACTTTTCAACAATTTCTTCTGCCTTTTCAAGTAAAGTTTTTTGAATGTGCTCTAATGAAAGTCCGTAGTTTTTCTCTATTAATTCTTCTCGTCTTTCAGAATGTGTTATAAACTTTTGTGGAAGTACATTTTTAGAAAGAGCCCAATATATTTCAGTAAAAAGATGAATGAAGTCAATCCTTTGCTTTTTCCCTTTTTCAATAATATTGTTTAGGATATTGTCCTTTGTTGCGTCAAATTCGTCAATAAAAATAATTGCATTTTTTGTTATGTCATTTTCTAAAAACGAATATGAAGGTTCAACAAGCGTGCTATTTTTATGATAGAACTTATCAATGCTTAAAAAGAATATCTTTTTCTTAGACGAAAAAACGGCAGGATATAATTCTCCAATCCATTTTAGATTTTTATCCGTTTGGATAGCTTTGATGCGTTCTTGTTTATTTGGATAATGTTCTTTTAGAAATTTTTCTATTGATCGCCTGAATTTTGGTTCAAGGTCGTTTCTTAGTTCTTCGTTTAGTTTAGTAACGTAAGTTTTTAATTCTGACTTAGTTTGATGTTTATTTATTTCAGAAACATTACTTTTTATTGAATAAAATATTTTAGAGCTTTTGAAATAGTCATTAATGGAAGTTTCTACTTGTTCAAATCGTTTTACTAAACATTCTGCGTTGGAATCCAAGAATGTAACATACTTTTCAAAATCTTCTAATCCTTTGTTGGGTAAGAAGAAATCATTTTTAAGTTTTTGGTCAGGTAAATTTTTCTTTAGGTTAGTAACAAAAAATATTTTCCTGTTTTCTTTACAATAATCTTTGTAATTAATGTAGATCCAGCTTAATACATTATGTGTTTTGCCAGAACCTGTTGGAGGGTCGAATAATAACAGACCATTTTCTTTATTACAGTAATTGTTCAGTAATTGAATCATTATTATCCGTTTTATTAATATTATTGTTCATATATAGTCTAATATATGCAAATGATTCTAATTATACAAATGATTAACACATATGGTATTTCAATAGTTTTTATTTTTACATATTTAGTTTGTCAAATAAATATTGATATACTTTAAAAAGTGCTGACTTTTAAGTTGTATAGATCTTGTTTATATATTGCACAACAGTTAAAGCCGTTACTTTAGCAATAATCTAGTTTTAAGTCCTGCAAAAGTTTTAGCATAATTACATCTAATCATCAATTGGTAGCACAGTTGCGAAAACAGTGTCTCAATCCTTTTTCTTTGCTTTTTATACAAATAAAACTTTGGTTTATACTCCTTTTGATTGATTCTTTTGGGAGTCTCCAGTTCTATGTTAGCATAATTGAACAAATCTATTTGTATTTCAGACGACAATAGCCTTTTTGTCTCCAAGCAATGTACAATTGGACAATTGCTCTCTGCTATCCTTTATTTAATTAATGGATGTCATGGATAGAAGCTGGACTCAAATTGATACTTTGGAAAACGCCGCTTACAGTACACACAACATGAAGTTTGTATCCATAAAAAGACATCTGTTGAGAAGTACAAAAGCCCCTGTTTAGATAATAATATTTGGCATCTTTACAGATTTTCGAAGTGTTACTTCTGGAAAGGTTACAAACCTCTATAGACATATTGTTAATAATTTACGAATGAAAACTTCTAGCTATTTTCATTCATAAATCATTGATAATGTTAGCTAATATATGTTTTTAACGATTGTAAACGCTTCGCTCTATGTTAGATTTTACTGATTTTGGAATTTGACGAAAGAGAAGATTTTCGCTATCAATGCCCATGTACTCAGCTGCAAATACCAGACTTATCAATTCTAAATCTTTCAATTTGGAAACTTGTCTTTGATAAAACAGAATATTTTCATCTGATATTTTTCTCAAAACTTCCAAAATTTTTTCGTAATTCACATATAAATTATTGATTGTAAGTGTTTTATTTTTATTTTCTATTTCAATAAATGTTTCAAACCTTTTCTCCATTGAATTAAAGAAAGTTGAGTATGGCGAGTCGGAAATATTATTAAAAATTATTAAATTGTTAAAATCTTTTGTGAATTCATTAATTGTTTTCATAGTTGGATGAACCAATGATTACAACACAGGAAATAAGAAACAAAACCGATAAAAAGTACATTTCTTTTCTTCAATTATTAGTAGAACAGAGATCTTTTGAAAAGTTGATAATTCGTGGGGATAAATCATATACCAAATCATCATTACCTGAATTTGAAAAAGAAATCCATCAAATCGTCAGTCAGTCGAAAGAGAAAAAAGGTTTTGGCTACACATTGGAATTTCAATTAGTAAAGATCAAGTTTTTAGCCTCACAAAACTTACCTATTTCCATTTACTTCGATACAGAAACAGATTTTTTGAAGTTTTTGGACAAAGAGTTGGAAGTAGATTATTCAAATCAGATGTTGAAAAAATTATCAATGCATTTCCTGAATTAAAAGAGTGGACAATCAAAAATCCGTTGCGAGTAATTGCAAATCAAACAGAATGGAATAATATTTTGAAAGTATGTCAATATTTCAAACAAAATCCCAAACCGAATTTGTATATAAGAGAATTGCCGATAAATGTACATACAAAATTTATCGAAAGAAATAAAAGTGTAATTAGGGAACTACATGACATTCTGCTTACTGGACATATCACTAGTGATAGCAAAGAATTTGAAAAAAGATTTCATCTTAAGTTTAGTGAACCACTTATCCGATTTAAAATATTAGACAAAGAAATAAGCCAAAAATACTTTTCAGGAATTGATGATATTGCTATTCCTGTAAGTGAATTTGAAACATTGAATTTACCAATTAAAAGGGTTTTAGTAGTTGAAAATAAAACCACACTTTATACCACTTTAACTTTGCTCAAAATGGATGAGACCATTGCAATATTTGGGAGTGGATTTAGTGTTTATAATTTAAAAGGTGCTCAATGGCTTATCAATGTTGAATTGTTCTATTGGGGCGATATTGATGTCCAGGGATTTGAAATTTTATCGCAATTTAGGTCTTACTTTCCGCAGACTCAAAGTATGCTGATGGATAAAACAACTTTTGAGAAATTCTTTGAAAATGATAGCGATACTCCGACAAATGTTTCAACAAAGCTCAATTTGACAGACGGGGAACAACAACTTTATGAACTTTTGAAAGCAAATAATTGGAGGTTGGAGCAAGAGAAAATTCCATTGTATTGGATAAATGAATTAGTAATTACTTAATCTGAAAGCAACAATCACCTTCTCCTCTTAAAAGAAGCCGTCTGTTCTGGTATTATTACTGGTAGTTTTTCCTTCAGGGATATAAAGTTAATGTTTTTCACATCATAATTATAATTGGTTTTTTTGAAGAGAACACTATTTTCCGTTTCCCTTTCTTTCACATAATCCTTATTAGCATTGGTTTTTAGCTGTTCCTGTTTTTCTAATCTATATCGTGAAATTAATTCAATTTTCCTTTCAGGAAGCTCTTCCAATTTTTTGTCAAGTTCAGCAATTTTATCCTCAGTTGTTTTAGTCTGGTTTTCGATCTCGGTTACATTTACTCCTTTTTGAGATAAATTTTCAATGGCTTCAGAAACTAATATTTTCGCAGAATCAATTGATTTTTGATAAAAGGGGAGTTGGTTCTTCCAATACTCTCCATTTTCATTTTCCTCTTTAGAGTATCCTAAAATTCTGTTGTAATTGTGCTGAGCTTTGATCACATCTTCCTGAACTTTGATAAAATCCTTATACTTTCTCAAGACAAAAGCATTGTCGGCAAAGAATTTATTTTTCTCGTTTTCAATCCGTTTTTTTATCAGTTCGATTTCGATATTGGCTCTGGTTTCCGGATTGGTGATAATGGCGGTTTTCAGTTCCTGAGTACTGATGTCGGAAATATCCAAAACGTCAGCTCCTTTTTTCATGGCTTCCAAATATCTTGCTTGTTTGGATTGTAGTTTTTGAAGCATAAAAACATCAATACTGTCATTGGTCAGCATGAAATTGATCCGCACGTTTTCATTTTTATTTCCTTGTCTCCACGCTCGTCCTTCCACTTGTCGAAGTGATGTAAAATTATAAGGCAACGAAAGCAAGTACACATCCGTTGTATTCTCTTGCAAATTCATTCCTTCCTGAATCGCTTCACTTCCAATAACAACTTTTATTTTTCCGGAATTGAATTCATCCTGAATTTTTAATCGGTTAGGTTTGCTTGTTGCTCCTGTAATTACACCAATTTCTGTGGGTTTGTAGCCGACTTCCTGTACAAGATATTCTTTCAGTTTTGGAAATTCTGCAACGGCTAATTCAGAATAAATAATCTGTCCGGAATCGGGAATATCCATTTTATTTTGCCGGATTAAACCCATTGCCTGATTCAGTTTAGCTGAATTCTCAATGAATTCTTTTAAAGAAGGTTCTTCTCCATCATAATAGGGGGACAGATAGGGTGAAATAGCAATCAAACGTGCATTAAGAATGTGTGTGAGAATCGCTCCTTTTTCACTTTCGGAAAAGTTTTCATTCAATAAATCGTATTGCTCTTTTGTCAAATCATTTTGCTCAATTTTATACTCTTTATTGATTTTAGTAGGACGAATCAGTTCAGGATTGTCTTCTTCGCCCTTAATGTCAATAAATTCCGAGAGCAGCTGCTGAAAAAGAGAATTATTCTTGAATCTTCGGACATTGGCTTTAAACTTCACATCACCTTTTGCATCAATCTCCATATCATTATCCGCTTCCATAAAAGTTTCAAAGAATGTATTGACATTAAAATATCCCGATTCTTCCAAACGTTTGTTGGCAATAAGCGATAGGATAGAATAATACTCCAAAGGTTTGTTGGTAAAAGGCGTTGCAGAAAGAAGAGTAACATTTCTGCCATCATATTTATCCTGAATGTATTGTGCTGCCATCCATGTATTGATTCCGAGTTTTGAAGTTTGTTGGTTTTGACTTCTAAAATCTGAAGCAAACCTGCGGTCTTCAATTCTTACTTTTCCTACGATGTGATTGGCGTTGTGAACTTCATCAAAAGTGAGATGGTCAAATCCAAAATCTTCCCAATCGTAGATTTTCCCACGCTTCATTTTTCCTTGGATTTCCTTTTCCTTTTCCAATTCTTTCTGGAAATCTCTTTCGCTGATTGAATTGACACTTTTTAATTCATTCTCTGAGATGTATGAAAATTTGGAAGCCAAATTTTCAGTGACATTTTCCGAAAAGCCAATGTTATTAAAACCTTCGTAGGTAACGATGGTAATTTCTCCGTCTTTATTATCGAATTTAGATAAATCATAATCTTTTCCGAGATTTCCTAAAACATTGACTTTTGCATTGGGAATCGTTTCAAAAATGGTTTCTACCCATTGCTTTAAAATACTATCATTCGGAACGACAATAATCGGTTTTTTAGCATTTCCACGTTCCATTGCTTCATGCATTGAAAGGATTCCCGATAAAGTTTTCCCGAATCCCACTTCATGAGCCAAAAGTCCAACTCCTTTGGTGGTTTGTCTACCAATTCCTGCTTTCTGAACTTCTGTTAACCGCAATTCTCGACCTTTAAAATTCAAATGAATTTTTGAAAACAAAGGAAATTTGGAATAGTCCGGAACATGAATATTGTTGTAATTTCTGTTGAAATCCTTTACGAATCGTTCTCTCAAATCATCGGATAATTCTTCCCGAATAAATTTGTAAAACAAATCGTTGGCGGCGGATTTTCTTCTTTCCCGGATTAAAGCATTTCGTTCTTTGTCGCTTCCTGTAACGGTTTCATTATCAACAAAACCTTTAACTTCCCAAGATGAGGATCCAGCAAAAGCATCACTAGATAAAGTGCCGACAAAATCTTTGAATTTTTCAGCAAGATTATAATCTACAACTGCTGTTTCAGGACGCTTTGTAGTATAATTATAGTATTCTTTTTCTATTTGTCCTAATCCGAACTGATGTATAAATTCGTGGTTTGGGCTGATGAAAATTTCATCTAAAGCTTTTGATTTTGGAAGAACACTAAGAAGCAATTTCTTTTGTTTTTCATATTGGTTCTCTGTTCCTCCAACCGAATATTTATCTTTGAAATCTTTTTCAAGCTGTTCTAATTTTGCATAAATATTTCCTTCAGCATAATAAAAATCGTGTACCCATTTTCCATCAATATAATTGGCAAATTGGTAGTGCTCTCCATGATTATTCAGTGTTCCGTCATATTCAGTATCTCTGAAGGCTTCAATCTGTTCTTTGGTAATGTCGGAGCTGTTTTGTAGCGAAGTATCGACAATTTCATCTGCTTTCGAAAATTGATATTTTAGAATTCCTTTTTTAATTTCGGGTTTCGTCTGGATTCTATACTCCCTGTTCTTTTCATTTTGGGATTGGATGACTTTATCTGCTTTTTGATGAATGTCATCAATTTGTGTTTGGTCAAATTTATTGGGTTCGCTAGTAATTTGGGATTGTAGTTTGGAGTATTTCTCAATCTCTTTTAGAATTGCCGGAGATTTGAATTTTACAGCATTGAGTGTTGAAATAACCTGCTCGATTTTTTCAAGAGTTTCGGATGTCTCTGGAATGTTCTTTTGACTCGAAGTCTTCGTAGAATCTTCGGTTTCCAAAAGGGGCTTTGCTTTATCAGAAACTTTATTTTCAGTTTTAGGTTCTTCAATTTCTAAAAACAAATCTTCAAAAAGATTTCCGATTCTTTCGGCTTGTTGTGTATTTTTGAGTTGCTCTATTCTCGATAAAGCATCTTCTAAATTCCCATGAACATAGTTTTCCAAACGCCCGAAACGATTGGTTTTTTCACGCGTTTCTCCAAGAATTTTTTCGGGATTTTGCTCAAAATAATCAGAAATATTTTGAGTTTGTAGTAGGCTGTTTTTATTTAAAATGATAATATCCGTACCGATTTGTGTTCCGGCAAAAGCTCCTACCGGCAAACGGAATCCTTCTACGATTTCTGCCTTTTTCAAATTGTTTTGTCGGTTCAACCAACCTGAAGGAAGCACCATCGCCAAAGTTCCACCATCTTTGAGAACGTCCAAACTTCGTTTTACAAAATAATCTTCATATTTTGAAATTTTAGGTTCTTCTCCTAAACCTTTGTAATATCCTCGATGTTCGCCATAAGGTGGATTTCCGATGATCAGATCGTATTTTTCCAAAACTTCTTTTTTACTACCTTTTTCATCAATAAATTCGGTTTCAAAAGAACGGATATTGATATTGGCTTCAGGATGAAGAATTTTGGCGATTTTTGCTGTCGTTTCGTTGATTTCAAAAGCGGTAATGCTTGCTTTTATTCCCAAATCTTTCGCAGCATAAAGAAAATTTCCGGTTCCAACACTCGGTTCTAAAACTGAAACTTCTTGTCCGTTTTTAAATTGGTCTTTGATTAAATTACGAACGGCATCTACAATTTTGGAATCGGTGTAGTATTCATCTAAGATTCCTCTTCCTTCTTTTGCTGTTCCACCGGATTTGTACTGATTACAAATGTCTTTTAAATCATCGGTGATGTTGGAATTTTCTTTGAGAACAATTTTGTTGTCGCGGGAAACAAAACAAGCTGCGGAAACGACTTCTGCAACTTGCTCGTTGGTCAGTTTTTGACCTTTGTATTTTGAAATGAGACCCTCTAATTCCTCATTGTTTTTTTCTGAAGAATCTAACTTTAGTTCTTTGCTATCGGATATAATTCTCCCGGATATGATTCTGTCCAAGGAATGTTCTTTTCCTTCATTTTCTTCAGCATTTTGCGGTTGTGCTCCGTCATTGGATCTTCCATTTCTGTCTCCGACCAAATGCTTCCAGATTGTGTCTTTAAGTCCATTTCCAGCATTGTTGCTGTCCACATTTTGTCCGCTTGTGTTATTTCTGTTTTGCTCGGATTGGCTGTTTGGGAGAGGTTTTCCAGAATTTCGTTCAGAAAATTCGGATCCCAAGTGCTGAGTGTCGGAAATTCGGTTGGATTGAGTTCTATCATTTGCATGTTTTGAAATTTTTGGTTCAACTAAAGTAGTATTTTTCTTTTGAAGTTGGAGTTTGTTTTGTAAATATTCGCTAAGGTTTTGATGGCCGTTTTCAGAAATTCCGTACAACAAACGGATGTCTTTACTATTTTTGTTTTGAAGTTCACCAAGAATTTTTCCGGTTGCTGTATCTCCTGTTTTGTTTCCGCTTAGGCATAGGAATATTTTACCATCAAAATTCTGATACCTGTTAAGAAATTTCTTTGTGTTGATGGTAGAATTCAAGGTTATAAGAGTTCTGTTATTTTCCTGGCTATTTAATTTCAAAAGTTGTAGAAATGAAAGGGTATCCAATTCATTTTCAAATACAATTAGTTCATTTTTGCTTCCTTTAAGTACGGAAATATCATCATTAACGTTCATAAAATCTGTTGTTTTATTTACTTTTTCTGTTCTTTATAAAATGGTTGAATTCAAATAGTTCTTTCGCTGAATCATCCCAATTTTTTCTAGGCAGTAATTGAAGGCTTACAAAAACATCACTTTTTTTGTTGTAGGAATCAATACGCTCCAATCTTCCGTTGTAATCATGTTCTGCATGTTTGTAAATTGAGTAGGGTAGAATGGTATCTGTTGGATAGATATAAAACCGAGTGTAAGTCCAAGGAGAATTGATTTCAAAACGTTTGTATTTTTTATTGAATAGGAGTGTATCCGATAAATTTCTTCTGTTTTTATAATTCGGAATTTCTTCTTTTGAAAAAATAGCTCCTTCTTTTTTGTTCCATACCAATGAAGCTTTTTGCTTGTCAGAAACATCTGAAAGTATGATATTACCGCTTTCCGTACCCAAGGAATAACACAATGAATCTTTGATGTAATACATCTCTTTATTGATTTCGGGGAACGTAAGATCGGGAACCAATTCTATAAGCGTATCTCCCGAATAATTCATTTTTGACAAATGGAAATTCTGCATTCTGTCCAAACCTTTGGAAGCATCGAAATACACATTGGAAATCATGTCGATTCCCCCTTTTTCAGATTTAATTTCTTTGTGACAGGATAGGAGAACTAACCCCAGCATGGAGCATACAAATATTGATTTTCTTTTCATTTTAATTCGATTTAAAAAAAGCGGTAAATCATCAGACGTACCGCTTTCGGAAAATGGTCAGGTATTATTTATCGTTTAATGCTTTGCTCTCGCACATTGTTTTTTTCGTGCTTATTGTCTTGTTCCAGACCTTCTAAAGGTTTATTGGTATTGAGCCTGTTCATGTCGTTATCATAGAGTTTGAGATTCCTGTTTTCAGGATTCAGAATTGCTTTTCCTTCCACAATCTGATCATTTTCCTGAAATTTCACTTTGACTATATTTCCTTTTTCAAGGGATTTTATAGTATTTTCCTTGTACTCCGGTTTGTCGAAAATAAGATTGGATTTCTCTACAATTTTGTCAGTATCCACGCCATATTTTTGATAGAAATTCTGAAACAGATAGTTTCCTTTTTCAGTTTTGGGTTCTTCAAAGTTGAATTGGACAAAAGCGGTTTCTTGCTGATCGCTTTTCGGATTGTGAAATTCAATCTTTACACTACGTCCTTCCATAAGATTCACGGCTTCTTTTGCGGTAAATGAGTTTTCTTTATTGACCGGAAAGTTGTGAGAAATTTCTTCGTTCTTTTCGTTGGTTAATTTCGCATGATACGAATTGAGAAAAATGCCACCACTTTCCGTTTTGTTGAATTTTAAAGTAAAATCAGCCTTGTTTCCGGGAAGTGTTTTGTCGGAAGTGGTTTTAATTTCAAACTGCTGCTCTTTAGAATGAATACCTTTTTCTAAATCTTTGTGAAGTTGTTCTCCTTCTCCGAAACCTAGGTATTTCAATTGGTCTTTTAAAAATTTCACTTTGTCGAATTCTTTTTGTGTTTCCATTCTTTTTGGATTTTGATTGTTAATATTTATTGATCGTTGTCTGTTGTTGGTTGTCAGATTATCTTCTGAAACCTCGTGATTTCTGTATTTCTTCAGTTTCTTCCTGTTCTTCTCTCATTCTGTTGGCATCTTCATATAGATCTCTATCGTTCACATTTAGTTGAATGTCGGAATTACCTTCTTTGGAAATTTGTTTCTCATCGGGTGAAATACTGTTTACGTTGTTTAATTCTTTGGAAACAATATTTAGGTTTTCGGTAATTTCTTTAGCGATTTCAGGATATTGGTCTATTTTGTCTTGAAGAAAAGATTGAAGTTTTTTCAGTTCGATTTTGTAACGATTCACTTCTTCAGGTTTTTCTCTTTCTGCAATCAGTTGGGTAATGATTGGAGCATCTTTAATCATATCATATTCGATTATTTTCTTTTTTTTTTCATCGAATATAAAGGCGGCTTTCGTCCAGTTGAGCTGTGCCGCATTCTTTTCCTCATTAATACCATACTTTGAAAAAGTATTAGCGTATTGAATTTCGTTTTTGCTGTTGCTCAGTATTTCGGAAAGATTCTTATCCCTTTCCAAAAAGATTACTTTTAACTTGGTATTGTTCTCCGTGAGCTGGAAAGTTGCTCTGTTTTTGTCGTTATCTGCAACGATGGTATATCCTTGCAGAAATTTCTGAATATCATCTGCATTCAGTTTTTTGGAGAATGATAAATCTTCGTTGATAATTCCGAATTTTTTCAAATCTTCGGTGGGTAAATTGTTATTGTTCATGGTATGTTGCAATTAGATTATTCACTTTTATGAGGTCATTTAGGAAATGAGCAGGATTGATAAGTTTTCCATATTCTTTTACCATAAAATGTAAATGTGGTCCTGTAGAATTTCCGGAGTTTCCAGATTTTCCAATTATAAATCCAGCTTTTACATTTTCACCAACCTGGTAATATATTTCTGAAAGGTGTAGATAGGCGGTTTCAAACCTATTGAAATGTTTCACTTTAATATAATTTCCTCCACCTTTGGAATCCCAACCAGCTTCAATAACAGTTCCGTCTAAAACAGCATATACATTTTCATAATTGGCTTTAAAATCGGTTCCGTTGTGCAATTTTCTTGTACCAAAAATGGGATGAATACGGTTTCCAAAAGGTGATGTAACGGTCATCCTGCTTTTAAGAGGCATATTGATTTTGGAAACCAAGTCATTTTCAATGTCTGGGTCTTCCATAAATTCTAATTGTCGGAGAGACTTTCCGGAATTACCCGGATTTATAGTATTTTCTTTTAGCATTTTGATAAGAGAATCTTCTATTTTTCTGAAATCGAAATTCTTTTCTTCGTTTTTTGTTACACTCAATCTGAGCAATTGGTTTTTCAGAGAATCTATTTGACTCATTAACCACTTCGTGGAACCTTCGGTTTCATTTTTCAAATCAGACTTTGTAGTCAAATTCAATATTTGCTTCCACGATTTTTTATCCTTTTTTTGCTTTGGATTGTTCTCTTCAACCTCTTTAGTATTCTCCAATATTTTTTGGTTTTCCATTTTCTTTGGTAGCATTGGTGTCAAGGTGTTGAACTGTGAAAATCCCGATGAATAAAAGAGAAAGGCTATTAAAGCGTAGTAATATTTCATTTTACTTATATTCATTTGATTATGCTTTATTGTTTTCATTGACAATGAGTTCCACTTCCATATTTATTTTTCTGAAATTGGTCATCAGTACTTCGTCTTTTCGGTTATTCCCTTTCTTATCCACGAATGAATAATAGATTGGCATTGGAACGTAGTTCTGTTCTTCATTTTTAATGGCTTTCAGATCCAGATTGATTTTACCGTTGATTGCAGAAGTTTTGTATTCTTCAGTATTGTTCTCTTCGCCCTGCGCAATCATTCCCACCATTTCTCCGGTTTTAAGAGCTGCTATTTTTCCTGCAGGAATCATATTGTCCATTTTCTCGTTAATACTGGTGGTGGTTCCTTGCTGTGAGATGGATTGGGAATACGTTTTTTGTTTTATTTTTCCAAATAATTTTTCAAGCCAGTCCAGTGTATTTTTATCTCTTGCCGAACCCGAAATAATGTTTCCGACAATGGCTGAAATCGTATCTGCCACTTCCTTTTTATAAAATTGTCGGAGTTGCGGAATTTCTTGTAATCCTAATAATACAGATACTTTGTTGCTTCTTGCTGTTGCCACTACATTGTCAATTTTATGGATGTAGATGGTTGGGAATTCATCTGCGATAATTCCGCCCGGTAAATTGTGTTTGGAATTGATTAATCTTAGAGTCCGGTTTAAAACCGAAGAGTACAAAGCGGAATTAATATCCTGTGTTCCCGGATCAGAAGCCAAAATCAAAATGGACGGATTTTCTTTGTCAGTAATTTTCAGTTCTACTTCATCACCGGAAAAGACCCAAAAGCTCTCTTTTGTTGCCAATCGGGAAAGGAATATTTTTAAGGTTCCGATTTGTCCTTCCAACTGGTCAAATGCTTTGTTATCATATGCTGTTTTGAAGGGAGAAAGCAGGGAAAGAATTTCTTCATTGGTAAAAAGTGTATCGAAAATTTCTTTGTAGCTCCGATTCATAAAAGAAAGAATATGGGGCAGATCCGAATATTTTCCATTTTCGAGGGTGGCAAAAAAATAAATGCAGGAAGACAGAAAATTAATAGCAGATTGCGTAAAAAATGCTTCAGAACCGCCTCCGGAACTTGCACCACCTTTCTGTAACGAAGACACCATTGATTCTGCCATTTCTTGTGCTTCTGCCAAAGTTTGAATATATTTTTTATGAAATGGATTGACTCTTTTTGATTTTTCGACTTCATTTAGATTGATCACGTGGAAGCTGTAATTATATTCCGACTCTTTGCTCTTTTTCAATAAATAATGATAGTATGCGATTTGTGCTAAATCAGGAAATTTGAAATCGTAAATGCAAAGACAAAAACCTTTTGCAATCATCTGTCTTATAGCCGGATTGATAATTCCAAAAGACTTTCCGGAACCTGGTGTTCCGATTACCATTGTTCCCCGAAAAGGATTAAGATTAATCCAGCCATTATTCGTTCTTTTGTTAAATCTGAACAGATACGGAATATTAATGGATGTGTCCGTTTGGACCAATTCCTGATTTTGGGCAAAACTTTCTTCTTCTATGTTCCATCGGTCCTTTCCCATTTTCTGTTGCATTAGCTTTGAAATAGAATCTGCACCCATTTGAAGAATGACAGCTCCTAAAAAAGAAAGCACAGCGTATAGAATCTGATAAAGGCTGAGCATTGGAATGACCTTCGGGAAATAAGGATTATCCGCCAAAATGGCGAAATAGAGAGAACCGAATATCATGGTCAATCCAACGATAATGGGAAGTATAATTGCTTTTACAATGTTTAAATCCTGCTTCTTTTTGGCTCTTGTTCCTACTGCAACCAAGGCAATAAGAATTAACGTTGAGATTTTGGCATTGATCGGAGGATAGAAAATCTGCATTTTCGCAAACCCTTCCAATAATTTGGACACCACAGGAACTTTAGCATGCAGAAAAAACAAGGTGATACAATCCAATGCCACCACAGCATACACGGCTTTTTGTAGGAATCCGTAAATTTTAATCTGATGTTGTTGTTCTTGCATTTTATGAGAATTAAAAAATTCTAGTATTAGGAAATTAGAATGTGTCTGCTTTAAGGATGTCGGAATAGTTCACTTTCATTTCTATTGTTCTTCCTGAGAGTTGTTCTTCTATTAAGCGAATCATCATGACTTTAGAATTCGGAAAAGTGAATTTTTTGAATACATAGATATTCCTAAAGTTTTTCCTGAAATGTTTTTGAGGATTCAGCTGAAAAAGGGGAGTAAGCTCAATACTTTGGTTGTTCGTTGCTTTATAGATTTTTTTATCTTCTATGGAAAATTTCAAATCCTCAATATCATAGCTGAGATTAGAACTGTTTTTAAAGGTCATGTCTAAAAAGATGTAATCACTGATGACGTAGACATTATTGAGTTGGACATTGAGTTTTAGATTTTTTTCTTCGCGGATTGGATTTTTTTCTGATTTTTTCTGAATAATATCCATTGCGAATTTTCTTAACTCCAGATTTGAAAATCTCATTTTATCAAACTCTATTGGTTGCATATCTTCCGGTTGGATATGAAAATTGGTAACGGTATTTTGGTTTTCTGAATTTCTGTAAACGGCTTTAAATTGGGCGATAAAGGATTGTCCAACAACGGTAATAATTCCGATGTTATCTCCAATTGAAAAAGCTGGTACAACATTTTTAGTGGCTTTTTCTTTGTTTTCTACAGAATCAGATGTAGAATCAGTGATTTTAATTCTTGCAATATTGGTAGAGGGTAAATCTCCGGTAAGTTTTTGGGTGGATAGATCCACGTATTGAATCGGTTCCGCAGAAATAATGTGCAAGTTGATTCCTTCCGTAATTTCCAATTCCGGCAAATCGGAAATAGTTTGTTCTTTCGTTGCGGTTTGTGCGGTTAAAAATTGAGCTGTAAATAATAACAGGGTATATAAGATTGTTTTCATTTTTATCTTTTTTGTTGATTTTGTGAATCTTTAAGCTGGCTTTCTTCAATGAGAAAGACATAGGAGTTGTATTTCAGTTTGGCTTTATTGGTTTTGATAAGGTTGGCAATGGATTTTGAGGTGGAAGAAAATAGTTTGGAACCGATGCTGGTAAAAAATCCTTCTCCACCCATATCCATTTGAGTTCCCTGAACGGAATTGCTTCCCATTTCTCGAACCATTTCTCTGAAAATACTTTGCGGAACGTACAAACCTTTCATTCCGTCCACATCATAAATGGAGAGATTGACAGGAAAAATTTCTCCTTTTGTAAATACGGATACAATCTTAAGATCAACTCTTTGCATTGAAAATCCTGAGATTTGACCGTAAAGAATGGAACCTTTGACAAGCTTTTTGTTTCCAATAAATATGTCTTCCAACAACCGGAAACGGATTCTACTTCCCAGAAAACCTTTGTTATTTTCGTCAATAACTGCTTTGATAAATCTGTTTTCTCTTTCTTTGTAAAAAGCATTGAACTCGCTATTAATTCCCGATTTATTCACATTAAAAGTAGAATTAAGAAACGCGTCCATTTTTTCTTTATTGGCTTTAAGTTTCTGCTCGGCTGCCAATTTGTTTTGATATTCCGGATCTTTCGCTTTTTCCAAAGAATCCATGACCAGCATTTGCTGTTTCAGAATTTTTACAGGGTCTTGCTGGACACTTTGTGTCTTTTCTTTTGATGTATCAGTGTAATTATTTTCCAGTTTTCCGTAGGATTTATCATTCAGCATTCTGATAATTTCAGAAGATCTTTTGTAATCTTTATCATCATTTTGCTGATTCGGATTATAGTACGATGACGGATTTCCTTTCCTTTGATATTGTCTTGAAGAAACAGCTTTCAAAGAATCAATTTTTCTTTTTTGGTCTAATGATAACTGGTCATCATAGCTTAACAAACTGTCATTTTCTTTGTCCAATCCATCAAGCATTGTTCTGTTATCCTCTTTTTTGAACAGTGCATCATAGGCATCATTTTTCGTCATGATGGAATCCTGAGTTTCTCCTAAGGAAAGGGAAAGCTCTTTGGGTTTCTCATTCTGTGATGGATCTTCTTTGGTAAACTGAGCACCTACATATACAAAGAGCAATAGAAATGGCAATGCCAAAAGAGGCAGAATATATTTCTTCTGTTTGAAATCAATTTTTTTAATGTTCATGTTGCAATTGTTGGTATTGGTTATACAGATATTCAATTCTGAGACTGTCTTTTTTTTGTAAAGCATTTTGGTCTCTTTTTACTTTTAAAGTCTTGAGCTCGGTCACTATTTTTTCCATTTCTTTTTCGTTGTTTAGAGTTGTATTTTGGGCGGTATTACTTTTGGAATAAAGAATAGGAGACTTTATTTTAAATGCAATTTCTGAAGGGAAGAAGATTCCCTGAATCAATGAAATCACAAATGAAACTGATAAAAAGACCATTGAATACGTGAAAAACTTTTTAGGATTTTTAACAGCCCAATTCAACCATCTTTGTCCGGTTTGTTTAAAAAAAGTGCTCATTTTAATAGGAGTTTTTAGTTTGGTTAGAGAGTTCTTCGTTACCGATGATCCTCCAGTTTTTTAGCAGGACACCGTGTGGATTATTGGGACTTCGGATGATGTCTTCAAAGAAGCCTTCGGTAATAAGTTTTCTTGTAATTACGGCTGATTTCCGGGTAATCATTTGTTTGCCGAAAAAGGCGAATTTTTTATGCTCCATATCCAGAGAGATAGAATCCGTATGGATGCTGACCATTGAACTGGAAGCAACGATTTGATTATAAAATCCTTTTTCTTTTAGGTTGGTATATTCTTTTTTTCCGCTGTCGTCAATCAGATACAGTGATTTCTGAATATTGTCCTTGATATAGGCATCATCGGGGGCGAGTGTAAAAAACAACCGGTGAAACAAATCGATTTGAGCTTTATACTCAACAGGTCTGTTCAACAGGACATCGGTCTGTTTTGCAAGAACCGGAACTCCATTATCCAAAATGTAAATGGATTTTCGGGAATCCTGAATCATCTTGTAAGAGAAGAAAAAACCGCTGATAACAATAAAAACCGCAAAAGCAATGGTTGATATTGAAACAATCTTATTGATTTTAATTCTTTGTTCTATGTTTTTGATAAGCATTTTATTAGTTGTTGGGTTTTGGTTGATCGTTGGTGGTTGTCGGTTGATGGTAATTGATGATTAACATTTATTTTCCGTTTTTCATTGCATCCTGCACTCTTCTTGATGCAGAACCCGCCGCAGCGGATTTTGCTGTCGCCGCGGCTGCAGAAACTCCACCTGTTTTAACTGCTAATACGGCTGCTTTTGCACTGCTTGCCATTTTTCCTGCGGCGCTTTTCATTTTGGTCATCGCTCCGGCTCCTCCAGCAGTAACAATGGTATCGGCAATGGTCGGTGTCATGAGAACTCCGATTCCTGTCACGATATAAGCTACGCAGGTAAAGAGTTGATTGTAGATCATTCCGGAATTACTGACATAAACCATGAGTGCATCCAAATTGGTAATGGTACCGTTGGTTAAAAGGGTATCATATCTTTCGATTTCCATTTCATATCCGGAAGCGATGAGTTGCTGACCGATATTGATGATGGTGTACGCAACAAAAGTGTACAGATTGATATTGATGAATTTGGAAACCCAGCTGTACAATGAGTTTTCAAATCCGGGGATAAGTGCCATTCCAACAGCAATCGGACCTAAAATGATAAGAATGTACGCCCAGATTTTCTGGATAAAGAAAATAAGATAGACGCACACCCGAAGAATGGAAAGGCAGACAAATTCTATGAGTTCAGCGACTAATTTCTGCATCTGGAACTCCATTCTGATTTGCCATTCTTTGATGGGTTGAATGAGCTTGTCCAATCCTTCGCTGATGTCAAACCAGGAATCATCTGCATCCTCTGTCGTATTATTGATGACATCTTGTTTGGCATCTTCTTCGGCTTTCAGTTTAATGACGGCATCGAGTAATTGCTGTTGCTTTTTGAACCTTTGTATTCTTAAATCGTTGACTTCGGATTCGATGTCGCTGAAAATGGCAATTCCGGGTTGGGCAATGGCTTCAAAAGGAGCTTGTATTAAATTGACAAATCCCATCCAGTAAACGAGTGTAAATCCAATGAGAATAGGTTTCAGCATTGGAGTGATTTCCCATTCACGGTCACCGGCTGCCATTTGCCAGCCCATATATCCGAGGTACATCAATGCTCCCAGACCGCCGATAGCTCTCCCGACCAATGCAGATCCGGCAGCATTATCCTGTACGCTGTTATCCAGCTTCGTAAAGACCTCCATAAACCATTTCTCAAAAGCACCGTCGCCTTTTAAAAATTGGAGCAGGTTACTGTAATCGCTGTCTGTCTGAGCAAATCCCATGACAGGCAATAGTATTGCTAATAGGCAATAAAAAATAGTGAGTGATTTATTCATATTTAATATCTGTATTTGTATTGCTGCATCACATTTTGAACAATGTCTTTATCCGAAGCAGGAGTCCACCCAGAGGGCAAAGCGGTAGATAAATGGTTATTTAAAATGTTTTTATAGTCAAGGAGCAATGTTGTTTTGTTATTGTACTTTCTTAATTCCTGAACAAACTTTCGCCATCTGATCAGTGTTTCGTGGTACATGATGAATCTTTTTCCTCTCGGCATATCCATAGACCGGGACATGGTATATTTTTCTTTAATCATATCCAGCTCTTCCTGAAGTCTTTTTAATGTTCCCGTAGTATTGAGCGTTTCATGCGTCTGCTGGTCTTTCAATCTCCAATCGATGAAATTTTGAGGAGTATCGGGAAATTCGGTGATGGGTTTCAGCATCCGTTTGTAATACAGTAGCCAAAGGGGATCGGCATCAACAGTAGCGGAAGTCCAATGCGCTAAATCTTGAATACTTCTTTTATAAATAGTGTCGGAAACCGCTTTTATCTTTTGAACTTCTTCTTCCTGAATTTTTAGTTGTGCAAATCTTTGGTTTTGTTCTCCGGTTGGTTTTAATGGTCGAATATCTTCACCATTTTTATAATCCCTATTGATAGAGGGAGCCCACATTCCCCAAACCGTAGCGTAAGCAAAATTGGTTTGAATACCCAAGAAATATTTGGGATAAGGTCGCCAGTCTCCCCAGCTTTCAAAGGTCATCCGCTTATGTTGTGCAACAATTGAAGGATCATTCAATTTCTTCACACTTTGTCCAAAAACATGTGTTACAATAAATAGAATGAGTAAAAAATTTCCTTTTATGAATGTATTTTTCATCATTTTAATTGAATATGTATTTGTATTTAGTGATGATGCCTCCGACAATGGCTTTGTCTATATTGATGTAATTACGGAGCACCGGAATCTGATACAGGTAAGGAATTTTCTTAGCATTTTGCAATCGTAAAATGATATAGAGAATATTCCCGTTGATGTTTCTTACTCTTGTAAAGATCTTTTCAATGAGCATTTCCCTGTCCATTGCATCCATCAAAAAGTCTTTGTCTTCATTCAGAATATCCTGCGAAACTTCCTGCTGAAGCTTTAGGACTTGTTTACCGATTTCGACATAATATTTTGAAACCAAGATGGCATACTCCGGATGCTGTGCTGATAAATCTAGCATCTTGTTTGAATTGGTTACGATCTTTCCCAGGTACTGATAGAGATAAACCAGCTTTTTACTTTGTGTCAATGCTGAATTGACATTTTTCAGTTGCTGGTAGATGTATTCCTGAATCGCAATGATCTGGGTGGTTTTATTATTGATTTCGTCATAAAGCTCTTTCTGCTTTTCATAAGAATCCAAAAACGTCTGTTCACTTGCCAATCGTACTGCATGGTCTTTTGTAAGTTGAGTTAATAGCTTTTCATTGATAACAATTTGCTGACTATTTACAGAACCCCAAAAGAAGAATAGAGCTGATATGATTACGATTCTTTTCATCTTTAAAAATTTTTAATATTGTTCATTATATTTTCCACAACCTGCCTATCTCTGTTGACGTAATATTGAAACGCCCTTTTGTTACGTAAAACTTTGGCTTTGATATCTCTTATCTTTAAAAGCATATGGGTGGAGTTCCTGCTTAATGTTTTTACTTCTCCCAAAGCATAATCCAGTAAAATCTTACGTTCTGATTTTTCCATCTGGTTGATGGCTCCGTAAGACAGAATGATTCCGGCTATTAACCGGGTTACCATTTGCAGGTCATCCACAAACTGTACCTGAGAAGGCAATACCGCTATAATGGAGTACGGAGCTGTATTGATTTCATCAATGATAGCCGTTTGATTATTGATTATTTTGGTGATTTCCCTGCTCATGGCAATTCCGGTAGGGATCGCCTGGATAGCAAATGACACAATGCGTAATCTGTCCTGAATCTTGGTCACTTTGTCTTTGAAGTCATTCCATTGTGCTCTGTTTATGGCTTCTGTACTGGCATTAAGGGTCTGTTTCTGCCTCATTTCTTTTTGCCTGTTATGCTCCTTCATCGTGGCATTGATCTCTAAATTCATCATCGGGAAAGAAACATTTTCTTTTTGCCATGCAGGAGTGGAACCACCGCTCGAAGATGTGATAACGACATACACTATGGGAATCAACAGGATTTGAAAAATCTTCTTCATCTTAATGATTTTTAAAAATTTCGTTTATACCGGTTCATTATATTTTCCACAATTCCTTTATCGGTATTGATATATCCGGCAAATGGATTGATGGAATTCCAGAATCCCAATCGGTTTGCTTTTTCCAGTCTTAGCTTTATGGCTAAAAGCCATAGCTTCAGGTTTTTTACATTTTCGGAAATATTATGAAGGATCTTGTAACGGTCACCTGCTGTAGCAAGGTTCAGCTCTCCGGAAGCAAGAATGTCTGAAACATCCGTAACGATCTTCAGGCTTTGCTCATAGGTTTTTTGAGAAGCTTTAGTTCCAAAAATGGCATACTGTGGGTGCTGAGAAGCCAACGCGACCACTTCTGAAGAATAATTGTAGCATTTATTAAGCTCACTGTAAATCTGCTGTACCTGAATTCCGTTTTGTAAAGTCCCGGATACTTCTTTCAACCCTTTCAGTATTTTATTCTGAATGTCGTTGGCTACAATCATCTGGGTTCCTACCCATGCCTGGGCATCTTTTAATTTAGAGGTTTCCTCAATGACATCATTCTGTTTTGCTTTCAGATTTTCTGAATACAGAATCATTGCTGCCGTTACGGTAGGGTCGATGTAGGTGTTTTGAGCATATAAAAAGCTGCCCAATCCTAAAAATAATAGGCTAAACGGTTTCATATTGTTGCTTATTGATTAATTCCGAAAAACTGATTTTATGATGTTCCAATTCCTGTGAGATGACTTTAAATACATTCTTTCCTTTATGCGTTTTCTTCATCTTTTTGTAATAGGAATTTACTTTCTGATCCAAAGGATTTTGATACAGATTGACCAGTGAAACTAAGTTTTCAAGGCTGTCTCCAAAGTTTTTTAAATCCGATACAATTTGTAAAAGGGCTTCATCATAGCTTCCACATTTTTGTACATAGTATTCGACAGCGGATTTCTCGGGTTTCTCTGTGGTGTAGGTCAAATACTGCTCAAGGGAAACCTCGTTACCGTACACTTCTCCTTTGGAACCTCTCTTCAGATAAAATTCCTTAAATCGGCTCCTTCCAAATTTGTTGTTGAGATTATTGATCGTGAATATCTTATTTTGCTCCACTTTATTCAGGGAAAGCAGAGAGGCAATTTTGTCAAAATTGTCTTTGAATTTGGTCTGGTCAAGCAAAATGAAGGTATCGGAATTGTTGATGATTGAATCTTTTACAACTGCATTACCGATGATATCGTCCAGTTCCTGAGTTACTACAACGGCTTCACCCCAGAATTTTCTTACCGTTTTGTAGAGATAAAGGATATATCCTCCCATCAGTTTACTTGCAATCGCTTTCCACGCTTCTTCGATGATAAGGGCTTTTCTGCGGTCTTTTCTAAGGCGCATTTTCTGGATAAAAGTGTCCATAATAATCAGCGTTACAATCGGAAACAGCTTGGGATTATCCTTTACATTGTCGATTTCAAAAACAATAAATGATTCGTCAAATAGCGTATTGTCAGCAGATTCGTTGAGGGTGGTTCCGTATCTTCCGCCTTTGTAGAAATCTTTCAGAACAAATAAAAACGTTCTGAGATTGAATTCTTTTTCGGTAATTCTATGCTTTCTATTATTTAAGTAAAGCGGGAGAAATTTGTCGCAATAATCATAGAATCCATTAAAGGAAAGCTCTTTTGCTTCTAACTTTTCTTCAAGCTCCTTAATTTTCTTGATGATGGCTTTTCTAAATGATCCATACCATTCTTCAGCTGTTTTTGGCTGTTTGATGATTTCGCTGGATTTAATAAGGATCAATTGGGTCTCATTATAAATTTTCCTTTTTTCTTCATCATTCAACGTTTCATAAGCTTCATAGACCTTATAAAATTGCTCACTGTCATAGTCAGGATTATTGACATTTTTATCGGGATGATAAAATTTCAGAAGCTTTTATAGGGGGTAATACACATCATACTTAATAGAGGATAAACAAAAAAAGCCAAAAAACCCCATTAATAAAGGGTTTTAGAAGAAAAAGGCGAAAATTTTAAAAAAAACAAAAAGTCTTTTTTGTACAGTTTACTACAGTATCTGTACATTTTTTACTTTGAGAAGTACAATTGCAAGAAGCTTTACTACTGGTAAGGCTTTTTTAATGCCTAAAAAGCCTGTATTTATCAATAATTGTGGGAATTATAGTTAACAATATTATCTGCGAAATAAAAGGCTAAAAAAAATGATTAAACAGAATTTACAAAAACTTATTTTCACATACAATTACATTGAAAATTATTATTAGGGGGATGTTAGGGGGATTGTTAGGGGGAAATTTTGTTTGATTTTTAGCTCTTTAAAATTGGGCGTAATAACATAAAACCACTAAAAAAAGCCTTAAAACAGGCTTGTGAGTGGAGTGTAATGACATTTGTTATCAAGTTAAACGATTTTAAACTGTTGATTATCAATTATTTATAATAATATTTTTTATAGATTGTTATTTGGAATGCTTTCTAAGTACTTTTTGATCTTGAATGAGCAGATATTTTTTGATTAATATCTAACTATCACGAAGGATTTCATCCATATTATAACTAATATCAATATCAAGTATTTTTTCTGCTCTGCGCATAAGAGTACCATTGAATCTAAATAGACTAATCTTTATAATCATCATCAAAGTTTCAAAGTTTTCTAAAGAAATTTTAGTTTCCCCCGTGGTTATACCATTTAGAATTCTCCTAATGTCTTTGAACTTTCTTAATTCTTGTTTTTCCTCTTTGCTGAACTTATAATTTCGGCTTTTAAGAATAGAGCAAATAAAATATAGCATTTTCATATTATCATCATAAATTATTCTTAAATCATTAAATTTTAAAAGAATATCGCTTTTATTCAAAAATAAAGTGTTATCCGTTTTTTCCACATTAGTCACAATGTGATTATCAGTTACATTTTTTGCGATTAAATCAACATTAAATTCTTTATAAATCTTTTGTAACAATTCAGATGTTGGATTGTTCTTTTTTGTTTCTATCTGTGCTATTACTGCACGACTTACACCTAGTTTACTGGCAAATTCAGTTTGTGTTAATTTTAGTTGATGTCTAAGGTCTTTTATTTTTTCGTTCATATATAGTGTATTTTTAAAATACTTTTTGTAATATTGCAATACAATTGTGTTTTTAAATAACAATAAAGTACAAATATATGGAAAGCAACAAGAAAATCAATGAATTAAACAAACTACTACCTAGAGGTTCATATTTAGAAATTTCAAAAAGGGCAAAAGTATCTCCTAAAACAGTTACCAATGTAATGGAAGGTAAAAAATGTAATCTTTTTAGTATGATGAAAGTAGTAAAGGAAGCTGAAAATCTTTTAGCAGAATATAACGAGATAATGGGAATCGAAACATTAAAATCTGCTACAGATGAAAAAGCTTAGAATCACAATCAAAAAATTTCTACTGAGACAAATGAAAAAAGAAGTAATTCCTTTTGAAGATAATGGTAGATCAACAGAATTACATTGCTATAGTTTATTTGGTTCGTGTATTAAGATCACACAGTTTGCGAGACCAGTAGAACCGAATGATGAGCAGTGCGAATACTTAGGAATAATCTAAAACAAATATAACTATGCAAAAAATTGAACTAAAAATCGACGGTGAAAATTCCCACCACCAAAGCTGGATGGATAGTATTAAAAGGAATAAATACGGCAAAAATTATATTGAGTTGGAGGTCTTAAACTATACAGACTTAGGTAATAAAATAACGTCCTTATTAACAGTCTGCCGTATTGCCTTAGAAAACAACGATATAAATAATTACAACGCTGAATTGGATATATGCAATGTTTTAGACATCGCTTCTAAATTAATTCCACTAGCTGAACTAGAATTGTTGGATAAAATGGCGGTAAATCCTGAATCATAATTAAACAACCCAAAAAAATGAAAATAGAAATTAATATCAATCTGCAAGATGGTACTCAAAACTTGGAAGAATGCCATTTCCATAAGCAAGATTTACAAAAAGTGATTTTAGAAGCTCTATCCGGTTGTATAGAAGTTCCAGACTATTCAACTCAAAGTAAAAGTAAAGGTTTAGCGACCATACTTCATCAAAGGTGTAAGTGGCTTGATACGGTGGGTCAGATGTTATCAGAGAAGGAAAAAGGTCACCGCCATCAATCAAAAAGCGGTTCAGAATCTCTTGAATCGTGCTTTTTACATCAGACAGCCAGTCTTGTACAAATTCTTTCTGCTCATGTAATTCCACACCTGGAGCGGTAATATTACAATAAAAATCGACTTTCATACCTATTTTTTAGCAAATGTAATGAATGTCAATAAAAACACGATAAAGTAAAATCTCGGGATTTGCTTTTAAAAAACTAGGAGACTACAGATAAACTGTAAAACTATGCACAATCAAGTAAAATCTTATCAATATCACAATCATACGCTTTCGATCCCCGCAAAGCTACTCTATGAGGATTGGGGAGTTTTTAGCTATGAAAGCTACAAGAAAAAGTGTCAAAACAAGCAAATTGTAAGAACAAAAGAAGGTAAGGGAAAAGGTAACGAAGCATTAATCAGCTATCACGATTTACCAGAAAGTATCAAAGCGATTTGTATGGAAAAACTAGGATATTATAAAGATGTGATGGTAGTAAATAATTTGGAGACCGAAATAGTGCCAGACGTCAAAGCAATAGATTTCTTTGCTTTTCACACCAGACCAGATGGGGGAAAACTAGAGCCTACAGACCAAATAATCAGATACAACTCTTGCAGAATTTTAAATGCTATCAAAAGAATATTGCTGGACAGAAGGCAATCTGTAAAAGTTTTTGGAAAAAACAGGGTTAAAATATGGCAAAATATTTCTGATGCTGTAAATACGTTGGATTTCGTAAAGTATGACCATAATCTACCAAGGAACGCACAGAGCCTACAACGTAAATATAACAGGTATTTGGAAGAGGGTTATTCTGCTTTCATCCACGCTAACGAAGGAAACAAGCATACTGCAAAAATCTATAGCAAGGAACAAAAGGCAATGATAGAATATCTATTATCACATCATAATAACCTCGATAATCAAGCGATTGCAGACCTCTACAACACAACGGCAAACGCTTTGGAATGGGAAAATATATCATCGTCATCAGTAGGTGTTTGGCGTGAAAAATTGGATTACATTACGTATAGTGGTCGCCGTGGCGGTAAGGAGTTCGATAATAAAAAAGCAATGCAGCATAAGAGAAAAGCGCCTAGCATGCCTTTGTTATTTTGGACGGTTGACGGTTGGGATGTTGAGTTACTTTATAAAAAAACTGCCATTAATGATAAAGGACACAACATTACAACATATCATAACAGACTTAATGCAGTAATGGTTCTTGATCCACATACAAAATATGTTATAGGTTATGCCATTGCAGAAAATGAAAGCCCGGATCTGATTAGAAAAGCGATGAAAAACGCTTTAAATCATACAGAAGAGTTATTCGGAAAAACTTACAAGCCACACCAGCTACAAACGGATAATTACCAGCGTAAAAAATTGTTTGACATCTACGAAGCTTCTACAAAAATTTACACGCCTGCAAAGGTCGGAAATGCAAAATCTAAGACCATCGAACCTTTTTTCAAATGGTTTAATAAAAAGCATTTCCAAGATAAATTGTTACAAAACTGGAGCGGTCATAACATCACAAGTGAAAAAGAAAACCAACCAAACAGCGAATATCTGACAGCAGTAAGGCATCAGTTCCCGGATAAAGAAGGATGTATCGCCCAGATCGAAAACGCTATTGCAAATGACAGGGCAGAAAAAAGAGAAAAATATATTGAATCTTGGCAGAATATGCCGGAAGAACAAAAACTGGAAATGCAGATTGTTGACTATCTAAGATACTATGGCGAAACAACCGGATTTACAAACAAACTTACAGGTTCCGGACTTACGCCAACACTTTTAGGAAAGGCGGTTACTTATGACAGTTTTGATGTTAATTTCAGAATGCAGGCACATAATGACTGGTGTGTTTTCTACGATCCGGAAGACCTCACAAAAGTTTTAGTAGTTAATGCCAAATCCGATAAAAACAGCAAGCTCAAAGAGATTATAGGCACACAACAATTTATTTTGGAAAGTAAGCATATTGGCGCAATGGCAATTGCTGAACAGACAGAAGCCGACATACAAGCAAGAACCCGGATTAATGATTTCAACAAATCAAACAGAAAAATGATAATTGACAGACAGGCGGAACGAAACCAGATAGTGAAAGAAACTTTGCTAAGTAGTGATAATAAAGAATTAGATATTCTTAAAAAACATCTTATCCCAGATAGTCAAGGACAGCATAAAGATAGAGTTATTGTAGCAAAAACAGTCAAAGAGATTGCCCCACAGCAAAATTTTGATGTAGATGACGATGAGCCATATACAATAAGTACCGATTATTTAGACGAGTTGTAAAAACCCATTTAAAACAACTTTAAACATCTTTTAAAATTATTCAAAATGAACCGTAACGCAATACTTCAACACATAGAACTTTGGGCAAAAAAACTAGGCAGTTATTCCAAAGTAGCCGAAAAAGCCGGCATAAGTGATACAGCACTTAGCCAGTTAAAAAGTGGGAAATATGGAGCTAATGAACAACAGTTGTTGCAAAAGATTGCATCCGCTTTGGATTTTAAAGAGCAGTCCTGGGTAATTGTTCCGGAGATAAGCAACTACAAAAAAATAAAATCATCATTTACAGGAGCAAAAAATGAGAGTATGTGGATTATGATTTCCAATAAAGCAGGAAGCGGAAAGACAGGAACCTTACAGGATATTTTTAATAATGATGTTACCGGATCAGTATTTTTTATACAGGCAGAGGAATGGAGCGGACGGCAATTTCTATTACAACTCATAAAAATGACAGTAGGAGAAAATGTTTTGAAAGGAGTTTATAAACCAAACACTTTACTGGTACAACTCATAGCTGATTTTTTTAATGAAAAACAGTTTTCTAATCCGGTTCTTATGATAGATGAAACGGACAAACTTAAACCAAATGCTTTAGGTGTATTAGTTCCATTATTTAATAAAACGGAGGATAGGTTGGGATTGTTGGCTTGTGGAACAGAAAACCTTGAAAAAGAGATTAAAGCAGGTGTGAGGCTCGCAAAAAAAAGATATGATGAAATAGACAGTCGTTTCGGTCGAAATTTTTTAACTCTCAACGGAATTACAGAAGAGGAATGCGGACTGATTTGTTCTGCCAACGGTGTCAATGATGCCTTTACACATTCTCAAATCTGGATGGAATTAGAACCCATTAAAAAAGTAGTAAAAGTAAAAACGGCAACTGGAGAAAAAGAAAAGCAGGTCTATTTTGCTGATGACCTTAGAAGACTTAAAAGAATAGTGAAAAGAGAATTATTAAAGATGAAAAATTTAGCATAGTAATGAACAAGGAAGATAATTCGATAAAGGTTCCACCCGCCTACTCTTATTCCGATATTGAAAAAATGAAATTTAACACCCTTCCTTTTGAAGGTGTTTGGAGACAATTGATAGGTGAACCAGAGATCGCAGGAAGCTGGATAATTTGGGGAAAGTCTGCCAATGGAAAAACGAGATTTGCGCTACAATTAGCAAAATATCTGGCAGGATTTCAAAAGGTATATTACAATACACTGGAAGAGGGTTTGAAATTAAGTTTTAAAAAAGCCCTAGAAGCAAGTAATATCAAAGCAGTTGGAAGTAAATTTTGTTTTCATAAAGAAAGGCTGGAACAAATGCGTGCTAGACTAAACAAAGATAGGAGCCCAAATATTGTAATTATTGACAGCTTACAGCACTTTAGAATCAGTATTGCAGACTATCATAGTCTTTTAGAGGATTTTCCCAAAAAGCTTTTCATTTTTATAAGCCACGCGAATGGTTCAGAGCCAAAAGGAGAGCTGGCAGATGAGATCAGATACAACTCGGATGTAAAAATCAGAGTTCATCAATTTATAGCTTCTCCAGTAGAGACAACGAGATATGGAGGTTCAAAGCCTTACACAATTTGGGAGCAAGGAGCAAATAATACAGAATTAAAACTTAAATGATAATTAAAAAACTTATAAAATCCGGAATCTGTTTTTCTGTAATGAAAAGTTACAGCAAATTAAAAAAAACAAGTAGTCATAGATATTCAGAATACGAGCTACTTGCACTAATGGAAGATTTTAATGATTTAGAAGAGTACGGATTTGAGACCAATCAAAACACCTCTGAATGTCCTCCTAGCTGGCTTAATCCTGATGGCGTAATATCAAAAACTCTTACAAATGAAGAGATTAATGAATTTCAAAAATATTTCTCACATTTTATTGAGGTTTATAATCATCCTAGTAATGGAAAAGTATTTGAGTTGAAAAATTTTTCATTCAAAAAAATGTACAGCAAAACAAAATATTAATATGAAAAATGAAAGCGTAAAAAAAACCAGACAAGCAGAATTTGAAAAGCATCGGCAATCTGGGCTTAATCAAAAACAATGTGCAAAATTATTAGGTTTAACCGAAAAAACGGTTGGAGGTTATGAAAAAATTAGAAAAGAAAAAAAAATAAAAAAACTGGCTGAAATAGATGATCTGATTTTAAGGTTAAAAAAGAGGGCTGATGATCCCAAGATAAATACAAGTGATTTGATAAACCTTACCAATAAATTAGAAAATCTTTTCACTAAGAAAGAAAATTTGCAGAATCAATTTTAGAATTAAAAATCAGATATAATGAAAAAGAAAAAAACAAAAGCAGATGAGACCGATATTTTTATTAAGAATATTAGGTCAGAATTTTGCGAAAAATTCGGATGGACGGAAGAATATTATAGCGAAAAGGAATTTAAAAAGGCTTTTTTGTGGATAGAATATCATCGTCTTCCTGATCAGATAACCTACTCCAAAACATTTTGGAATTGGTGGAAACTAAAATCGGCACTGATAAATGAAGAATCAATTATCCGTGGAGAATTACAACAAGTTCATTTTGATGAAATAAGACCATATCCACAAACTTTAGATCAGATGTATAATGAATCACTCACTTCTACTACATAAAAAACTGTACAGCCTTTACAAAGAGAGAGGTTTAACAGAAAACAGAAGAGAAATTGTGTATAATTTCACTAATGGTAAAACAGATAATAGTTCAGAGCTTACAACAGACGAAATAATCCGCTTAATTAATACTTTAGATGAAGGCAACCAAAGAAATACGGTTTCTCAAAAAAGACCATCTAAAACAATTAATAAGTTATTTGCATTATGTTACGATTATGGTTGGAAATATTTTGACACAAATAAAAATAAGTTCGTTGTAAATGTAGAATTATTAAATAATTGGCTTATAAAATATGGCAAATATCATAAGACTTTAAATGAACATTCGCCTTACGAATTAGGAATAGTGACCAGCCAGTTTGAAAAAGTGGTCAACAGTCTTCTAAAATCATTTTAAACGCTATTTAAAATCTTATGAAACAGAATACACAAAATACAGTCACCGCAATAAATATTAATGCACTAAGCCCAGATAAACATATAACAAATGATAGTATTGACCAAGAAGGCGGAAAATTATTTGTATACACCTCATTTACTGGTTATGATGAACTGTTATCAGAAATTAAAACGCTGGCAACTGTGATCGAAGTATTATCACTTCACTCTTGTGCTACAGATCAAGAAAATTTGGATATGATTAGCACAGTTGCTAGGGTGATACATAAAATGACACCAGACATGGGTTTCATTGACGATCTTTTATTTCAATCAGGATCATCAAATCAAAATTTTAAACAAGTAAAAGACCTTTTATAAATGGATAATACAAAAATTCCCAACACAGAAAATAAAGATTTGAAAGCAATTCTAGAACAATTGCATGAATATTTTTTAGTAGGAAAATCTCCTGAAGTTATTGCTTTAATTATTAGAAGATTTCAAAACGAGGCGATGAAAATGTATTTGGATGTCGATAAAGTTAAACACTCCCAAAGATTGGATAAAGATTGGATAGCGCATGGTAATTTTATTTTAACTGAGATATGTGAGATACTTAATCCTTATTTTAACAAAGATTTATAAAATAAAAAGCTTAATTATTATGACTGATTTAGAATTATATGAAAAACTAACCCGCCGGGATTATTCAGGAAGCGAGCAAGATCAATATGCCCAATGGTTGGAAACGCTCTTCTTTAAATTGCCAAAAGATGATTTTTTTAAAATATTGAAGCAATCTGAAAAACAAGGAAAAAAAATAAAAGCAAAATTCCCATATGCTGAGGAGTTTACCCTTGACACGTTGTTTCTAGAATAAATCCATACAGTTCAAATACTGTTTTAATAATTTTAAAAAAACGTTTTTACTTGTAGTAAAAACGTTTTTTTTATCTCTATTATCTATTGATTTACAGTTCTTTAATGTTGTTTTTATTATTGACGTAGTTTAATTTTGTGATATGGCATACCATACTGGAAATTACATAAAAAGAGCAGGTTTTATAGTATCTGTTTATAATTTATATAATGATGGGATGACACCTGATACAGAAATTGTTTCTATTCATTTTCCGAAACATAATATTTTTATTAGTTACAGGCAATGGATGAATATTAAAGGAATCACAATTCCCAGAGAGCTTATCTCAGATGGGAAAATAGTTACAACCTATGAAAGGCTTGTAGATGATTTTAAGGCTAAATCTGAGAAACAATTGAAGTTTACTTTTAATTAAATACAAAACCTGTGAGTAATATAGTTGAGTTTGTTGTAAAAATGAAAGACATGATGAGTGGTGGCTTAGATAAACTTAGTAACACCTCGCAATCTTCTTTTTCAAAAATGGCTCAGCACGCTGACCAAATGAATCGCAGAAATAAAATTCTTGGACAAAGTTATGATGAGTTGCAAAAGCGAATTAAAGAGACAGAAAACGTAATCCGCACTTCTACTGTCACTAGTCAGATTTCCGCTGCAAAGCGTGAACTTGCAAGTCTTCAAAGAATGTCTGGGAAACATCCGGGGAAAATTAACGGAAGCGAAAATAATAGTGGTAGTTCTTCTGGTAGTTTTTCCATAGGGGGAATGGCAGTAGGTTCCATGTTAGGAGGTTTTGCGGTTCAAGCAGGAACAGCATTGCTTGGAGTAGTAAAAGATGGTATAGGAGCTGCAATTGCCGGAAGTATGGCCAAAGAACAGGCAGTTACTGGGCTTTCTACTTTTTTGGGGAAAGAACAGGCATCTGCAACATACGCCAACATCCGAAAAGATGCTGAAATTTCGCCTTATGGTACTGAATCTCTATTAGGCGTAAATCGGGCTTTAATTTCTGCTGGTCTTAATGCAAAGGATGCTCGTGAGGACACAATGAACCTTGCCAATGCTATTGCGGCAGTTGGCGGCGGTGATGCGGAGCTGAGCCGTATGGCCGCCAATATGCAGCAAATAAAAACGGTCGGAAAAGCCACGGCAATGGATATTAAACAGTTTGGAATGGCTGGCGTTAATATCTACGAAATGCTGTCTAAAAGTACAGGCAAATCTATTAACGAGGTGAAGGAGATGGATGTGAGCTATAACGAACTAGCGAAATCACTTGCAATGGCAAGAAGTCAGGGAGGAATCTACGCAGGCGCATTAGAAGCTCAGGGGCAAACAATGGCCGGGCGTTGGAATGCCGTAAAGGATATGGCAGAAAATGGATTGGTTGACCTCGGTGATGCGATGAGCCCAATCATTATACAGTTTCTTGATCTTGGTCAAAAGGCTTTGAGTTTTGTGAGTCCTGCAATTCAAAAGATAACGCCCTATATACAGCAGATTTCAAATTGGCTTAGTGTTTCATTAGGATATGTAACAAATTTAATCTCTGGAACAGGAGGATGGATGGAATATGTTAATATTTTAATGGATGTGCTGGGGAGTGTCTGGAATATACTTAAGAGTGCTTTATCAACTGTTTTCAAAATAAGTTTTGGAATACTCGATTGGTTTTATAAATCTCAAATAGTTAAAGATATTTTAAAAGGTATTGGTTGGCTGCTAGAAAAGGTCATTCTTCCTGTTATTGGTTTAATTGGGGACGGTTTATTATGGGTTTGGGAAAATGTTTTGAAACCGATTTTAGAAGGTCTGGAAGCGGCTTATAAATGGGTGAAAGAGTTGGTTTCTGGTGATGAAAATCAATTAACCATAGAAGCTAAAAAAACAATCATCAACAAAGATGATCCAAATTCTCCTACTCCGTCTTATCAGGCAGATTTAACAAGATTCAAGGATAAAGGCATTATTGGCGATACTGGAGAAAAATCGAAAAAGAATAGGGATGCATCTAAGAAAACTGGAGATACTATTTCGGGTGGTGGTCCCAGGACGATCAACATAACTCTAGGAAAATTTTTCGATACCATCCAGTTCACCACCATGAATAATAACGAAAGCCGTGAGGAAATTGAAAAGTTATTAATGGAAATGCTAGGGAGGGTTTTGTATAATGGAGGTAAGTTAGCTTAATTCTTTTCTATGGCATTTCATCTAACCAGTAATATTACGATAGCTAAGGTTCCAATAAAGCCAAATAAAGTGGTTTGGAAAACGGATGTAGGCAATTTTGTAGATACCTGCACAATCAGTATACCAAGAAAAACATATTTGGAAAATGGTGAAAACAGTACATTAGATCTTGATTTATCATTATCAGATCAGAAAAAGACTTTTTACAAGTTCAAAGAAGGCGAAAAAGTTGAAGTTTTTCTAGGTTATAATGGTAAAAATGAAAGGCGTTTTTCTGGCTTTATTAAAAGGATTAAGACCGGTATACCTGTTGAGCTAGAATGCGAAGGATATGCTTTTCAATTGTATGAACCTATGTTTAGTAAAACATATTCCGTAGTAACGGTAAAAAAAATATTACAAGACTTAACAGCCGGTACTGATATAAAACTTTCAGAATCTATTCCAGAAATCCCGTTAAAAAATGTAAGATTCAAAAATGCAACTGGAATTCAAGTTTTAGAATATTTAAAAAAAGAAATTCAACTGTCTGTCTATTTCAATTTTGATGAGTTGTATGTCGGAACCATGTTTGGAAAACCTCAAGGCAAAATAAATCTAAAGTTAGGTTGGAATACTATAAAAGACGATGATTTCCAACAACGTGTCCTGGATAAGAATGTACAAATTGTTGTAAAAGAAAAAAATGACAAAGGAGAAGTCAAAAGAACAAAATCCGATGTACAGAAGTACAGTAACCAGAAACAATTAAAAATAAAATCTGACATACCTTCAAATTATTTGAAAGAAATAGTTAATAGACTTCAAACCCAGGAGAATTATAAAGGTTATGAAGGGAGTATAGAACTTTTTTTAATTCCATACGCTACAAAGGGTATGACCGCTAATATAAATGGAGGAATTTTCAAAGAAAAATCAGGAATCTATTTCATCCAATCCGTTCAGGGCGAATTTGGTATGAGTGGTGGACGACAGACAGTTCAGCTTGGATTTTTAATGAACAAATAATTATGAATACAAAAAAAATAAATAAAGAATTCTGTATAACAGATAATACTGTAAACGTCTATGAATATAGATGTCTTACTGAAGGATTAAATTTAGATGAAGTTAAGAAAAATCCAATAGGATATTTTAATCATGGCACTTCTGAATTTCCAAGAGATGCCGGGGTTTTAGTAAAATGGGAAGATTTTAGATTGGATAAAGATAAAGTTTTCGCAAAACCAGTTATTAATCTTTCTCATCCCAGAGGATTAAAAACAGTTAATGAAATTGAATCCGGTTTTTTAAATGCAGCTTCCGTTGGTAAAATTGTCGTTTTGGAAGCGTCTAATGATCCCAAATTGAAAATGAAGGGGCAAACAAAGCCAACTGTTACAAAGTGGTTTCCTCGTGAGATTTCGTTGGTTGATATTCCTGGTAACTACAATGCTTTTGCAAATCTATTTGATAAATCAAATAGTGAACTTAATCTAATTGATATTGAGCGTTATTTACTTGAAAAAGATATTGAGACTTTAGACAAATCAAAAATATTGAACGCATTGAATTTAACTGATGGTAATGAGGAAATAATTATTGCAAAGATTCAAAATTTAATGGCAATGTCTTACAAATCCTCTCAATTAGAAAAACAATTAAAAGACCTTACAGAGGGTTCCGAGTATAAAAATAAGACTTGGGATGATTTATATAGCTCTGATGAATTGGAGACAGTCAGACAAAAATATCCTAAAATTTACGAAGATAAAAGAAAAGCGAAATTCCCTAACTTAAAAATATAATTATGGCAGATTTTCAAAAAACAAAAGTAAAAACCAACTTGCAAGAAGTTGAAAACAAATTAACAATTTACAAAGGCAGAACTCAATACTACCAGAAAGTCATAGACATGGTAAAAAATGTAAAGCCAGATTTTCAATTTGGAACAAACGATTTGAGTGTAATGTTTAGTAATCCAAAGAAATATTTTGTAAATAAACTAATCACAGGACCTACAACTATCGCCGGAATTCAACTTAGTAAGGAGAAAGTATTTGAACTACTCTCAGAGTCTGAAAGCCTAAATGAGATAGTACAATACATTCAAAAATTAAAAGGAAATAGTCCTAACACAATAGATTATTCTGAACGTGATTTAGGTTCTTATACGGCAAATTATAGAATCGGCGAAAATGACTTAGTTGTTTTCTTGGAAAGTGATGTTAAAGCAGATTTGGAAAATAGATATTCGATTTTTGTGAAAACACAACGCCAAAAAGATGCGCATGATTCTTTACAGATAATTTGGGATGAATTGAAAAAATTGCAAGGAGTTTATCAAAGAAGTCAAATGAAGTTTATAGAAGAAAATTTCATTTGGAGTTATGATGGAAATATTCAAGATGTTGAATATAATTACCTTCATTCATTAGAGTAGGCATAGTTTTAATTTTTAGTTTTGGAAGGAGATTAATATTATATTGATCTCCTTTTTTCATGTTTTTTAAAAATAAAAGGTGCTAAAAAAACACTTTAGATATGAATTTTAATGGTGTTTTCATAATAATGAAAATTAGTAAATTTGCAAAAGAGGATCAAGGATTGAGCTTCCTAAACAGATGTATTCAATACCTCACAGAGACTGTTAAATACTTATAACAGTCTCCTTTTGCTAATTGTGGGAATAAAACTAACAAATGTTTAAATCTGTTTTAAAATAACTTTAAAAACTATTAAAAAAAAATGACTAGTAAAAATATTGCCTTAAATTTTGCAAAAGAAAAAGGATTTGCTTCAGTTGATTTTCAGGAGCAATGGGATGGGTTTGATGTATATATTGCGCAGTCTGAAGGTAAAGTACTAATTATTGGTTATCCTTTTTTTATTTTGGTTAAAGACGGAACTGCACGAGAGTATAAAAACTCTGAATTATTTAAACTGATGCATTTCGCCGAGCTTCCTTCCGATTATACAGAAAAGCTCTCTTAGTATTTTTGATTTTTTGTTTTAGGATTTAGGATTATTTGTTTTGGCGATTATACTTTCTTCCGGCATCTTTCACTTCATCAGAACTTGCATCAAAGGTGATTCCCAGAATATCGTAGTACGTGCGTTTTCCGTTGGATTCATTCTCATATTCGGCATAAATGTCTGCTTCATGAATGTTATATTTACCTAAATACAGAATTAATTCTTCCGAGCTTTTATTTTCATACCACTGCGTTCCCGAATTAAAGTATTGGTGATAGTAAGACATCAATACATTGTCCAATATGGATTTTTGTGCTGATGACATGGAAGCATCGGGACCTTGCCAGATAAGAAAAATCAAATTGGTTAAAAATTCTATTTTTTCAATATTGAATTCTTTTTTATCCATCAGGAAAGGATTCATGGTAATCGGTTTTTCTTCAGTGTACTGAATGTATCTTCCGCCTTTGTATTTACACGTTCCGGAATAAGAATCTCCTGTGTCAACAATCACGACATCATAATTGTAGGTCAAATATTGCTCAATGATATTGTTCATCAGGAATGATTTTCCCGAACCTGAAGGACCTAAAACAAACTTGTTTCGGTTGTTGATTCTTCCTGTTTTCATGGGTAAATCTGAAGGATCTACTTTTAATGGAATTCCTTGTCGGTCTGTAAATCTCAGATAGAAATTAGATTCTTCGTTCACGGGGTAACTTTCTTTAAAAAAAAAACACAAGGCTGCTTCGCTTGTCGTCATAAATAAATCATACTCCCTGAGTTCGGTTCCGTTGCCCGGAATTGCTGCCCGAAAGAGTTCCAGCTGGTTATAAGCATTCTTTGAAACAATGATTCCTTTTGTGAAGAGCTTATTTTCAATCAGGGACTGTATCCCTTCCATTTTTTCCAGAGTGTTTGTTGAAAATAGTAGCGAAAAATGAGCATTAACCACCAACTGTCTGTCAACAGCTATGTTATGAAGCAGGGTTTCAATTTCTTCTGCTATAATTGCATTGGAAGGAGAATTGTTGGCTGCGCCTTCATGCTTTTTTTTCTTTTTGTCGAGTTCCCTTTGCTGCTGTGCCTGCGGTGGAATGGTAATGACCTGATTATAGATAATCGTTTCGTAATCTTCCAGTTCATTAATAAAGGTAAAGTTATCAACGGCTGTTTCTGCGGCGGCTCCATTTCCTCCCAATAGGGAATAGGGTTCTATTTCAGAAGGAAGATCAATATTCTCTACATCGACGTAAGAAATGTTTTTAACGAATCGGTTTCCGATTTGGAGATATTCATTAGTCGATTTAATATTATCAAATGATGGTACATCCGAAAACTTCATGGACAAAACTCCGGAAATGTAATATTCAAAATCTTTCTCGAATAAAAATTCAGGTTCGCAATTTTCCTGTTTTAAAAGCATCCATACTTTTTGACATTTGTCCCGAAGCTCTTTATAGCTTTTTTCAGAGAACCCATAATGCTTGTTTTTCTTTTTTAGCTTGTCATCCACAATGTCAGTAAACAGCAATACCGTTTCAATGGTTTTAAAAAGTCTTCCGTCAAAATGTTCTGAATATTTTTGTTGTAGAAATTGGTTGGATGGTTCTGCTGCATATTTTTTCTTGCTGAAAATATCGAGTTTTTGTACAATTCTTCCTTCTCCAATAATGGATACTACCTGATTGAGAACCGTATGGAAATTCAGATAATTGTCGGGATCTGCTGAATATTGCTCTACAACATTTTTTATTCTGATTCCTATAATTGGATTTCCATATTGCCCAAATAATACGTCAAAATCCCAACCGTAATCCTTTCCATAATCGTAGCCGATAAAGGGAATATTAAATGCCTGTTTTTTTTGTAGTGCCATTTTTTGAAAGTCTTTTATTGTTTACTCTTTTTGGAAAGATTAAAACCTGATCGAAATTTTTGGTTTTATCATACAGACCATGTTTGTCCTGCCTTTTGAAGATTAAATAAATACCACCTCCGGTTACGGCAAGTCCTAATAAAGAGCCTAATAGACCGAATTTGGATAATACAAGCGCTGCGATGACACCACTTCCGATGACTCCCACTGCATAAAAAATGTATTTTCCTTTGAGTCCGAAGAATACAAGGGGTTTTTTAAGCCCCTTGTAGAGATAGAATCCCATATTAGGCAAAGAATGCAGTTACAAATTCCGGAACGACAATGAGGAAGATCATTGCTCCTCCATACCCTAGGATTTCCTTGTTAACATCCTGGTCGCCATTCGTCCATTTGTTGTATACTCTAAGACCACCGATGAAACCAACCAATCCTCCAACGGCTTTTAGGATTAGTTTTATCGGATCCCAATAATCCCGAATATCACTGGCTGCATTTGAAATTGCCGTCGCACCTCCTTGTGCAAAAACTGGAGTAACGGCTAAGAGCATGACGAAAGCCGTAAGGGCTTTTTTCATCATCATGTGTTTTTTGAATTTTTGATTCATAAAAAATGAAATTTTAGAAGGTTAATAATGAATTGAATGTTTAGTTTTAGGCGTAGAATTCCCCGCAACGGTATTTTAAATCGTTGTAAATAATATTGTTAAGTATTGTTTGTGTTTCGGAGTTACATCATGGATTGATACGTTTTAAATCCGTCTGTATTGGCAATAAGCTGCACACTGGTTTCCGCAAGATTGAGCATTTGATGCCATTTGTTTGTATTTAATTTCTGAATGGGTGATATAGGTTCCTCATGATGCTGGTTCTGATTCTTTTCTTCATTTTTTGAAAGAGAAGCTTCTGCATTTTCAGGCGTATTTTCAGTTGATTCTTCTTTGTTATCAAAATCATCCATGTTTTGTTCAGATTCAAATTTTTGTCTCCAATATTCCACGTCCTGTATTTCATCAGAATCTCCGTGGGATGTCGGGATGAGTTCTCTTTTGCTGAACGATTTTGGGGTATTGAGATTTTCTACATCTTCAATATCGATTTCCTGTACTTCATCTTTGTTACTTTCTGCAAACTCGCCCAATGAAAATTCTTCTGTTGTATCGTTCTGAACCGTCTTTTCTTTTTTCAGAAAAAGGTCATAAACGATATTTCCGATATAATAGAGTAGGTAAGCTCCTAATAGGATCAGTGAGTATTTTAACATATCTATTTTGGTTTTAGTGAATTTTTTTTAGTTTTTGTTTCGGGGCTTATAATGTGATTTCCAATATCTCATTGATATATTCTAAGAGTTCATTAAATGGATTTTTCACTGCATATTTCTGTTCAAGCGTCAGTTTTCTGGTGTTGATGGTTTGCAGGCAGTTTCTTTTGAAAACAGGATTCTTCAACAGTTTTCCATATTTGGTGATTTCAATATCCATTCCTTCCTGATTCAGATATTTATAACCTTTATCATATTTTGATCGGATAAAAATCCGTTCTGACTGACTTTCTAAAAGTCCTAAGAGATTAACAAATACTAAAGTTGATTTTGCGGATACATCGGAGTATTCAAACGGAATAACGATAACATCACTATAAATCAACAAATCGCTGTATTTCGCATCTAATGTTCCTGCCAAGTCAAAGAGGTTGATTTCATCACTTTCTTTCAAATTAATGAGTGTTTCAAAATCTGCAAAAGGTTGTTCATCCTCTTCGCCAATGATCTCCACGTTGTATAATTTAGGAAGGTCCAAAAATTCGTCTTCTTTCCATTTGTGATAGAATGATTTTTGATAATCAAAATCGAAAACATTGATTTTCCTTTCCGATAGGGAAGAGATGTAGTTCGCAAAAGCGATAGCTAATGTCGTTTTTCCGGTTCCTCCTTTTTGGGTTGCAAATGTGATAATCATAGGTTTTAGTTGATGGTTGATGGTTGTCAGTTGTCGGCTCAACCAACAACTACAAGCTTTATCTCCTCTTTTTTCTACGTTTTTTAAGTTCGTCTTCCGCAGGATCTTTTGCCGTTCCTGAACTCTTCATCAATTCAAATAGCATTTCGTTTACAGCTTTATTTAATTCGGTTTTTTCTTCATTTTCAGATCGGTTTTCATTGGTTTGAATTGGATTTAGAAATTTTTGATATTCTTTTTCTCCGATTAATGACCGAAGGTCTCCGATGTAATGGAATCGGGTATGAACCGCATATATTTTTCCATCTTCAGCTTTTGTTATTGAAATATTTTTATCCTTATTTTGTTTGATAAAATCCTTTACTTCAAATTGTACTTTCCGGTAGGTTTCCAGATCTTTTTTTCCTTTGTTCTCAAAAAGCATAAAATCTTTAATTTCTGCTTTGGGATATCTACTTTTCAAAAATTCCAGCAGTATCTTTTTTGAATCCTGGTTGAGAATGTTGTAGTCTTTTATGATTTCAAAAAGTTTCTTATCCAATTTTTCGGAAGTGAATTCAAATAAATCATTCATTTTCATGATCTCACTTCCTTTGTAAACACACCCTGTTTTGTGGTCGATTACCGTATAGCCGAAAGGATTTTGATCTTCTTTGCTGTGAAAAATCACATCAATCCCGAATACATCTCTTAGCTTTTTCTGTAGTTCGCTTTCAAATTTAATTTTGGGTTTCCAATCTTCATTTTGCTTTTCTGTAGGAAGCATCGATTCTTGCTTTGACTCGTTTATCACTTCGTCGAATCTTCGATTTCTTCTGTCTTCCACTTTAAAAACTTTATTGGAATACAGTTCTTTGTATTTACTCGCAATGGCTTTAATTTGTTTGGTTCTGTTGTCACTTTTTATGTTATCAAAAACAATCTGCTTTCCTGATATAGTTCGCTGAATAACTCCGTTTTTTAAAATGTTAAAAGAGTTTTCATCACTTGTGTTTTTGCTGAGTTTGTAACCATTCCTATTGAGCAGGGTTTCTAATTGATGGAGCGAACTTATCTTGAAGTTTAGCAGATTGTTTAATTTTTTTTCCTCACTGATTCCGTAGAGCTTTTCTATGACGTTGGCTAAAGCTTTTTGGGATTTCAGTTTCTCATAACTGTCATTTATTTTCTTACCGGTTGATTTATTAACTCTGGTCGATACGATGTGAACATGGTTGTTTTCCGTATCGTTATGAAAAACCACAATGAAAGGTTGTTTTTCATAGCCCATTTCCTGCATGAAATGTTCCGCGACTTTTGTCAATTCTTCTTTGGAATACTCTTGAAATTTTGTGGAAATTACAGCGTGGAATTGTGGCTTTTTTACTTTTTCGCTTTTAGAAACCGATTTAAAATAATTCCGAACCTGTTCTTGGCTACTTTCTTCATTGATAAAGGAAGGGAAGTTTTTCATCAGCATCAGTTCTCCGGTTCCTTTCTCCACTTTCTTATCGTTGTATTGAACCCCGTGAAAGCTTGCGCTTGCAGAACCTAACATCTTAACGATCATCAGCAATCAGAGAGTAGATTTTTATGAAAATTTCATTCTGTTGCTTTTTCAGTTCAATGACGGTTTTCAGTTGCTCTTCGAAATGGATTAATTCTTTCCCTCTGATAAATTTTTGTCCGTTTGCTATTTTTGCTACTTGGTTGATGTTGTTTTCAATCTTTGCAAAGAGGTTGTCTTGTTTTTCAATGAACGCTATTACTTTTTTTCTCTCATCATCCATCATTCTGTTTTCAACCGAATTGATGATTAGACTGGTAAGGGAAATGTTCTTGGTGGTGCAGATTTTTTTCCAGTTTTCCTTTCTGCTTTTTTCGATTCTGATTTTTATCTCTTCCTCCTTAATCTTCACGTCATTATGGATTTGACCATTGCAGATTTCCGTCAATGCTTTTTAAAATATAAGTCCCGTTTTCCGGCGGTTTTGGAATGGAAAACTTATCCTCAAATCCGAATGTACCGTCTGGTTTTGCAATTACATTTTTGGTGTAGGTTACATCAGAAGTCAGATAAGAAGGATTGACCATAAATCGCCCGTTGATTTTCAACCATCTCTGAACGAAATCCCCGATAATCAGTCCGTTGGTCCAAGAAGCACTTAAATCAACAGTATTTTCTGTTCCAATCGATTCGGAAGGAACAAGACTTGCATTGCTGTGTATGACCAATCTATTATTTACTGTTTCTATGGTAGTTCCCGTATTGCTGTGTCCTGCCCCTGTTCCGATGAACACGTTGTTTTCACCTTTGACATAAACTCCGGTTTGAGCACCTAGCATCACGTTTTTGCTCTCTGAAGTAATGGATTGCCCTGAAGATTGCCCGATAATCGTATTATAACTCCCTGTGTTCAAACTGTGCAAAGCCGACTGACCAATGGCAATATTTTTATATCCGGAAGTCAGCTTTGAAAAGATTGAATTTCCAAGTCCTATGTTTACGTTTCCGGTAATAATTTTATCGGTATCGGAATAATCGTATCCCGAATAATGACCTATAAAAGTGTTGTATGCTCCGGTGGTTACTCCGTTCAGGCTATAGCTTCCCATAGCGACATTTCCCGTAGCAGTGGTAATATTCTGCAATGCTCCGTATCCGTAAGAAAGATTGTATACCCCAGTATGTATGGGATTCATATTTCCGAAAAACATCGAATAGGTCTGTAAATTCATACCTAATGCTCCGTCTCTGGTGGGGTTGGCGGTGCTTCCTGAAAAAGTGATGTACCGAGAACTATAATTTCCTCTGTTAGTTACGGTTTCTAATGTGTTCCAATCGAATGGTTTCCATTTTTCACCATCGAAATAATAGTATCCCTCTTTGGTTACTTCAACGGTTTTCGCTGTTGTATCTGTCATTGCCAATCCTTGTATTACATGCACAAAAGCTCCTTTCTGATCGTCTGTATATAAGGTATCTCTGCTTTTCAGCTCACTGCCTTTTAATCTCGGAGCGATAATGCCTTCAGGTTTTAATGGCAATGCAGGATTGACCGTTACATCGAGTGTGGCTTTTGGTTCGGTGTTGTTGATTCCTACCTGCCCCTGAACAACTATGGTTATAAGCGGTAGAAAAAAATAAATCAATGTTTTCATTCTTTTTTTGAGTAAAATTTCTACTGCAAAATTGAAATATCAAAATGGGGAAAACAATAGTGTTCAAGAAACTTGGGTTAAATACTAAACCTTTAGATTATTCTGAAATTTTAAAAGATTAAAAAAGAATAAATCGGATTATTTTAGAATCTTAAACCTTATTTTCAGTGAAAACAAAAAAACAAGTTCCGCTGTTTTTTCCCTTTTTGCAAAAAAGCAAGAGGGTCTTTGTTCTCTAAAATTTTGAAAAAATTTGTGGGAACAAAGACACATCTTGCTATAAAATTATTCTGATTTTTAAGAGGTCTTAAAAGGCATTTCTAAAGGCTATTTTGTGTATGTTTTGAACTTTTTTGATATAAGTTTGCTTTGGAAAGGAAAAATAAGGAAAATGGTTTTAATGTGGTGAATTTTTTTATGCATGTTCGTAATTGAGGTGATGCTAGCTTACGCAGGTTAGAAAATAACCTGTGACTAAATTACTCACGTTATTGAAAAAGATGAGTTTATTTGGGGCAGGTTTTGGAAGGAAGATGATTTCAAAAAACTTACAGAATATTCAAAATGGTTATGATTTATATTAATATTAGGTGCACCTTTTTTAATCACGTAGGTTGGAAACCACAGACTGAATTACGCAGGTAATAGAGAAAATTGGCTTTATTTGATGCTGGCTTATTATGTTTACTTAGAGTTTAGTTGTGCATGTATTATTTAGATTTATTCAAAACTTGTATCTTTGTTATCCAGATAACTTTATTTTGGCAATAATGTGAACAAGAATCGGAATGCGAACTTATATTTTGCGTACAATAAAAATTGGAAGTATGATTTTCTGAAATTGAATATTTTGTAAGAATAAATGGATAATACTTTGTATAATTTATCAACAAAACATATTTCAATTGAAATATCAATAACTTAAAAGTCAGTATAGTTTAAAATGTACGCCGTATTTAAAGGTTTTTTTATGAAAACACACCATAAGTTTTTAATCAATAGTGTCCACTTCGTGCTGACAATTTACTGGGATGAATAGATTTGGCATATGTAATTTGTTATGCTAGATGTCATGGTTTATTTTGTATTATCTTCATAAAATTAACATCGTAAATTATTTTATTTCATTAAAAATTAGTGTTTTGATTAAAAAGATGTCAAATATCAGTTGTTAAATTTAATAAAAATGTTAATTTAGCAACAGTAAAATTAAACACAAATTTATAAAATGAAAAAATCTTTATTACCTATTTTGGGCACAGCTATGTTATGTCTTTCTTTTTTCTCATGTTCCAATGATGATGAAACTCCTTCACAGAATGATAATTTAATTGGTAAATGGAATTTTACTCAGGAGGTAACTCTAGATGTTAATGGTAACATTATATCAACTTATAATGAAGATAATGGTTCTTGTCCATTAGATATCTATGAATTTAAATCTGATAAGTCATTTGCAGAAACAGATTATACATACAACTCATCATCAACTAATTGTCAACCTGAAATAGATGGTGGGACTTGGTCACTGGATGGTAGTAATTTCACTTTAAAAATTGATGGAGAGAACGAGACGTATACAGTTAAAACATTGACATCTGATACTTTTGAATTAGAACAGCCTTCTAGCGGTTCGGGTTCCATTGCAAAGTACAGAATTGTCTTCAAAAAACTGTGATTCCGTTAAGAAATCTATAGGTTAAAAGTCGTATTATACAATGCGGCTTTTTGTGCATATGTTTATGCGAAATTTTCTTTACCAACACTAAGTCAACTTTTTTATGAAAAAGAAATTCTACTATTTCTATTTTTTACTTTTTTGTTTTTCAATAGTTCATGCTCAAAGTGGAAATGCTTCGGTTTTTGTTAATGCTCGTGCGCAACAAGATAAAATAATAGTACGTTGGGCGGTTGATTCCTCCATTGAATGGCAAAATGCAAATAAAAATGGATTTGTTTTGTATAAAATGCTCATCAAGAAAGATGGGAAACTATTAGAGAATCCTGTTAGAAAAGAAATTAAAACATTGAAAGCAGAACCATTGGAACAATGGATGGATTTTATTCAAAAGGATCAATATGCGGCTATTATAGCTCAAGCATTATATGGAGAATCTTTTGAGGTTGGTCAGGAAAGTGAAAAGGGAGTAGCTAGAATAGTGAATATGTCTGAAGAGTTAAATCAACGGCATTCATTTGCTTTATTTGCAGCCGATTTATCATTTGAAGGTGCTCTAAAAGCCGGATGGGGATATGTTGATACGCAGGTAAAAAAAGGTGAAGTATATGCTTATCAAGTAGAAGCTTTACAAATGCCAAACATCAATACTGGAGCCTATATGATTGGTCTTTCAGATTTTGAAGAATTACCGAAAGTATCTGACTTTACCACACTTCCAGACGATGGACAAGTTATGCTTTCCTGGGGTATAGAACGTTTGAAAAATGTATATACTTCGTATATGATAGAACGTTCTGAGGATGGAAAGAATTTTCTACCGATTTCTGCTACTCCTATTGTGGATATTAATTCCAATGCTGAAAAGAATTCGAAACAAATGTTTTATGGAAATAAACTTGAGCAAAATGATAAAGATTATTATTTTAGAATATATGGCATCAATTCATTTGGTGAAAAGGGACCCAATTCAGAAATTACCAAGACAAAAGGAATTGCTTCTGTATTAGTTGCTCCAAGAATCATCAATTATTCTATATCAAATCCTGATGAAGTAGAGTTGGAATGGGAGTTTCCAAAAGAAGAAGAAAAAAACATCAAAGGTTTTGAACTGCATTTCGCAGAAAAGGATTTGACAGATTACAAAGTTGTCGCTAAGGAAATAGACAAAACAAAACGCAAGCATCGCTATAAAGGTTTGTCTGCTTCTAATTACTTTAAAATTTCAGCTGTAAGTTTACAGGATAAAAGATTGCTTTCTCAAAGTGTATTTGTTCAGCCGATTGATTCTATTCCTCCATCAATACCTAAAGGATTGGAGGGGAAAATAGATAGTTTAGGTCAAGTTGTTTTAAAATGGAAACCTAATACAGAGAAAGATTTAGCAGGCTATCGTGTTTTGCGTGCTAATGCTGAAAATGAAGAGTTTGTCGATGTATTTAATAAAGTGATTTCGGATATCAATGCAACAGATAAGGTGAGTTTTGCTGTTTCTAATAAGAAGGTTTATTACAGAATCTTGGCAGAAGATATGCGCTATAACCGTTCAGAATTTTCAGATATCTTGGTCATTGAAAAACCGGATAGAATTCCACCTACAGCTCCTGTATTTAAAGATTATGACACGAAAGACGGTAAAAATACATTGATGTGGATTAATAGCTCGAGTGATGATATAGAAAAACATTATTTGAAACGAAGATTGAGAGGTGAAACAAGATGGAATGATTTAGCTTCCTTTTCCAAGGGAGAAACACAATATATTGATGAGAAAGCTGAAGCGGATAAAACCTATGAGTATCTTATACAAGCAAAAGATATATCTGGATTATGGTCTAGTGAAGAATCTTCTGTACTAACAGTAACTACTATGAATAACTCTCCGGTAAGCATTTTAAAAAATATTGAAACTGTAATTGATCGTAATAAAAAAACAGCAACATTATACTGGAGTTATGATTCAAAATATGAAGTAAGTGAAATTCAGATTTATAAAAATACAAAGGGGCAGAAACCTTCTCTTTGGAAAGTATTAGATGGTAAATTTAATTCCGTTACAGATAAGGATTTAAAAATGAATACCGAATATGAATATTATTTATTACCATCTACAAATCCTCAAAAACCAGTGAAAGGGGAAAAGTTAAATGTAGCTTATTAAAAAAACACACGATGAAAAAAAATCTATTATTTTGGTTTCTATTACTAAGCTTGTTTCTAACAGCACAAGGAAATTATAAAATTGATTTACAAAATCTCACTTATAAAATTACCAGAAATGTTAAAAATCAAACTAGCTCTCATATTGAATTAAGAGTTTATTATGCTGATGGAACTTACAACCAGATGTATCACAGTCCCTTATATGATGATGCAACTCAAAGCAATGTAAGTTGGACAATAACTACCAATAAAAAACCCGTACGGATATGGTATGATGTTTTTGTAAATTTTTCACATACTTCTGACATTGAGGAAGTATTAAATTTTGATGTAAGTAAATGTCCATTACCAAAATCTTCATTTCAAAAAGAGTATGATGGGATGACAATAAGTTTTAATTATAATGTTTCCCCCCTTTTAATTATTGAAGATGTCGATTCTTCAAATAATTTTTTGGCAACTTCAACAAAAACTTCAATAAAATCGCAAGCAGGTTTTGATACTAATAATTATAACTGGGAGTACAGTACAGATGGAGTCAATTACATAGCATTACCTCAATATAACGGGCAATCTTCAATAGAAGTAAATGCTGTGGACATACTGGGTAGTAATATAAATTCATATATTGGGCAATTCATCCAAATTCGTCAAGTTTCAGCTTGTGGAAATTACTCTAATATTGTGCAGTATCGAGTCCTGAAATCTGCACCGAAGATTATTAATCACGGTCCTTCTGTAAAAACAACCTGTTATGATTCTAATGATGGACAGTATCGTTTGTATTTTGATCGTCCTTTAGATAACAGTGCCAATGAGTACATCAGTATAGGTTTAATAAATGTAGAAACTGGAATTCCGATTAACTATGTAAACATTACCCAGTTAGAATCGGACAATTCATTTAATCTTACTGATTTACCCGCTGGTAACTATCAATTAAAGATTATTGGGAAATATAATGGAGTGGATACTTACTCAGAAACAACAGCCAATCCAATTATTTTTACGGTAGCAAAAAATCCTCCGGTAAATTTCTCGATAACAAAAACTGATGTCTGGTGCTATCAAGGAACTGACGGTCAAATACAAATTACTGCTTCTGGGGGAACTGGAAACGGATATGAATATCAACTGAATGGTGGGAATTGGATTCCTTTTTCCAATCCATCTTCTTTGATGCATACTATAAATGGGTTAACAGAAGGTACTTATACATTAAAAGTTCGAGATGGGAATAGTTGTGTTGCAAAAGTTCAATCTACTAATCAGGATGGTGAAATTGTTTTGGGAGCAGAAAAAGAATTATCCACTACGATTACAGCACCACAAGAGCCATTATCAATTGAATATACATTGATTCAGGAACCAACATATAATGGCTCCTCTAATGGAAAATTAGTAGCTAAAATTGATGGCGGAACAATTTCCGATAATAATAAGTATTGGTTCGAATGGAAAAACGAACAAGGACAAATCGTTTCTGCGACAACACAATTTACCTCAGGATCGTTTTATATCACTTTGGATAATATTCCTGCTGGAAAATATTATTTAACCATTCGTGATAAAAATTATTCAAATGCTACGGATAATAACAACTGTACCATTATTGAATCCGAAATAGAACTCACACAACCAGAACCTTTAACAGCCATAATAGAGCTGATAAAACCAATTTCTTGTTATAATGGAAATGATTTTGGAGATGCGACAGATGCCAATCCACAGGATGGACAATGGGATGAATCGCAAGACGGAATCTTAAAAGTAATCGCTTCTGGAGGTAAGCCTTTTACCGGAAGTCAAAATGGAGGACAACCGTATAAGTATACATGGAAGAAACAAAATTCAGCCGGAGTTTGGGAAATTTTATCTGCTACAACAGATACAATTACACAGCTATCTGATGGAAATTATGCAGTTAATGTAGAAGATTCTAACGGTATTATCATTGGGATTTATCAAAACAATGTACTGGTTGAAGCTACTGACGTTACTTACTATTTACAACAACCGACAAAGTTGGAAATAAGTTTTGAAAGCAATCCAGCTACATGTGCAGGAAGTGACGGTCGAGTTAAAGCGATTGTTTCTGGAGGAACCGCTCCATACACTTATTCTTGGTCTAATGGTGAAACTACTTCTGAAATTACAGGACTTCCTGCTATGAGCTATTTTGTAACCGTTACCGATGCAAGAGGTTGTCTTACACAAGGTACAGTTGTAGTTAGCCAACCCGACACCGTTAATATTACAGAGAATATTACACCTTTGTTATGTTATAACGCATCGGATGCATCTATTGAAGTCTTGGTAACAGGAGGAACGAAACCTTATTCTTATGTTTGGAATACTGGAGCCACCACTAGTTCTATTCATAATCTCACTACAGGAACATATAATGTAACCATTACTGATGGACAAGGATGTTCTTATGTGAAATCATATACTATTGATAATCCTCAAGAAATTATTATTGATTTGAGAGAAGATCGAACATTATGCAATGGTCAGACGTTGGATTTGGACGCAACTATCCCAACAGAACCGGGAACCAAATATACATGGTCTTCCACCAATGGGTTTACAGCTTCTACTGCGAAAGTAACTTTGGCTGAAGCCGGCACATATACCATAACAGCGGTTACACCGAAAGGATGCGTGATTTCTGATGAAATTACAATTACCCGCTCAAACGTTGATATTGATGCTGAATTTCTATTAACAACGCAGGCCTATGCTAATGAAGAAGTAGTTTTAGTTAATGTAAGCGATCCGAAAGGACAAACTACCGAATGGATTGTAGAAGATAGGAATGTAGTTGTTGTGAACGAAGGGACAGATTATGTGACTTTACGCTTTCCACAAGAAGGCACGTATAATATCCAACTTAAACAAACACAGGGAGATTGTTTTATGTTGTATGATAAGAAAATTATTGTAGAAAAAAATAAAGGACAATACAATCCGGTGAATACAAATGCAGGCTTCATCAAAGAATTTACCGTTACACCGAATCCCAATAACGGGAATTTTAATGTAATCGTGAAATTGGAGGATGAAAGCTCAATTAAATTAAGATTGTTTACCATGGCAGGGCAAATTGCACAACCGGAAAAAAGCTCTCCTTCTTCCAAAGTTCATAATGTTAATTACAACATCCAGATCAGTTCCGGAACTTATGTTTTGGTATTGGAAACACCGTATCAAGTATTAACCAAAAAATTGATTATTTACTAAACCGAATATCCTTATGACCCGATATATCCAATTCTTCTTTTTACTGTTATTGACTTTTTTAAGTCCGTTTTCTAATGCCCAAACGTACCCTGTTCAGGTGGTTTCTACGGTGGTGAGTCCTTATAGCAGTAAGCTTTCGGATTACTCCAATGCGATGGCAAATCGTATCAATTTGCAGTTGATTACTACGGATTTGTTGGTACAGAACCGTCCAGCACAACTGCATCTGAAGATTCAAGGAAATGGCATTACAGCACAAAGTGCTGCGGTATTATCGGGGATACAACCAATTTATCTCAATGGTGGAGAAATTTTAAGTTTAACCAATGCCGATTTAGCAGGATATTTTCGTTATCAGAATTTGCAGGGCTTAAGCACGACACAATACAGTGAAGCACTTCCCGATGGAGTGTATACCATCTGTTTTCAGGTGTATGATTTGGTAACGAAGAAGTGGCTATCACAAAACAGTTGTGCTACGATTTATCTGGTGCTGAACGATCCACCACAGCTTAATCTGCCATCCAATTATGAACAAATTCCGAGCAGTGATTTTCCGAATATCATTTTTTCATGGACACCAAGACACCTTAATGCGACCAATGTTTCGTATGATTTTGAGTTAAAGGAAATTCTGAATCCTAATTTGGACCCCGCTTTTGCTTTTGAAGTAAGTCCGCTATTGTATAAAGAAGAAGGTATCAGAACCACAACATTATTGTATGATATCAATAAGCCAACGCTTATTCCTGGTAAACGATACGCATGGCGAGTAAAAGCAATTTCTACCAATGGGTTGGCAGAAAACAGTGTTTTCAAAAACAATGGCTATAGCCAGATTTATAGCTTTACCTATACCAGTAACTGTTCGGCTCCGAAATATTTACTCAGCGAGCAACAAAGCCAATCGCGAGTTAAGGTGATGTGGCAGGGCGAGAGCAGCCATCAGAAATACCACATACAATATCGAAAAACTGGCGTTGAAAATGCGGAATGGTTTGAGGTCTATACTGTGAATACTCAAACGATTCTTCAAGATTTAGAAGCGGGCTTTACTTATGAATTCCGTGTGGGTGCTACTTGCGAACCTGCACAATACAGTACGGCGCAAAGCTATGTGTATTCAGGAATCCAAACCTTTAGTATAGATAAAGATGAAAATTCTACCGCTTATAACTGTGGTATTGTTCCTAATATAGAAGTAGCCAACCAACAGCCTTTGGGAGCGATGGTAGTGAACGAAACCTTTATGGCGGGTGATTTCCCTGTAAAAGTATTGGAGATATCGGGAGCCAATGGCGTTTTCTCTGGAAGTGGTTATATACAAGTACCTTATCTGTTTGATACCCGAATTGGGGTGATTTTCGATAATGTTCGTATCAACAGCGATTATCAACTCATTGACGGAATGGTAGAGACTACCTACGATCCAGATTGGAGTAATGTAGATTATGTAGATGATTTATTTGATGTCAACCAACAATCTGAAACGGTAAATTTCCCAATTGATACCATAACAGTAAATAACGGTGAAATTACTGTTACAGGACCAAACGGACAAACCGAGACGTTCCCAGGCGGTAAAGATACCGTGATTACGGGCAGTGATGGGAAAAGTTATTATGTAGATGCGAACGGAAATGTAACTGGACCTTTTGAGCAGGCGGCAGGTGGAAAACCAAGCCCTGAAAATACAGATGGTGTAGATAAAAACGGTGAAGTAACCACTCTTACTGCCGAAGGCGTTAAGGTAACGTTTGAGAAAATAAACAATGAAACCCAATATGCCTTTGATCAGGTAGCTTACAAAAAAGCGCTTACCAAAGAATACAAAGAAGTAAGTGGAACGTTTGTTCCGTTTAAAGCTGTACCAAACGGTAAGGAAGATAAAATTTTAGCCAAAGTAAACATTACGGATAGCAATGTAAAAGCAGACAGTTTATTCTTCAAAACCCAAAACGGTGTAAAGATAGATGCTAAACGTATAGGAACTAGTGATGATTATACTCTGACGCTAAAAGGTGCCCAGAAGTTTGCATTGGAAGAAGTACAAGCAACCATTAAACAAGGTGAGAAATACAAAATAGCGGGAGTCTTTAATTTGGTACATGTTTCCCCGAAGACGGTGAAACTAAAATTAGTACCAACCTCTTCTACGGTTAATGTTTCTGATAAGATTAATGAGATAAAAGCCATTTATAAACAACTGGCGATTGATGTTGATATTGAAGTAGAACCATCGTTTGATATTAATAATTATTTAAATGCGAACGGACAATTACCAACCGAGGACAAGTTTGGCGATCTTTCTACTTACAGCACAGCACAAAATGCCATCATTGATGCATTTACAAAAGCACCAGATAGAACCATTGAGGAAGCTTATTACTTATTTGTAACCGACAAAGAAGCAAGCAACGGACAAGGTGGTTTTATGAGACTGAACAACCAGTTTGGTTTTGTATTTAATTATGAAGCTAATGAAAAACCTGACGAGAAGACAAAGGTAACGGCGACATCTTTAGCCATTGCCCACGAATTGGGGCATGGTGCATTTAGATTAGAGCATCCTTTTAAACAATACAAAAACAAAGGACTTAGCAAAGGCAATACCCAAGGCTTAATGGATTATGCTAAGGGTATAGAACTTCTCTTTACAGATTGGCAACAGATTAATGATCCAGGGTTTAAATTGTATGCATTCCAGAGCCAAAGTGATGGAGAGCTTATTACAAAAGTTGATTTTGTAAAATATTTATTAGACAATAAGATTTCCGAATTTATATACAGTACACAATGTAGATTTGATGGATTAATAAATACTAGACAGTATGGAAAAATTGAAAAATCGGATATAAAAGTAGAGTTATTAAAGACAAATGATGATGTAGCTAGAATAACAGGAAGAAGTGATATTAAAGAAAGTAGCCATTTCTTGATTTATAAGAAAGAAGGTAAATGGATTTTATGTGACCGAACAATTGATTCTTTTCTTGTTGGTGAATCTTGCGCTTATGGTAACGAAAATGCAAGGCTAAATCAGATATACAATGAATTTAAACAATGCGGTCTAGGATCTTCTGACAATTCTGACGATACATTGGGGCTGTCAAATGAAAAATATAGAGAAATATTCAATAATTTGAAAGCTATTAAAGAAAACAGCAGAAGCAATCAAGGATTTGAATTACATCATTATGATAATAACTTAAAGAAGAACAGATATTTTACGCTTGATAAAAACTCAAAATTAATAGAGATAGACAAGCCATTAACCAATGAGCAAATAGAAAATGGGAACTGGGATGATAAAAATATAGACTCAAAAGTTAGATATACTGTTAATGGGAATGGTATCATACAGATTAGTGCTATTGGCTTTAGAAGCAATATAGAAATACTAAAAGGAAAAGAGGTAAAATTAAAAGATTTAGGACAACATATAAAAACTCAAACCAATAAGTTTTTGGTTGATAATAATGCCACAGATTATGCTAAATCAGTCAATTTTGCAAGCAATGAAGAATTTGCCGATGGTAAAAAGATTGAAATTAAAGGTAAACTTGTAAAAATTATCTCTGAAGGAATTGGTCTTACAACTTCTCTGTTAAAAACAGGACAAATAGAAAAACCTACTTATTCAGATTCTTCAACAGCCACTATAAAAGCACCAGGACTTGTAACAGGAAGTTTTGAGGTGATTGCCCAGAAAGTAACCGATATTACCAGCTTAGGAGCGTTGGTGTATGACGTTGCTGTAGATGAAGAAGTGCGTACTGGTATTAAAACTCAGTTTAAGGAAATTAAAACCCAAATAGGAGAAGATCCTCAAAAGTTTTTCCCAATACTTGGAGAGGTGGCAGTTACCGTTCTGTCAGGAAATACTTTAGATGAATGGAAAAAGTCGGTGAGTAGTCCTGATTTAGGCGAACGTAACCACTTAGGAACACGAGGGATTGGTAATACCATTATAACAGCAATGTCGGGTGCCGCTTTCTTAAAAGACTTACCGGAGATTGCTGATAAACTAGAAGATGCTATTAAGAGATCTGTAAAAAGTTTAGACGAATTAGCAGTTTTATTTACGAAAAAATTGGATGATCTACAGTTAGAAAATATCAAAGATGTTTTTTCAAAACTAGATGATGTTACGAAGAAAAAGCTTCTAGACGATTTAAAGAACTTTACAGATGCTGATTTAGCACAATTAGACGATTTACCTGAATTATTAGACGAGTATCGTAATACTATTAGTAAATTACCAGACGCAGAAAAGCAGAAAAAATTGCCAGAATGGTTAGAGAGAATAAAAACAGGGAACAGATTAAGTGAGAACATTGTAAATTCTCTAAAAAATAAGGGTGAGCTATTAAAAAAATTAGCTGATAAACTAGAAGATATAGAAGAAAATGTATTAGCACAATATGATGTTCTTACCGAGGTACCGTTGGAAACTTCTGGTGGTTTTATGAGGGCAGATGCTGTTTTAATAAAAAGAAATGCTTTAGGAAAAATAGAAGATGTTATCATCATCGAAAACAAACTAAGCCAAACCACAGCGTTTACAAAAAGACAAAAAGAAGGTTTTGGAGCGATTATTAATGGACAAACGCAAATGAAGATTAAATATACAGTACCAGGATTAAAAGAGACTGATAATTTATTAAATGTATCGAAAGAGAAGATTTTTAAAATAGCAGATGGTGGAACCGATGATATTACAAAAGTTACAGTAGAAAAAATAACGAAAATAAACTAATATGAAAAAATCAGATAAAAAGGAATTTGTATTTAAAAAATTAAATGAAATTTTATTACCACAAGGCTATATACTATTTAAATCAGGTCCAGATCCTTCATATGTGTTAAAATCTAAGAATATAGCAGTAAACTTCTTTTTCAACTTTAAAGACCTTGGACAAATAGATTTTTCTAGTTTATCTATTTCTATAAAAGAAGTCGAAGATATTATGTTTGAAGTGAAAATGCCTAACAATAATTATGACTTCGTTGACAATAAAAAATATTTTTTAAATACAACTTACGATAGAGATATGTTCATACCCGAAAATTATTATAGAGGAATTGGTTATGATGTAGAGAATCAAGAACAGTTGGAGTATTTCACTAATTGGATTATCAATTACTTAGAAACCTCAGGTAAAGATTTCATCGAAACCTACAGTTATTTACCCAACATATTAAAAAAGATGGATGAATTACAAGCAGAGGGTAAATATTGGAATGAAATACTTGCAGGAGGTCCAGAATTTTTATTACGAGGTCTTATAATTTCTAAACTATGTAATGATACAAATTATGAAGCAAAGTTAGAGAATGTAAGAGAGCTTTATATTTCTATGGCTGATGAATATTTACCTTATTTAGATAAACTAAAAGAACGTCTAAAAACCGTAGAGCCTATCTATAATTTGTAAATGATCCTCTCTGACTCGAGCATCTTGCTCAAACTTTTAAAGAAAATTTTATATAAACCGAAAGTTACAAATAATTTAAACATTAAATCGATGAAAAATTTATTAACCATTATCGCAGCCGTAAGCAGTGTAAGTACGGTTACAGCTCAAGACATTAAAATTAAAAAAGGAGAAATTCAGTTAGATAAACAAGCCATAGGCAAAATAGAAAAACAAAAAGAAGGCTATAAGATCAGCAGTTTAGACGGATCTACTTGGTTTTTAGCTAATGCTATTAATATTACCCAAACCAAGAATGTTGCTCTGGAATATTGGCTGGAACTTACAGGATCCAACGGAAACCTTCGTGAAGCAGAATACAGAAAAGTTCCTTTTTCCATGAGTAAAGAAAAATGGCATGTAGAAGCCCTGCTAAATACAGATACAGGATTGTTAACGTCTTCTGGAGTAAGCAAAGAAGCTGTCGAGCAATTTTTTCAAACTCAAGATAGAAGTGTTTCTGAAAAATGGGATAAGATCATAGCAGATCAAATTGCAGAAAACGAGCGAGAAGACGCTCTCGCAAAACAAGACAAAATAGCCTTCGATGGTAGAACGATTAAACGTGCTGGAGAAACGGTTGGATATATTCAAAAAAAAGAAACCCCACAAGGTTCATTGGTATATTATACGTACAGCTTCTTTGACAGCAGCAAAAATATGATAGCCCAAACCACATTTTATCGTGAAGAAAACCTAAACCGAGACGGATTGTTTTTGAAATTAGCCAATGGCGAACAATTACAATTAAATCAAATCAATTACGATTTCAGTAAAATAGATTTTAATGATTTTACCAAGCGTGCGGTACACAAACTATATGCCTTAGGCTTTTTGCAAAATGCAGAAAATCCCAATGAACCCAAATATATAAATAGTCGGGATAAAGCTTGGAAAGAACAACAAAGATAATATTAAACAACTCACAAAAGAGATAGCAATATCTCTATACTATCAAAAATGCACAAAGTCCAATGATGAAAAGATTTTTATTTCTTTTATTACTCAGTCTATTGCTACAATCTTGTTATCAGGAATCGTTTATCGGCGTTGAAGCAAAATTCACAACAGAATTCAAAAACGCAGATGAATCTGTCCCTGTTTATCTCGAAATAGAAAACCTCTCAAAAGGAGCAGATACCTATGAATGGGAATTTGAAGGCGGAACACCATCTACATCATCCAAAAAAGATCCCGGCGATATATTTTATTCTGAACCAGGCACATACACCATAAAGCTCACTGTGAGCAATATAGATGGAGAAAAAGATGTTTTTGAACAGCAAGTGGAGATAAAAGATGCCATCAATATCCGCTTCAGTAAAGAGGTTATTGAGAGTAACCACCCACCTGTAGAAGTAAAATTCATCAATACAACAGAAGGACAGAATCTGACTTATCAATGGACATTTGAAGGCGGTAATCCATCATCGTTTACTGGTCAACATCCTCCAAATGTAATGTTTTCAACGCCTGGAGATCATGAAGTAAAACTCACGGTTTCCAACGGTTTTGAAACATTTAGCAAGACAGATATCGTTCATGTACTGGAAAATATAGCCATAGCATATGATTGGGAAACTGCTTTGGAAGATTACGATTATCAAGCGCCGGTTAAATTATTCATACAAAATCACACCCAAAATGCAATAAGTTATCAGTGGAGCTTTCCAGGAGGGAGTCCCTCTTCTTCTACAGATGAGAATCCTCAGGTAATGTATTCGCAACCAGGAGTATATTCCATCATACTTGTGGCTTCCAATGGAAAAATGACACAGACATTGCAAAAGCAGGTAACTATACATCCAGATACTGGAATTTATGTTTTGGAAAATGTAAAACTAGGAGTCAATTATGCACATAATACCAATTCAATTGGGGCATTTTATTCAACCAAACTTAGAAAATCATTTACGGCAGATGAAGTGAACGCCCAAATTGGAGCAGATATTGACATTGCCTTTCAAGGACAAAATAACTCGTTTACTTATAATAAGTTTATTTCTCCAACAATGGTGAATCAGTATGGTTTTGCTTCGATACCGAACGCAAAACAAACTTTATTTATCAATTCGCAGGAAATTTGTAATTGTTGGCTAAATTTCACTTCATCTCAGTTTGATGCGATGTTTAATGATGCACCTTTACAGAATCTTAATATTCCAAATTCGGTTGCTGGGCAACAGCAATTTGGAAACGAGCTACCTAGAATAGTTCTTTTCAAAACATACGATGGTAGAAAAGGAGCAATCAAAATTAAGCAGTTTGTTTCAGGAACATTGAATCAGTCATATATTCTATGTGATATTAAAGTACAGAAGTAATATGATGAAAAAAAGAGGACTTTTATGTATTTTGTTGCTTTCTTCTGTAGTAAGCATTCAAGCTCAACACATGGATATTGAAGCCATGATGAAAGACACCAAGTTAAAAGTAAATGGGGGAATCAATGCCAATGCCATGTTCTATAATTCTAACATGGATCAAAATAGAGACCCATTTACATATATGCTCACGGGAAATTTGAATTTTAGTTTTATGACATTCAGTATGCCTTTTAGCTATACCATAACCAATCAAGGAAACTCGTTCAATTACAATGTCCCATTTGATTTTAATCGATTTAGCTTAACTCCAAAATACAAATGGGTAAAAGCCTATATCGGAGATAATGCGATGTCATTCTCTCCATATACCTTAAATGGACATCCGTTTCGTGGATTGGGAGTAGAACTAACCCCAAAAGGAGCTTTTAAATTTAGTGCGATGGGCGGAAGACTCTTAAAAGCTGTTGAAGGAAACGATAGTATTGGATTGCCAGCAGTATTTGAGCGTTATGGATACGGAACCAAGTTGGGTTACGAAAAAGAAAAATATAAAATTGAGGCTATTGGTTTTTATGCAAAAGACAAAGAAAATTCTTTAAAAAATGCAACAGACGTGATCCCAATGTCGAACTATGTGGGAAGCTTAAAGTTTTCTAGTACATTGATAAAAAATGTCAACTTTGAAGCTGAATATGCAGTTTCTGCTATTGAAGAGCGTTCACCATTTTTGTTTTATGATGACAATGGAAATTCAGTGAATAATTATTCAAAATCTACATCATATAATAAAGCATTCAATACAAGAATTAACTACACATTAGGCAAAGCCAATCTGGGATTAGTATATGAGAATGTAGATCCTACTTACCGTACGTTTGGTGCGATGTATTTCAATAACGATTTAGAAAACATAGGTTTGACATTTTCGACTCCTTTTTTTAAAGACCGTTTGGCAATTGCTACACAGTTAGGATATCAAAGAGATAATTTAGACAATAAGAAAAATCAAACCTCGGTACGATTAGTAGGAAGTGTTAATGCCTCAATGAAAGTGTCCGAAAAATTGAATATTACAGGTTCTTATTCTAATTTTTCAGCAACGACTAATAGAAGGCTTAACCAATTTGATTATATCAATATGCCGGATATGGTTCCTGCAGACACTCTGAATTATCAACAACTCTCACAGACAGGGAATGTGAACGCAAATTATGTTTTTGGAAAGGATAAGAATCAAAATCTTAATTTCAATTATTCTATTGCAGGACAGGCAAATAAACAAGGTGGGATAATACGACGAGGACAGGCAAGTACAATACAGAATTATAATCTTACGCACAGTATCAATTTTCCATCCACACAAGTTGGATTGAATACTTCTTTAAACTATACGGATAATACAACAGGATTACTAGATAATCATGCGTACGGTGGATCAGTTAGTGTTTCGAAGAAATTTTTTGAAAACAAATTGAATACCAATTTCGGAGTCCTATATAACCAAACAACAGGAAGTAATTCTCCGAAAAATGGAGTTATGGGAATAAAGCTTAACATGAATTATATCTTGTTTGAAAAACATAATTTATCCTTGTATGGAATGCAGATGTTTCGAAAAACAGAAGGAAAAGATAACATCAATGACTTAACCATAAATTTCAACTACAGTTATAGTTTTTAAATAAAAAATCAATTACATGAAAAAGATTTACTATATATTTCAGTTTTTTGTATTGTTCGTAGGTCATTTTTTGTTAGCACAAGAATCCTCACAAGAAATGCGTTCTGGAGCAGTAGATTCCTTTAATGAAATAGATAAAAACAATGCGTATGTGGACAATATATCCAACCAAAATATTGTCTCATTACCTATTGGTATAAAATCTAAGATTGCAGGAGATAATACAACCTATACGATTGGAGTTACTAAAGCAAAATTTTACCCTGAATATACAGAGCTTACGGTATTTGCCAAAGTCGATATTCCTCAAAAAGGAGAAAAAGGCTTACCTATGTCATTGTTTTTTGGAGCACAGGATATAAAATTATCTCATGACGGAGGAATTATTGGTGACGCAAAATTGGCATTATTAGGAGATTTGAATATTCCTATCAATGAAAACTCTTGGCAAATATCCTTATTTGGAGGATTTAATAAAAGTACAGGAGAGATTGAAGATTTAACCTATGTGACTATAGATTGTGATGGTTTTAAAGAATTAAAATTATCAGGCGCTGTCGAATTTTCCAGAAGTCTTATCTTACCCATTAGAGATGGTAAAGTAGCAGAGTCTGACGCAAAGATTCCTGTCACTTTAAGCAATGGTAGGAATGCATTGGTGCCTAATAGAGTACGAGGTTTTTTTAGTCTTACTGCAGCAAGCTGGAACGATATGCTAGTGGAAGTTTCCTTAGACCCATTTGTGCTTAACAAAAAACAAAATGGAACCGATTATAATGGAAATTTTCAGTTTCTAGTGAACAATGCTGTTTTGGATTTAAGTGATATACGAAACAGCCCTACAGTTGCATTTCCACCAACTTATCATCAGAATGGACTCCTTTTTCCCAATCAGGACACATGGAAAGGGGTTTTTGTGGAAACATTAGATGTAGCTTTGCCATCAGAATTTAAAACAAATGCAACCGCCCAGAATAATAGTAGAATTCATTTAGGAGCGTCTAAACTATTGATTGATAAATTCGGAGTATCTGGGACATTTTATGCAGACAATGTATTTCCCATTAAAGAAGGTATTACTGACAATAAAAATGCATGGGCGTATTCGTTGGACCATATTAGTGTGACACTAGAAACCAATAAGCTTATAAAAGCCAATTTGGCAGGGGAAATTATTTTACCAGTTACGAAAGTAAAAGAAAATAATACACAACAAACACATTATGGTTTTTTGTATGATGGAATTATTTCGGATTATGAATATAGCTTAACGGTTTCAACAGCCAATAATATTAATTTTGATATTTGGAAAGCTAAAGCTACTTTGTTGCCTAATAGTTCTATTCAACTTAAAGTGAGAGAAGGACGCTTTTTTCCCAAAGCAACATTACATGGATCTATAGATTTTGCAGCATCCAAATCGAGCAAGGATGAAGACGATAAAGAAACACCAGAGAATGAAAAGACAATAGATTTCAAAGGATTAACCTTCGAGAATTTAACGTTACAAACAGTTTTTCCGATGATACAAATAGGAAGCATGGGCTATCATGACAATATTAAATTTGGAAACTTTCCTGTAAGTATCGGTAATATTGAAATAATTGCTCAAGATAATCGTGCGGATTTATATTTTGATCTAGGTCTAAACCTTATGGATAAAAGTGAATTCAAAGCAGATGCACGTTTGGGTATTAAGGGAATTTTGGAACCCCAAGGAAATAGACAGCGTTGGAAGTATTCTGGCTTAGATTTATCTACAATTATGATTGATGCAAAATTCAGCGGGTTTCATATGACTGGTAGATTAGATTTGTTGGAAAATCATCCAATTTATGGTAAGGGATTTAATGCGGAACTTAATGTAGAGATGAAAGGAGCTTTCGAAGTTGGTGCTAAAGCCATTTTTGGAAAGAAAGATTTCCGTTATTGGTATTTCGACGCTAGTGCTAAACTGACAGGAACCTCTTATTTCATCAATGGTTTCGGAGGGGGAGCATACTATAAAATGAAACGCTCTGCATTCGCCGATCCAGCAGAATTTTCACCTTCAGGGCTTACTTATGAGCCATATGAAGGTACAGGCTTAGGTTTAAAGGCGCTAATTAGTTTTGCTATAGGTAGTGAAAAAGCCTTTAACGGAGAGGCTGCTTTTGAACTGCAATTCAATCAACATGGGGGATTAAACTTTGCAGCAGTCTATGGAAAAGGGCAGGTTATGAAAGAAATACCGGGTCTCGATGATATTAGGAATCTTGTTGAAAAAGTAAATACTGGATTAGAATCTAGTGCTTCTTTCTTAAATATGAAGACGGAAACAGATGAAAGATCAAGTTTTGAAAATCGTTTTCTCCCAATAGCCAAAATAGCAATCCCAGATGTTCCAAAAGATACTAAGGCAGCAATTGATTTCAGAGCAGCTATACAATTTGATATTGTTAATAAAACAACTCACGGAACGTTGGATGTTTACATCAATGCAGGATTTATTTCAGGAGTTGGAGAAGGTGGACGAGCCGGTTGGGCAGTCTTTCATAAAGATCCACAGGATTGGTATTTATATATCGGGACACCAGATCAGAGAATTGGGGTAAAATTAGGTGTAGCTGGGATTTCATTACAAACAGGTTCATATTTGATGGCAGGAACTTATCTTCCAGGATCACCACCGCCACCTCCTCATGTAGCAAATATTTTGGGTGTAGATGCCGAACAGCTTAATTACATGAGAGATGAAAATGAATTGGCTAATGCGGGAGGTTTTGCTTTTGGTTCCGATTTAAGTATTGATACTGGGGATTTAACATTTTTAATTTTCTATGCGAACTTTAAAGCAGGAATTGGATTTGATATTATGCTGAAAAATTATGGGGAAGCAGCTTGCGCGAATACAGGAGAACAGATAGGTATTGACGGTTGGTATGCAAATGGACAATCGTATGCTTATCTTCAAGGAGAATTAGGAGTTAAAGTCAAGCTTTTATTCATTCGTATGAAAATTCCTATTATTTCCGCGGGAGCAGCAGTATTAATGCAGGCGAAATTACCAAATCCTTTTTGGATGAGAGGTTATGTAGGAGGATATATGAATATTCTAGGAGGGTTGATAAAAGGAAAATTTAATTTTAAAGTAACCATTGGCAAGCAGTGCGAGTTTGCAAATGGAGGAGCCTTAGATGGAATGAAAATGATTATGGATGTTTCTCCTAAAGATCAATCGAATGACGTAGATGTATTTGCTGTTCCTCAGGCAACTTTTGCTATGAAAGTTAATCAACCTATTGAATTACCAAATGAAAACGGAAATGTAGATACTTATAAAGTGGTTTTAGAGAGATTTAATTTAGTAAATGATGCAGGGCAAAATGTAGAAGGAACATTAGAGTGGTCAACACTTAAAGACAGGGCTAATTTTGTATCAACAGATATATTAGAGCCAAATAAATCATTTAAGGCTCAGGTAGAAGTAAGTTTCCAAAAATTAGTTAATGGTGTTTATCAACCAATTACTGAAAATGGACAGTTGGTCAAAGAGTTTGAAGAGCGAAGCTTTACAACAGGTTCTGCTCCAGATCATATTCCTCTAACTAATATTGAATATGCATATCCAGTAGTAGATCAGAAATATTATTTCAAAGATGAATATAAAGATGGATATGTAAAACTGAAACGAGGTCAGGATTATTTGTTTGAAGACAGTAAATGGGAAACTGCTGTAAGAATAAAAGATATAAGTAAGAATACAGAACAGAAAACTGTTTTCAATTATAAATCCGCTGAAAACGAATTGTATTACGAGATGCCAGATATCAAAACATTATCGGAATATAAAATGACTATATTTAGTACGATGAAAGATGGAGCTTCCGAAACGGCAGGTACTTCACAGACAACTCATACCGAAGAAGGTAACGATTTTACCATTGAGAATAAACAAGCAGAAAATGTAGTAAGAGATGGAGAAATTGAGCGTTTAGCATATACTTTTAAAACGAGTAAGTATAAAAAGTTTGCTAATAAAATAAGTGCAATCAATGTGTCGAATTACAATTTTATTATTCATTCGGCAGATGTAATTTCACTTGCAAATAGTTTGCAGGAGACAGAACCATTTGAAGAAGCAGATTTAATTGGTAATAATTATACCGCAGGAAAATCGTTGGTTATGATAGAAGCACAGTTGAATGACGACTACTTTACACAAGACATCAATCCTGTTTTATATAACCAGCTTCCGGTTGGAAATAAATATACTATTTTAAACAGAGATGCTGAAGAATATGGATTGATTCCGAAACGTGCATTTTCTATTAATAATTATTATTTGAACAGTGTCCAAAATGGGGTAAACTATGGAACGGTGTCCACTTATTTTCCGTATGAATATGACTTGCCATTATGGTATAAAAAAGATTTAATTGATATAAGAAATCAAATTGTTAATGATTTGGCATCGGGTGTTATATCTTCTTCTCATCCAGCATATCTGTTCTTAAACGGACAATTTAAATCTATGAGAAAAGGAACTTATAATGTGATAATGAAATATATCTTGCCAGGTAATAAACATACTACAGAAAGTAATCAGATATATAAGAATAGAAATAATTAACCTATTCAATTAAAGTCTTCTTTGGGGAAATCCCTCAAAGAAGACTTTTTATTATTCTAAATTTTATTTGGATCGTATAAACTTCAATAAGATATTTTTGCAACCTTTTTTCAAAAACAAGCTTGTCCAAGTTAGGCATTGTTTTAGAAATGGGGTTGTTCCTTTTTCTGCAAAAATGCGTTTCCGAGTAAAGGGAGGAATTGCATTTTTGCCGCCCGATTTTTCATTAGGCGGTAAAAATTACAATTTTATCGGTTGCGATTGAAAAATCTTTAGATTGAGAAAAAATCCTCTATTTTCTGTTAATCCATTTCGGAATAAGTTCCACAAAAGCGAATTTCCCATTTGTGCTAAAGTTGAATTGATAAACAAATCCTGCTTTTCGAGTGCTTCTGACAAACTGCAACTTGGCATTTCATCTTCCTGTTCGGAATGTATTAATAGTTCTCTAAATTCTTCAGTAATAAAAGGAAGATTTTCCACCTTTTCATATTTCTCCGAATTGGGTTGATTGATATTTCCAATCGTTGAAAGCAAAACCTGTCCCGAAAACCGACTATTCCCATAATCCATCCAATAAGATGGACGATTGGAATAGGAATTGCGATTATTCAGACTTTTCAAAATATCAGCAATCTCAAATCTTGATTTCACACTATCCACACAGGAAATATAAATACTTGCCGTTGCATTTTCGGGCAATTGGCTCAACCTTTTCCTTTCAAATTTTACGGTTTCGGCTTTCCAATTCGTTCCGAAAAATCGGTTTACACGATTAATCAATGCAACGGATTTATAAAATCCTAATTCACTTTCCGCAAAAAGTTGTCTGCCCAAATTAGCTTCCGTAATTATATCATCATCCCATAATCTTACGGATAATCCTGCATGATTAAGTTCCGTTAAAGCGTGATTCATTCTTGCCAATGCGGTTAGAACTTGCGAACCTGTTCCACCTGCTCCAATTAGATTTATAGAAATCGGATTGGTTGGATTGATTAATAAATTATCCGTGAAATGAACTTTAGTTCGTGGTTCGGCAGTTAGCAAAGTTTCTATTTCGATTTTAAATTCAGTATTCATCAGAGCAAATTTTTTAAAATTTTATTGGTGGTTTTCAATTCTTCTTTAGGGAATGTTTCATCAGTACTAATAAGGCTTTTCCAAAGAATTACACAATTTCCCTTTATCGGATTATGCTCGTTCATCAAATGACTGAAATAAGAATTGAAAAAATAGTGTTCCCATTTTTTCGTAAATTCCTCAACTGAAGCTGATTTTTTAATATTCACATCTACCGTTCCCATACATACTTTGCCATTTTCATAAACATTGAAAAAGGGAGCATGATATAATTTAGTTTTCTCAGTTGGTCTGCGATTATTAGAAAGGGCAAAAATGCTTAAACTTCGTTTGTTAGCGAACCAAAGCATTGGAGGGATTTCCGCAATTCCATTGGGTATTTCTAAATTTTCAACAAAATACAATTGTCGTTTCATTGCTTTAGTGTACCAAATTACACTACCATTTTCACTTGGTTTAATATGCAGAATATTGGGCGGCATAATCCCTTTTGGTTTTAGAAAATCTTGGCATTTTTCTTTTTTAGTGTTTAGGCTTAATGCTTTTACCAATATTTTAGATTCTCTTTCTGTCAATGGATGGGCGTTGATTGGATTTCCGTTTTTGTCCATATCGAAATACTCTACATAAGTATCTCTGTTTCTTTCATCGGTCTGATAAAAAACCAATGCTGATGTCGGGTGGTAAAGCGTTCCGAAATTTTGTGTAATATCGTTCATTTTTATGTATTAAAAATTGTTTAAAATGTAAATCAGTTCTTCAATCAAAGGAAAAATTCGGTTTTCAAAATCAAGGTTTTTGTTTGTGATATTGTTTCCGTCAAACCTTTTTATAATAGTTGGTTCTTCCATTATCGTACATTCTTGAAACTCGGCATTAACTGCTTCAAAAAGACTTTGAAATAGTTCGCCTTTTACATCTGAACAAAAAGAAACGTATTTGTTCATTGACAAAACATAATCTCTTTCGTATTCGTCTGCTTCTGAGTTGGGTTGGGAGTTGCGGTAAATCGTAGCATTTGGATATTGCTTGTAAAGAGAGAAAAATTTACTTGCCAACATAATACAATCATTGTCAAAACTATCTTTGGCTTTAAAGTTTTTCAAATGGTCATTAAATCGACTTAAATTATTATGGCTGTAAATTTTTTTTTCTATAATGTCACCAATTTGTTCCGCTTGTTTTATTTCCGATAAATACGTTGGTTTTAGTTCATTTTGGTCATCGGAAATAAGCCATTCTGCAACCATTTCGTACATCCAAAACAGGTAGCTGTCCTGTTTTCGATAATAAGGAACTTCTGCAATATGATACAAATACGAGCAGAGGGATTGGAGAAGCTGTGCGGATTTTTTCCGCTTTGGATTTTTGGATAATCGGTACAACGGAAGTATTGGGATGTAATACAACGTTTGTCCTGTATTGTAGCGTTCTTCACTTGTAAAATAGGTTTTATTTTCATCTTGTATTAGTCGGATTTCTTCCCAATCCTGTACTTTGTTTTTCAGTTGATTTTGTACATCTTTCAAAGTCAGTGCAAGATTGTAAGGAAATGTAAAATCCCGCGTCGGTTTACGATTAATTCCGTAATGATTTGCCAATTGGGAAAGGGACTGATAAAAATCCCTTTCCGTTTTAGCAGTGTTTTTACAATACTGTAAATTTTCCGATTCTTTCAGCTTTGGAAGAAAAGTACATTTCAGAAAACCATTGGAATCATTGCTATTGGAACGGATTGACGTTTGTCTTTCCGTATCTCGTTCGCGTCTTTCGGCTGTTTCATCCATTCGTTGAACCCGCCTAATTGTCTGTGTAGTAACCTTTGTTTTTGTTCCTTTGGAAATAGGATTTTTCCCGATATGATTTTTCGTTGCATTCATTTTTATTTTGGTTGATGGTTGATGGTTGATTGTTGTCAGTTGTTGGCTGAAAAAATTGATGCTTTAGAATTGATAAAATTCAATCAGCTATCAACCAACAACAGTCAGTCATTTTATCCTTTCGTTCCCATTACGCTTTCAAACTTGTACTGTATTGTATCTTCTCGAATTTGAGGTGTGGAAACTTTGGCGGTAGTTAAAATCGGGTAGGTGTTGGCGTAAAAATTCATTACCGTTTCTACGCTCCATTTCGGTTCGGGGTCGGTTAGTTTTATTTCTTGATTGTTGTCTTGCAAGATAAAAACTCGTTCTAATTTGGTAGCTAATAACATTCTTTGGATTAATAAGATTCAATATTTTCATTGGTTGGTTCGGTAAAAAGACTTGGAGCAAAATGCCTTTCGTATTCGTCCTGCTTTTTACGGATTTGTTCTACAAAATCGGGATGTTCCGAAACTTTTGGCAAAGCCGACCACGCATCTTTGTATTTCCCCTCTTTTTCGAGTTCCTCCGCTTTTTGAAAGGCTTTTCTGTACTTTTTGTCTTTGGCTTCCTTTTCTTTTTTCTCCTTATCGGATTTTTCCTTTTCCATTGCAGATTTATTTTTGGCTTCTTCGAGTTGTTTCATAAAAGATTCCATATCCACCATTAAACCCGATGCCGTTTGTAATGGTGTGGAGATACTTTCAAAAAATCCATTGTCCAATTCTTCGGCTGTTCCTCGAAGATTCAGCGGTGGAATGGTTTTCCTTGCTTCGTCTCCACATTGCTCATTATTGAGCAAAACGGAAAGTACAAAACTGTTGTCTTGGGTTGGTCTTAAAATTATCTGCAAATCGCCTATAAGATTCATTTTGGCGAGTTGTCTGAAAAAATTGGTTTGCATTGTGCTAATAATTTAGTGTTATTGATTTGTTTGCTGATTTGTTAGTTTCGGATTTCTGTTATTTGTTCAATTCTGCCATAAACAATTCTTTTAAGACTTGTTATATCGGGTGAATTGTATTCGTACCAATTGCCGTACTGCTTGACTAAAAATGTTTTAAGGACATCTTCAAATCCAAATCGGTATCCACCTACAGGAATTGCTTTTTTGAAGTATGCATTTCTGTTCACCGCTTCTGCAAGCCAATTCTTTTCAATTCGGTTCATCTTTTCTCCTTTGTTAAGTTTTTCCCGCAGTTGATAAGCTTTTGAAAATTGTAAAGTTTTCAATTCGGGAACATCATGATGTACAAATTTTGTAGCTATCCAATTATTACTATTAGTGGTTTTCATAATTCTGAATAATTAGAATGGTAAATCATCTTCTGTTTCATCTGAAAAAGGATTATTGTTTTTCTGTAGTGGTTCATTTTCTACTGTTACCCTTTTTCCTCCTGCGTGAAGTTTAATGTTGGAAGTATGGAAATTCAATCCCGAACGGATTTCTCCATCTTTTCCAATCCATGCACTACTGCTTATTCTACCCGAAAGTTCTACCAACGTTCCCGTTGTAAGAAACTCAGCTATTTTGGAATTTATCCAATAGGAACAATTGTAATACGTGGTTTGTTCTCTGCGTTCTCCTTGTTTGGTGTTGTAGTTGTCGTTGATGGCTACTGAAAAATTAACAACTTGTTTGTCGTTTTTCAAAGTATTGATTTCTGCGTTTTTGGTTACTCTACCGATAATTGTATTCATACTGTACATTTTTAATGGTTAATGATTGTTTGCTAATTTTTAAACTGTGGTTAGTTTGTGATTTGTGATGATTTAGAATTTTTCGAGTGAATTGATTTGGTATCGAGGACACTCGGCTTTTTTTTTTACTTTTTTCCGAATTGGAAAAGCAGTATTTTTTTGTTGAATTTTCTTTTGGTTTTTCCGTTGATGTCAAAGAACGTCTTGAGTTGAATTGATTCGTATAACTGAGGTTCCGGCTTTTTCTTTGCCGATGATTATAGGACAGTATCAGGCACACAAAACCTGATTCAGGTCCGCTTGGTGAAAACAGAATCCGAATTGGGCTTGAAATCTTTTTGTCCGAAGGATTTAGGAGTGTCTGGAAAAATTGTTGGAGCAAAGTGGAAAGAATTTTTGTAGAAACCCAAAAAGATTTTTTTGAGTGATTGATGCTGCCCTACATTTGCAACAGTAAAAAGCACTAACCGCAGTTAGGGGCTATTCAACAACGTTTTCATCAATGAAAAAACAAATGGAAATCCATTGAGAAATTGGTCTTTTTTAAGTGGTTTTAAAATTGTTTGAATATTTTCAAAATCCAATATTCCTTTTATTCCATAAAATCATATTGGTATACTTTATGAATACTTTTCAAGTATGAAGAAGAATCACAAATTTTGATTAAATTTGTATTGTGAAACAGAACGTTAACATATCGGCAATTTTTCCCAAATACCTTTTTTGGGATATGGATTATCATAAACTTCATTCTGAAAAGGATAAGGATATAATTATTCCAAGGGCGATGTATGCAACTACTGCAGATTCATTTGAAGATGATATCCAAAAATTGGAACGTATTTATTCTGAAAAAGACATCCTCAATTATCTTAAAAATACAAAAGAAATCATCAGTAACGAAGTCTGTGCTTTGGTTTCCAAAAGATACAATACCACATCATTTTCTCGGTTTAGAATATGAGCGCTGTAGAAATCAGTTTAAGAAAAACCATTCTCGAATTACAAAATCTATCATCTGTAGCTCATTTTTCTTTGGGTGGTGGAACTAATTTGGCATTACGTTACGGACATCGGATTTCTGTTGATATTGATTTTATTTCTCCTGATATTGTCGGGAAACTCGGATTTGAAAAAATTATTGCTGAAGTTCAGAACCATTACGGAAAAGGAGATGTAAAAGCCATTCTCATCAACGAAGATTTAGGAGATCAATTTATGTTTCTCAGGATGTTTTTGACTGTAAATGAAGAAATAATAAAAGTCGAGTTTCTTCAGAATATGAAATGTCTGTTTGAACCCGAAATTATTGATGATTTCAGGCTCATTCACAAAAACGACATCGGACTCTTCAAGTTGATGAGTGCGACCAATCGTTTTGCAAAAAAAGACATTTACGATTTGGACTTTATTACCGATGAAATTCCGTTAATCACTTTATTCAGACAACTTTCAGAGAAACGAAATACATTTCATCTACCGGAACATCAATCTTTATTTGATTTGGATATTGAAAAAGATGTTTTGGAATATCCGGAACTGCTTTTAGAATTTGATGAGCCGAAAAAATCCAGATCGGGTAGACCATCACATTCACATGATAGAATTGATATTGTAGAAGCAGGCAAAACATGGACAGAAGCAAGGTTGAGTTGGCGGATGAAAGTCAGGAGATTATTTTCAGATTTAGGAAAAGACTTTCCAAAACCCGAAGGAAAAACGATTTGATTATGGCGAAAATGTATTCGTTTCCTTTTCACAAAACCACTCATTCAAATCCTTGAAATTGTGATAAATCAAAGAACAATCTTCCACGTTTTTGTATTGATTTTGAATTTTTGCTTTAACTGATTTTCCGTTAGCATCGTTATCTAAAAACAATGAAATCTTATTGAATTTCTTTAACTTTTCTTCGGCTTTGAAAAGCATTGATGTTGAATTAAGAATTAAAAAATCGGAAGTTGAGTGATTTGATTTTTCTAAATTCCGAAAAGTCAGATAATCAAAAAAACCTTCGAAAATAACAATTTCATTGTTGGGATTTTGTTCGATTTGAAAGAAGGTAATGTCCTTTTTACCCAAACAGATTTTAGAATATGCATTGCGAATTTCAAAACCACCGGAATTATTCTGAAAGGCGATTCCGAAATACTTTTTCCCGTTCAGTTCGTAATGAATTTCCTTAACCAAATGCTTTTGCTCAAGGACTTTTCGGGATTTTAAATATTGAATTAAAGCAAAATGCGTGATTTCCTTAATTTCAAGAATTTTGTAATCAATTTGTGTTTTGACCACTCCAATTAAAAATTCATTTTGAACTGAAAAATTGAATATTGAAAGGAATTTCAATGCTTCCGAAACGGAACATTTTTTCATTTGCTGAACAATCGAAATTACGTCGTAATTTTTTCCCGTTCCAAAATCAAAGGCTTTATTTTTCGTAAAATCAACAGACAAACTCGGGATTTTTTCTTCTCTGTCCAATGCAAAATAAAAAGCTGTTTTTCGGTTTTCTTTGACCGGAAAAAGTCCAAAAGATTCCAAAACGGTTCTGATTCCGACTTTTTGTTTAATTTTTTCGCAATTCATATTTTTTTCTTTTTTAATGCAATTACTTTATCCACAATTTCCTTTTAAATAAAAAAAGATTTTTTAATTACTTTTAATATTCTTTTAATGAATCGTGTCATCACCTTATGGAAAAGGATTTGAACGGCTTTTTTGGTGAGCACAAATCCGAATTCAGGGTGAGTTCAATTCCGAAAGTAGAGTGAGTGCAAATCCGAAATACGAACTGTTTTTTGGTGAGTGCAATTCCGAATTGATTTTTCCAAATTCTAATTATTCTCTGCTTTATCCACAAAAAGCAGTGTTTGTTCACGTTTTTATTGACTTTTAAAATTTGGAGTGAGCACAAATCCGAAATCTCAATAAAAAACTCTCATATTTTGGCATTTTTTTAACATTAGTGAGTGCAAATCCGAATTTCTGGTGAGTGTAAATCCGAATTCAAATAATAATTGGAAATCCATTGGGTAATAATTCTCCCATTTTTGTTTCCTTGTATAATTTTATGATGAGTTCCTGAATTTCATTCAGAAATAGTTTCCCTTGAAATTCTGTTGACTTTATTTTCTTTAGTCTGCTTATTCTAACAAATTCTTTGAAGGCTTTTTCGATCAGTTCTCTTGTTTGCGGAATATTTCGGTATTGATGGAAAAACTGTAGCATCTCAGTTTCCATTAACCCATACCTCATTCGGAAGTAATTTAATCTTCGTGTAACGTTCACTATTTCTCCTGAGTTTTCAGATAAATGGCTATTCAAAATCATTTTGGTTTGGCAGGGGATAATGAAAATAGTGCCTTTTTTGTAGGTATAGTTAAAGGAAATCGTATTGAATTTATTTAAATTGATTCTTGCAGGTTTTAAAAATTTGAAACAAAAATCTTTGGTGGTTTTGTATTTAAGTCCAAACTTTTTATTTAGCGTGGAAAGTTTTAAAACTGTTCCATTTTCAGGAAGTTTTGAAAGCCAAATCGCAAAAATAATGTGCTTGTTATTCTTGATATTATAGACCAAATTATACAAAACATAATTGTATTCCGGAATGACCAAAAGTTTTTTCAGCCAATAACTACTGATTAGAAAACTGGTAAAACCTCTTTTATCGTAACTGGGAGTAGAAATCAGTCCGCCGAAAGTTTTGATTTCTTTTCCTTTGGAATTGACAGATTTATACCAACCCATTTTGAATTTTGTCAGAAATTCATAGGCATCAATCACTTGTTTTGTTGATCCGCTCGGCGATATTTTGTTGTTTCTGATTTTTATGGAAGCGAATATGTTATTTTCAGTTTCAAATTCTTCATCGAAAAGGGAGAGTTGTTTCGGACGATCTTGTGGACGGAACTGCTCATTGCCGATAATGGAAATAATATTAAAAATCACACGAAGGGCATTAATGGGAATGTCCGCTGCTTCATTTTCATCAAAAATAAAATCATCCACAAAATGGTTTCCGATACGGATTTTATCAGGATTATTCTCGCTTTTACTTTCGAATCCTTTTCGGATAAATCGTAAATTCTTTTCGTGTACAGGCATAATCTGCTTCAAATTTATTGTTTCAAAGGAAAACTTTTTATAGTAGTATGATTTTCTCACTTTTCAGTGTTTTTGGGCCATCAATGAGATTGTAATATTTTTAAATATTAATTCCATCCGCTTTGAAAACTCTTTTTTCCACTTTTCCGAAATTTGAAATCCGTACTTTCTGAATACCTTTATACTCAGCGAGCATCCCATTGATGCTTACTTTTTGTCCTAGTTTTAAGTCTGATATTTTGATTGTTGAATTTTTCACTTTTTTTGGTTTATTGATTCTTACTTTTGGGTTCAGGTCGTTTTATGTTGGGAATATCTTGTAATGAAAAACTACTGTTTTCTTTAGGATTTAAAAGATAGGGTAGAGTGCTCTTCAATGTAGATTTCCAATTGGTAATAGGAAGTTTAGACGAATTTTTCCATCCATTGATTTTCCATATTTTGTACTTTTCCTCGATACTAAAATCCAATTGAGAGGTATAGTTTTCTAAGGTTTGTGCATATTCGATAAATTCTTTCCAGGAAGGTTGGTTTGATTTGAAATGTTTTGGTTTGTTATTATGTACTTTTTCATCTTTCAGGACACTTGTTTTGGAATTATTTTGAATTGGCAAACTGTCCGATTGGGAATTTTCAATTTTCTCTAATATTGGAGCATGGAATTCATTATTGCTTTTTATTTTTTGTTTTTCCGGATCTTTACATTCAAAAGAGTAATTCAACAAAATCCTGTAAGAACAGGGGAGTCCGATTCTGTTTTCAAACTGAATTAATCCTAAATTCCGAAGTTTTTCCTTTGTAGGTTTTACCGTTTTCCTTGTTATTCCTAAAGCATTACTCATTGCGACATCTGAAACAATAATATGGTATCCATTGGTATCATGTCCTAGTTTCAAAAGATAGAGATACATCGCAATGGTTGTAGTATTCAGTTGTGCTTTTTGGTTAAAATTCCAAAACCTTTGTATGAGCTCCAGATAATACATCTTTACTTTTTGGCAAATAGTTCTAATGCACGCTTCTTATCAATGATGATGATATTTCCTTTCTGAATAATGGCTTCGTTTAAAATCCCTGAAGATTTAACTTCAGATGCTTTTGAAACCGAACATCCCAGTATTTTTGCCAATCCTTTCAGCCCATATTCGTATTTGTTTTCCAAGTTCAGTTTTTTGGAAACTTCCAGAAATTCTTCAACAGTCAGTTTCCAAAGTGGTGTTTGCGGATCGATATCCATAATGATATTGGTTTTTGTTGAATTACCATTTTTTTGAAAAGGATTTATTGTAGTATTCATCCATCGTTTTTTCGACGTCTGAAAGCTTGTAATAGATTTTGTTTCCAACCTGTGAAAATGATATTTTGCCTTCATCACGCCAAGTTTGAGCTGTTCTACGGGAAATTTTCAGCATTTTAATAAATTCCTCGTTGTCCAAAAACACCTCCTGCTTCGGAAGGCTTTTCATGTTCACTTTGTGGTAAATTTGGTCGATTTTTGAAAGTAAAGCATCGAATTGCTCTTTTGAAAAAATGATTGCTTCCATAACTTGTTTTTTATTTAATGATTATGGAGCAAAATTGAGCAAAAGGAAAAAGTCCCGAAGTCCCGAAACGGTCACAACAGGACTAAGTTTTTTTAGATTAATTTTTCAATATCTACACGCTTGTGAGACTTGGGTCTTTTATCATATTTTGACGGACGCAAAATCGTTTCTACAGTTGCCTGGCTGATTTCGTACCCATCTTTATCCACAAAATTATTACAAATTAATGCTACAAAGTCTGAGGAATTAGCATCTAAAAATGGCTTACCTTCGATAAAAAGCTCTCTATTGAGTTGAAAAAATACATCGACAAGCTGATTGAGATTACTGTTGACTCTAATTTTATTTCCTAAAACTTTTTTTCTTTGATGACTGGTACTATTCTTAGTAATCTGCTCTTCTAGTTTTTTAACTTCAATCAGCCTTGCAATTTCATTATTGCATTGTTCATCAAATGAAGGAAGATTTTTGTTCACGAAATCAATGACAGACTGCTGATAATCGTATTTTTGATGAGTAAGATAAACGATCTTTTCTTCAAAAATTTTTATACTGTTAAGTTTTTCCTTAACATCTCTGAAACTAAAGAACCGGTCTTCACTTTCTGCATTAATGTGCGTTTTATTTAATCTCAACGTGCTTTTGTGAGTGTCCTCATATCTGAGTTTGAATCGTTTCAACTCAATACAGGTTTGAAATTTTATGAGCCGGCTTTCGTTTTTGTCTTTTAAGAAAAGATTTTCATTCACTGAGATCAGCTTTTCAAATTTGTTCAGCCACTGCATCGGATTATCAGCAATAGCACAATGATGTTTGAGAAAATTCGGGATATGTGAATACCTGAGTTGAAAAATTTTGTTCATAAGATTCTGGCAGTACGATGTCAAATTTTCTTCTTGAGTTTTTTCTACATCAAACAATGCGTCGAAGTTTTCTGTAATTTTTACAGAGGTGAATTCCGAAAAAGGTACTGTTTCTGTAAGTGCGTAGTTTTGATTCATAAATGTATTTTTTAAAGCATATAAATTGCGATTTTAACATTTTTTAAATCTGATATATTTTTGTTTTTTCTTTTCAGGAGGGGAATCCTTATAAAATATGGTTCACAAATACCAAAACTAAGACAAGTACTTCAATAAATACTTAATTTGAATGCTTTCTAATTCGCTACTTTTCTTTTATATGAAGTACATTTAGAAAATAAAAGTAGGGAAGTGGGTAAAAATCAATTTCTATTTTTGAAAGGGATATCGATCAATATCGGATTAGCCGTCTAAAATTTCGAATAAGAACTCATTAAAAAAAGCTGGACAAAAGCCAGCTTAGAAGAATTTCCTGTTTATCAGGTATAAAAGATTTAATCTAAAAACAAAATCACCCAAATCGCTTTATTTATCGATATTTTCTAATTTGTTATACTTATGTTGTACTTTTTTAGATGTAAAAGTTATAAAGCACTATGAATAAAAGGGAAAATAGATGTACATTATATAATACAATGTTATATGCAGTGCTTTTTGTTCAGTTAGTTGTAAAATATGCAGGAGTAGTGGTGGGAAATTTATTCTTTTTTAGCGGTGGGCGAAAGATGGTAGGGAAAAGCTCTTTTGCAGTCTTTGGTTTTGCTGTGGGTGGAGCGGACTGCAAATGTGCTTTTCCCTATGCGTTGGACTTTTCTGTTTGTTTTGTAAGTAAGGATACAAGAAATATAAAATAGGATGGGAGTTTTATAAATGAGGACGTAAGTTTTAAGAATTAGGATAGAAGTTTTATACTTGCAGATGTGAGTTTTATAATGCAGATGTGAGTTTTATAATGCAGGAAGTGAGTTTTATAAATTAGGACGGAAGTTTTATGAATAAGGATAGGAATTTTACAAATACGGAAAAGAGTTTTATAAAAATGGAAAAGAGTTGCAATTTTTGGGATTGCAACTCTTTAGTTATTGGTTTATTATTTTAGAATTATGGTTTTGTGAATTTGATTCCGCTGATTTGTTTGTATTGTGGAGAGGTTGCTCCGAAAATTGCTTTTACATATTTTTTGACATCAGAAGCTATTTCTACTAAGCCTGTGCTTTCGGTGTATAGCACATTGTTTCTTGAAATTCTTGCATTGCTGTATGCTACTTCGGCATTGGTTACGTTGGTGTTTGCAGTTTGAAGATTTGCGTGAAATGTTGTGAGTGAAGCGGTTGTGAGGTCGGCTTCATTTGGGGTGTATGAAGGAATTGAGGAAACTAAGTCTATGAGTGCAGAGAAGTTTTCTGTGAGCATATCGTAGCTTTGGCGTGAAACGGAAATAGCCCCCTCCGGCTCCCCCAAAGGGGGAGTGCCTTCTCCAAGAGGAGGTGGTGGTGTAGTTTCTGTGGGCGTTCCCGCTCTTCTGCCTTGTAGTTTGTTGTTGATGGTTTTGGCATCTGCGATTGTTTGCTCTGTGGCATCTGTAACGGAGATGAAATTGAAAACTTTTGTTGCTAAAGATTTGAGGGGTTCAAATGCTAATTGGCGGTCGCCTGTAACGGTGTCGAATGTATTTTTTGCGGTGGTTACGTTGGTGAGTTCTGTTTGTGCAGAGGTGTATAATGTGTTGAGTGATGGTAATTGCAATGCTGTTTTGGACGGATTGTAGGTGGTTCCGTATGCAGTGCAATAAGCAATTAAGTCTGCAAAATTTGCGACATTTTTTGCGTGTCCTACTTCTGAGTGCGATTTCATAATATTTTGTTTTTTTATTGTGTATACTTTTGAAAAATACTGGCACGTGAGAGTCAGTACAACAAATGATGAGAAATAAATTTTTCAATAACTAACATTATTAATAATGAAAATGAGCGCTGCGCTGTCGTAGAAAAATTTATTTTTTTTGTATAGGTCCTATACTACGAATGTTTTTTTCCATTTGGCAACGGTATTTCTGCTAAGTCCGAAATGTCTTGCGAGTTTAATGTTGTTTAGTTTGTGTTTTTTCTGATAGTCAAGGATGCTTAAAATATCTGATTTGGAATAAGAGCGGTGTTTTTGGTTTTCTGCTTGGGTTTCTTTATCAGCAATACCAAATATTTTTTTGTTGAGTTCGATAATATCCAAAACCGAAAGATTTTCCTTTTCTAATAAAGGAAAACATTCTGCTTTTTTTTCGGGGTGTTTTTTGTGGAGAATATCCGCATAGATTGTTTTATAGTCGGGCTGATTATTTTTCATACGTACTTTTTGTGTATTGTTTTACAGCTTTATCTTCATCATCAAATTCGATGATGAGTTTTTTCTGCTTTCCCAACCAATATTTTTTCAAGATATAAACCCTTTTTTATCGGGGTAGAAGTTGAACTCATCACCCATTTTTTTTCAGTATTTCTTTTTTGGTCAATCCTATTAGTTGTACTTGCTTATCCATTTGTAAAGCGTTGTTTTGGGAATTTTATATTTTTCCATCACTTGTGTTTTCGTCATTTCTCCCGATGAAATTTGCTCCAAGATGAAATCTATAATTTCTTTTGTATAGATGTTTTTTCGGAATTGCGGAAGTGATGATTTTGTATGTTCCAATGTTGGCTCCTTGGCTGATTGTGGTGCATACAGGATCAAATGTTGTGAGTATATTCTAAAGAAATCATATTCTAATAATTTGCTCCATTTCAATAAAACATCAGTGGAAAGGTTTTCCTGAAGATACATTTGATTGATGTCTTCCTCATTGCATTTCATAAAATTACAGATGCGGGACATTTCTATCCCGCAGTCTGCAACCTCTTTTTCAATCATTTTTCCTATATGGATGTGTTTTAAATTCATTTACTTGTGTTTTCAGAATCACTTCTTAGTTTATAGGTAATGCATAAAAGAAATTTTCCCAGTTTGTTGCATTAAATCTATAGCTTGTAAGTGGCGGCGTTTGCTGGGTAGCAGTCAGTGTAACATCGTTATATAATGGTATGTTTTTTAAAAAAGTATAAAGTTTAACACCCGCAGGATTTGTTACATTTACAATTAGACTTCCTTGTATCATATTGAGACTGGTATTCCCTCTGTTTTTAACCATCCTACCTCCAAAAGCAGCTGCAGTACCTGCACCGGATTGATAACTAAAACCTGTTGTATCAATAGAGGTATTTGATGAACTTAAAAGTACAGGCAAATAATAGCTATAACCTAATGGATATGAAACAGGTAAATAGACTGATAGACCAAGATATACAGCGTATTTTCCAGGTTTTAGATCTATTGTTGCACCTATCAATTTATAAGGAACTGTTGCTACTGTTGCAGGATCATTATCAGAATAAACTGGTGCAGAACCAGAAAACCTCCCAATTACGATATCTCGTTTACTGATGTCCTTCCAAGTAGCAAGCCCATTTGCGTCTGTTTGCAAAACTCTACCAGTCTTTTCATTGCCATCTGACAATCTAAAACCGGCAGTATATGTAGGATTGACAACTGATGCATCTACTGATCTAATATCCAACTTAGTATCAGGATGTATTGTTCCTATTCCCATTTTTCCGTCAGGCATTACAATTACATCATTATTTTGTTCTGCAAAAGTAAAGGTACTTCCAGAAGTAGGATTGTTTTTGTCCGCATCAATGTGAAAAGTTCCTTGGGGATTACCTGTATTTACGCCCACTTGAGCCGAAAGTCCTCCACAAATTATAAAGGATAATATGAATAATATATTTTTTTTCATTGTAGTTAAATTTTAGATATTACTTGTTAACAGGAATTGCATAAAAATAATTTCCTTTCGCATTTGGATCAAGCGACCATTGAACACCAGATGTAGCACCACCATATCGCTTAACATTATCAAGGAGTAAATAAAGAGTGACAGATGGAGCCGTGACTGTTACGTTGACTGTACCAGCGAAAAAATTAGGAGAATTTGCCGTTTCATTCTTGATTAGAGCAGCTGCATAGCCAGCATTATAATTAGCATCTTGAGAAAACCCAATCTGTTGTCTCATAATTTTATCGGTAGACACAAGACCGTGTACCCAGGTTCCATCACCGATGTTTACGTTCATTGTGTTATTCAATTTAAGTCCCGTATTTACAATCCAATTGCCCGTAGTTAATTCAATTTTATAATTGGTATATCTATATTGACCACTATTTTCATCAGACGTAACAATTAAGCCAGGTGTTTCTATAGTTCCAACTACAGTACCTTTCGCTGTTCCCAAGACTGTCCATTTAGCATTTCCTTGATCGGTAGTTGAAGTAAGCATGGCACCAGCCGATTGAGAACCATCAATCAATTTGAATCCGGGTACAGGTAGTGCAGTAGTTCCGCCTGTCTGTATTTCTAATTTAGCAGTAGGGGTTATTGTTCCAAGTCCTACGTTACCGTTTTGTAGTACGGTAACATCATTTAGTTGTTGTGCTGGTGTATGTGCGGAACCAGTTTTAGGGTTATCTTTTCCTCCATCAATATTAAAAACACCTTGAGGGTTTGGAGTATCAATTCCGACTTGTGAAAATAAAGTTCCACAAAATAAAGATGAAATGAGTATAATTATATTTTTTTTCATTGTAGACATATTAAATTATTATGCTTATTTATAATGATTATTACTCTTAAGCGGGATTAATGGGAACTGCGTAAAAAATATTTTCCGCGTTGTTGGGTGTATATTGCCAAGATGCACCTGTTGCACCTGTAGGAGTTGCAATGTTTTCTATTAAAATATACAAATCTACACCACCTGGTCCTACATTAATTATTGAGCTTCCTTGTATATAGCTACCATTATTGTCATTAGCTGTACCCGAAATATAATTTGATCCTCGTACAATAACTCCACCAATGGAAAAATCAGGATTATTGGTGACACTCTCAACGGTAAACCCTGTTTGCGAAATTGCTGTTGGGCTGGAAGAAATATATCCATTAAGGTAATAACTACTTTTGTAATCAATTGTTCCTCCTGATGCTACATAATTAAACCTCATACCAACATTAACGTTCCATCTGCCTTCGGGGATATGCAACGTTTCCCCTGTGTTGATGAATGTGGCACCTGAATTATCTGACGAAATAGTAACTGAGGAAGATTGATTAGCAATTGGCGATATTGTAGATGTTGCCCCTAAATTCAGTAACTTCCAAGTTCCTACACCGTTTGCATCGCTAATCATTGTATGTCCTGCGGTCTGGTTGCCATCCACAATTTTTATATCTGGTTTTGGTGAAGTTGATGTACCTCCAGTAACAACGGTGAATTTAACATTAGGTGAAGTTGCCCCTAATCCGACATTTCCATTTGCGAGAACTACCACATCATTAAGTTGTTGTGCTGCAGTTGGTGTTAAAGAACCTGCATTGTCTTTCTGTCCATCAATATTGAAAATACCAATTGGTTTTTCGGTTTTTATTCCAACTTGGCTATATACTGATAATGAAATTGACAAAAGTGCCAACACTAGTATTTTTTGTTTCATTTGTTTTAAAATTTGAATTAATTTTTTCTAATTACATACTCGAAATAAATTCAACCACAGGCGGAGGACGAATAGAAAAATAGTTTACACTCCTTTTACTGTTATTTTCATTGTTTATGAAGGGATTAACAGGCGTTTTGCAAACTGTTTTGTTGAAATTAAGAGCGGAATTCTTCTCAAGAATTGCCTTTATCTGTGAATTTGTGTTTGAAACGGCGATATATCCGTTAGCCGAATCCGTTTGGAAAATTGAATTTGATTTTCCGGATACGAAATTGAAATCGGATTTTTTGATAGGTTCCGCAATTTTTCCCGAATCTAATTTCTTTAGTTTGGGAATAAATACAAGATGTTTTTTTGTAGAAGAAGCCTTTTTATGAGATTCTATCAAAACAACTTGTGCAGAAATTGTATTCTTATCAGTACATACAAGTGTATTTTTTGAAACAAAAATCTTCCCAATATTGACCTCTATTTTATCAGTATTTTCTTTGTAAACGTCAATAATAGATGCTCCTTCTGAAATATAAAGTGTAGAACTATTGGCCTGAAATATTTGAGACTGGAAAAAATTGATAACACAAAGAAAAAAGACGATACAGAACTTCTTCCTTATAAAAGGAAAAAACTCAAGTATCATCTTTAAATATATAATCATCATTTGTGCTTAAAGAATCATCGTATTTGATGGCACAAAGAGAATGTATTTTCCTTGGTTTTAAAAGTAAATGTATTTGGCTTTGATGTTTATTCCAAAATATAAAAAATCATTAAATAATTGATTATCAGTATTGTAAAATTGTAAAATGGTATTTTTAATACTTAGGGATTGAAACTAAGACAATTTGAAAAAACAAATAAAAATGAAGACAAAAACGGAATTATTAAAGAAATTTGCAACAAATAGTCGAGTTATTTAAACAGAAAATTCATTACTAATCTGATTCTTTTTCCAAATAACTAATATATTGTGAAGGAGAAATTTTTGTTTTAGCCTTAAAATTTAATGCAAATTGATTGTACGAATTATAACCACACATTTCTGCAAGAGCAGAAATTTTGTATCTGCGATATTGTGGATTATCCTTTAATAATTGAGTGAAATAATCGATTCGTAAATCATTCATATAATTATTAAAATCTTGATTATAGTATTTTTTTAGTAAAAAACTTAAGTTTCTTGGTGTGATATTAAGTTTTGATGCTAATTGGGTTGCTAAAAAGTTTTGAGCTAAAAAGAAATTCTTTTGTTCTAAATTCTTTAGTTGCTTGATAATTTGATCCTCATTTTCAATTTCTCTAAACTCCCCATTAGTTTTTGAAAGAGTTGTTGTTTTAACATTTTTTTTCTGTTCAAGTCTAGCAATAATTTCTTGAAAAGCAGATGTAAGTTTCTTGCGTTTAAGTCTATTATACCAAACTAAAAATATCAAACCTATAATACAAAATAGAATAATAACAAAACTGATACTTGTTTTATTTTTCTCTTCTTGAATCTTATTTTTTGACTTTCTCGTTTCGTATTTTGTTAACTCTTGTGTATTTAAGGTTTCATTATGGGTTATCTTATCTATTTCCTCAACAAAAGATAATTGTTCTTCTGGTGAATCTATCTTTGCTACTAGACGTTCTTTTAAAATAAGTTTTGTTGAAGCAACAGTGTTTTTGATTTTAGACTTCGAATAGGCAGTAGAAAAATAAGTTTTCGCTTGCTCTTTTTTTCCATTTTTTACTGCTAATAGAGCTTTAGCTAATTCATAAATTTCATATAACGATGAGTTTTCCCTTATGGTTACATCACGTATTGTGTTATCTGCTTTTTTTATATTTTTCTCTGCTTCAAAAATATTACCGCATTTCATTTGAGTAAAAGCATTTTGGGCATACACTGCAAAAATGTAATCAGGATCTTTTTTTTGAATGTCTAAAGGTACTAAACTTAAATATTTTATTCTAGCTTCAGAAGCTTTACAATAATCCGCATCAATATCATAGATTTTGGATAGATTATAATAATATTCAGCTTCTTTGAAGGGATTTTTATATTCTTTTTGTAGTTTAATATAGTTTTGCCAAGCATCATTTGATTGTTCAGTAAGACCTGCTCTTCTGTATGACATAACCAAACCATTGATATATGACATTTGTAAACTTATTGAATCAATATTCTTTCCTATTTTCTCGGCTTCTTCATAATAATAGACTGCTTGAATATAAAAACCATTTCTGTACTTCATTCCACCCATAATATAATTGGCGTAAAATTTCTCATTAGAAGTCTGAGCATTTTGAAGAAGGGCTTGTGAATTACTATTATAGTTATTCGAATTTGTATTCAGCAGTTTTTTGTAATACTCAAAATTTTTAGACTTCTTTTCATCTAGTTTTTGTTGACCATAACAGAATGTTGTAAGACAAAGAAATATTAAAAATTTTATTTTTGAGTGATTCATTCTGTAAAAGTATGTACAAAAATAATGAAATTTCAAAGTAAGTGTTTCATAAAAGAATGGAAAATCAGCTCTTTTGCAAAATAGGTTGTTGATTTAGCGTTGGAATTTTGCAAATGTGCTGATGTGCGTTGGCAAAAAAAGGTGCTGGAAAAAAGAATAAATTTTGAGTTGGGAAAGGTTTTGAGTTTTTTCTAAAATTCAGTTCTTTATTTTCAGAAATCTTGATTATTTGACCACTCTGATAGCATTGCATATAACGGAAAAAGTATTGGCGAAGTGCGGGCATTCGAAGAACTTTAGTTCAAGAAAGCCCAAACGAAGCCGATGCTTTTTCAATGGAACTAAATTACAAAAAAATGTGGAATTGAAAAGCAGCGGCGGCAAAAAAGCTGTGGATTATCAATTCAGACTTAAACCCCGCATTTTGCCAATACACTGTTATCTGCAGTATTTTTAATCGTGAATTATACCGAGTAAATACAATATAAAAATTACAGCAATAAAACCAGCTCCTAATGAAATTGCTAAATATTTTTGAGTGTATTTTTTTCTTTTTAATTTTTTAATTTCATTGTCTAAATAATTCGCTTCATTTACAGCACCTAATCCAATTAAAACATATTTGCTTTGTTCAATTTTAGATAAACAAGCATTTGCAAATTCATTTTTGTGATTTTCTCCATCAGACCAGCCAGAACTTTTTAATTCTGCAATTAAATTATTTGCATATTTGAAAACACTTTTTTTATCATCAGGAATTTCAGTAGAAATAATTTCATTTCTTTTATTCTTGAATTCTCTTACCTCTAATTTTCTTTCTTTTTCTTCTTCAATGTTTCCATTTATTTCATTCATTACAGAATTTGTAATAGAACCTAAAGCAAAAGAACCAGCAGATTTTAACAAATTTCCACCAGAAAAATTTGAGGAATTATTTTGTTTTTTTTCTTTTGATTCATTAAAACTATTTTCGCTTCCACTTAAATAAACAGTTGAAGATTGTTTTTGCAAATTATTTTTTGATGGAGAATTTGTATTTGTTTCAGTTTTTGTCGGAACTACATTTGCTGAAACTCTTCCTTTTTCAACTTTAACACCAGGGTAATGTTGTCTGCATAATTCTATTATTGCAACATCTCTGTCACCTCCAATAAATTTTCTAGCTACAATTTCATCGAGTTGAACAGTTTTATTAATATTTATATTTCCATTTAAATATCCAGTTCCTTTAATGGTTACGTTGTAAAGTTTTGACATTTTTTATTTTTTGAATTTAACAATCATTTTTAACACAAATAAAATAATTCCGCCAAATGGAATCAATTTTACAACTGGTTCTAATGCTACAACAGTTTTTTGGGCATCAATATTATTTACAAGAGATGTTAAGAAATATTGATTTGTATTTTGATTTTCGTCTTTGAAATGATATTCATTGGAAGCATTATTTAAAGTCAACAAAGTTGATAGAATTATTTCCGATTGAGGAATCATTGATTCGTTCTGATTAATAAATTCTATTGCTTCCAAATAATCAATTGAAACAATTTTTTCTACAATATTAGTAGTAATTTCTTCATTATTACTAATAGAAGATATGGCGGATTGAATGCCGCTATTTGCAAGAGATTTTAATTTTCCAAACATTGTATTTTAACGGGTTTTTGTGAATATTGCAGATAACACCCAAATATACGAAAGTTTTTAGATATATAAGTAAAAAGTAATGTAAGTGGACAATGTGCAGTATATTAATTGGTTATGAATATTTATAAGTGCGTATATTATATAGAATAGCAATATTTTACTATATTTGTTTGGTAATAATCAATAAGTTTTACGCAATGGTTTTTTCAGACTATCAGTTTTCTTTTGGATCCCATCTTGGTAAAGAGATTATTTTTGTCCGTTTTCCGTATAACCAAAGGTTGATTCATGATCTCAAACAAAGATTTCCCAGTGCGAGATGGAGTCGTACACTTATATGTTGGTATTTGCCAGATTTACCTTCCATCAGAACTGTTTTAAAACTGCCACCTAAAGAATGGGGACAAAGAATATTCGGTAAAATACATCCTATTAATCAATCTGCTTTTCAGCAATATATTGATCAGATGATGCTGAAAGCTTATTCTCCACGAACCATCAAAAATTATTTGTCAGAGTTTGCCCACCTTCTAATTACATTAAAAACTCATCCTGTAGAAGATTTGACGGAACAACGATTAAAAGATTACTTTCTCTATTGTGTTAAAAAAGAAGATATAAAAGAGCGGCATCTAAATACTCGTATTAATGCCATCAAATTTTATTTTGAACAGGTTTTGCACCGGCAGAGGATGTTTTTTGATATCCCAAGACCAAAAACACCAGCCACGCTGCCCAAAATATTAACCAAGGCCGAGATTAAAAAAATATTTGTTAACACCAACAATACCAAACACCTTCTTATGCTAAAGCTATCATATGGCATGGGACTTCGGGTGAGCGAAATCGTTAACCTAAAAGTAGAACATATCAATTCCGAAGATATGCTAGTGCACATTAGTGGCGCGAAGGGTAAAAAAGACCGTTATACCAATCTTCCCGAATCGGTCTTGGAGTTGCTTCGCCAGTATTACGCTGCTTATAGACCAAAAGAATGGTTGTTTGAGGGGCAATATGGCGGGCCTTATTCTGTACGGAGTGTACAGTCCGTTTTCAAAAATGCCATGAGAAAAGCCGGAATCAATAAAACTATCGGTATCCACGGCTTAAGGCACAGTTATGCGTCTCATCTGCTAGATTGTGGTGCTGATATTCGTTTTATTCAGGAACTTCTAGGGCATAATTCTATAAAAACAACACAGATCTATACGCATATCAGCGATGTTAAAAAATCATCTGTAAAAAGCCCTCTAGATTTACTTTGACCTTTCTCTGTTCAAATGCTTTTACTTATTTCAAATATCCGCATAGATTTTCCTACCAGCTTCACCAGCCAACTCATCATTTTTCATTTAAAAATACCTCTGCAGATGATCAGTTGGGCGGCGTAGTAGTATATATTCATCATTCTAAGGATGCAAAATAATTTATTTCAGATATTTGGTAATGCTCTCACTCATCGGATTGGTGGTGCTGATAAAACTGTCAATCACATGCCCGTTCTCATCAAGAAGGATCTTGGTAAAGTTCCAGAGGATCTTTGTGTTTTTTACACCGTTTTCTTTTTTTTCAGTCAGAAATTGATAGATCGGTGCAATATCCTTGCCTTTCACCGAAATTTTGGCCGCCATAGGAAACTGTACACCATAGTTTCTCTGGCAGAATGTAGAGATTTCATGGTTGCTGCCGGGTTCTTGCCCACCAAAGTTGTTGGCAGGAAAGCCCACAACAACCAGCTTGTTTTTATAGGCCTCATAAAGCTTTTCCAGATCCGCATATTGAGGTGTAAAACCACATTCGGATGCGGTATTCACAACAAGGATTTTTTTTCCTTTAAACTGGGAAAAATCTATCGTGGAGCCGTCTAAGGCTTCTACTTTAAAACTGTGAATCGACCGGGCCTGCGCCTGGCTCTTCGTAAATCCGAAAAATGATAGCATAACAATAAATAAGTATTTCATAATAATAATTTAAGATGTCTCAGCGACAACAAAAATACCGCCAATCACCGTTGCGGAATCAAAGTTATGATATCTTTTACAATTAATGCGCATTCTGGATCATAAAGTGCCAATGGCTGTTAGTGGTAAAAACAATGGCTGCTAATCCTCATCCTCTCCAGTGTTCTTAAGTTTCATCAGAAGGGTATAGGCATTTTTTGTTACGATTTTCTTTCCTTTAAATGCCTGATAGTTCAGGATCTCTATATAACCGTTTTCAGAAGTTCCTGTCGTTACAGGCATCATCTTCCAGCTTTGTTTTCCGATGGCTACAAAGACGTAACTTTGACCTTCGAAATCTACCACACTTTCTTCGGGAACGGCATTGGCAAAAGAGGTTTGGGTAGCCACTTCTGCATTCATATACATGCCAGGGATAAGGGTAGGGTCATAGGCTTCAAAATGGCAATGTACATCAGCAATACCGCTGGCATCTACATCTTTACTGGTGAGCAAAATTTCTCCGGCATATTTTTTTGAAGGATCCGTATTGGTATACGCTACGATCCGTTGACCATTTTTCAGCATTTGCAGGTCTTTTTCGTAAACCCTCAGATTCAGGTGAATGTCAGAAGGGTTAATAAGTTCAAAGAGGACATCCGACGCGGTAACATACTTGCCAATGTTCACATTCACCTGGCTTACAAAACCGTTGATGCTGCTGTACACCGGGATGCTCCTCCTGATATTGCCCGCCGAAACCGAAGATGCGTTGATATTCACCAGTTGCAGCTGCTGGGCTATCGAGCTCATCAGGATCTGCTGGCTGGTCATCTCAGACTGGGCCTGCTGCATCACCTTGTCACTGCTAGCCTGGCTCTGGTTCAGCTTCTTCTGGCGGTTATAGTCTAGTTCGGCAAAGTGGTATTTGGATTTGGCCATCAGGTAATCCTGCTGCAACTGGACAAACTGTGGGTTTTCAATAACGGCAATCACCTCGCCTTTAGACACCTTCATCCCCGGCAGCAACGCCGTGCTTTTAAGGTAGCCACCTAATGGAGTACTCACCGAAACCAGATTTTGAGGCGGTACGTCGATTTTTCCGTTCAGTTTCAATACCGTTGAGATGTGCTGCATAGACAACTCCGTCATCTCAATGGGAGCATTGCGCAACTGGGCGGTCGTGAGACTAACTGTAGTGTCATCTTTAGGCTTGGTTTGTGCGGTTGGGTTAGCTCTTTTATCTTCCTTTTTTTGACATTGCAAGGCAGAGAAAAGTGCCAGCAAAAGAAAAATGTAAGGGTAATATATCTTGTTTTTTTTCATTGTATTATAATTAATTAGGGGAATTAATGTTGGGATAGAATACTATGGGAGCGTCAAATATTGGAGCTCAACAGCACTTTCGTTAAGCTTTAGAAGGGCATCCGCATAATTACTTTTAAGGGTGACAGCTTGGTTGATGAGCATCACAAATTCCAAATAGTTGATCTCCCCATTTTGGAACTGCTGTTGAGCTGTCCGCGTGATTACCTCTGCATTTTTAAGTTCAGAGCTTTCATACCGGTTTACGATCTCCATATTGGTTTGATAGGCCTGTTTCAGCTGTTGTTGTCTATTTTTTAGTGCCACGTCGGCATTGCGCCAATCATGTTCGGCAATATTTTCCGCTAATTTGGAGGCATTGATCCTTGCTTTTTGACCACTAGAAAACAGAGGGATACCCACACCCACCATTACCGAATGAAACTGGGGCGTAGCCGTGTAAAGGCGATCATCAGCGCCGGTACCTTTGAAGGAGTTGAGATTATATCCAATTTGTAGCCCTGGTAATAACTTGGACCTCTCTGCTTCAGTTTGTTTTTCAGTAACCGTCCTTTGCTGCTCAAGAACTTTTAACAGAGGATGGGAAGGGGAGTCCTGATCTATAAGGAAGGCTGGAGTATGCTCCGTCGCAACATAGCGGGTTTCGGTGTTCAGCAGCCACTGGAACTGCAGTTCCAGTGTGTTCAGCTCCTGGGCAACCTGCTTTAGCTGAATGTCGATAGCTGATTTTTGGTTGGACGCAGTGGTCTTTTCAAGGATATTGCTTTCGCCAGCTTTCAGCCTCAGGCTGGCTTTATCCAAAAATTGGGTGTATAGTTGCAGCGTTTCATTCAGTAGTTTCATCTTCTGCAGCCAGTACACCATCTGAAAATAATTTTGGCTTACTGCTTTTTTAAGTTCATATTCTTTGAGTGACACATTCAGTTGACTTTTTTTCCACTCCTCGGTGTATAAGTTTTTTTGTTTCTGGTAAACCGTTGGGAAAGCAATAGTTTGGGTAATCCCAAATTTCATATCATTATAAGCACTATTGATTTGACCATATTCCGCGGTAAAGTTGGTTTGAGGGAGATCAGCGGTAGCCGTTTTGATGAGTGCCTTCGCATAGTCTGACCGCAGTTTCTCATTGTTGAGGTTTCGGTTGTTTTGCAGGGCAACACTGATGGCGTCGTTCAGAGAAATAGGAGTTTGTGCCTTCACTATGGTTCCTGAAAGTAGCAGCAAAATTATTATGATAGGTGCGATATATTGATGTTTTGGTTTTTTCATTTTAAATCCATTTTCGATATTAACATATAAAAGAGGCAGCACAAATAGGGTGAGCAGCGTGGCCAGCAGTAGCCCGCCAATCACCACCGTGGCAAGCGGTCGCTGGACTTCGGCGCCGGCACCATTGCTGAGTGCCATAGGAATAAATCCGAGAGACGCTACGGCAGCGGTCATCAGCACAGGGCGCAGGCGGCTTTCCCCACCATCGATAACAATTCTTACGATATTGCGGATGCCGCTTTTGTGCAGGCGGTTAAATTCCGAAATTAGTACTATCCCGTTCAGTACCGCGACGCCAAAAAGAGCAATGAAACCCACAGCGGCACTGATGCTGAAAGGCATCCCACGCAGACTCAGCAGGAAGACTCCTCCAATGATGGACAACGGAATGGCTGTGTAAATCAGAAGACTTTCTTTGATTGATTTGAAGGCCATAAACAACAACACGAATATCAGTGCCAGGGCAAGTGGCACGGCTATCATCAGTCTTTGTTTGGCATTGTTTAGGTTTTCAAAAGAACCACCATAGGTAATCGAGTAGCCGGCAGGAAGCTTGATCCTTTGATCAACTTTTCCCCGCAATTCATCAACGATGCTTTGCACATCGCGGTCTTTGATGTTGAAACCTACAACAATACGGCGCTGGGCATTTTCTCGCTGGATCTGGTTGGGACCCTGTACAACATCCACACTGGCCAGTTGATTGAGTGGGATTTGGTTACCAGATGGGGTTGGAACTAGCAGTTTTCGGATATCATTGATATTTTTTCGGTCATTAGCGTTGAGGCGTACAACCATATCAAAGCGCTTTTCGCCTTCGAAAACCAGTCCGGTACTCTGGCCTGCAAAAGCACTGTTGATGACCCTGTTGATATCCGCCACCGAGAGGTGGTATTGTGCAATCACCGGACGGTTATACTTAACAACCACTTGCGGAAGTCCCGACACGGGTTCTATATAAAGGTTTTGTGTACCTTTTACGGTTTCGATAATCTTGCCGAGTCGGTTTGCGTTTTGTACGAGAGAATCTAGGTTGTCACCAAAGATTTTAATCACCACATCTTGCCTTGCGCCGGTCATCAATTCGTTAAAACGCATGGCTACAGGATACTGGAAACCCACGGTAATGCCGGGTACGTCTTCCAGCGCTTTACTCATTTTATCGGAAAGCTCTGGGAATGTTGTGGCAGAAGTCCATTCTTTTTTGTCCTTCAAAATCACCATCATATCAGAAGCATCCATGGGCATGGGATCCGTGGGAACCTCACCACTACCGATTTTGGTTACCACTTTTTCAACTTCGGGGAAGCGGGTTTTCAAGATATGGGCTGCTTTTTGAGTGCTTTCTATGGTAGTGCTTAGGTTACTGCCAGGCAGTACACGCGTGTCCACGGCAAAATCGCCTTCTTCCAAGGAGGGGATAAACTCACCGCCCATTCTGCTGAGCAGAATAACGGCAGCAATGAAAAGGAGCCCAATAATGCTGAAAATAGTCTTGGGGATGCGCAGCACTTTAAGCAACAATCTTAAATAAAGAGCCTCCACTTTTTTCATCATTTGATCAGACCACGATGGTTTGATGCTTCTTTTTCGCAGCAATACCGAACTCATCATCGGAATGTACGTTAACGACAGCAGAAAGGCGCCAAGCAATGCAAAAGCTACGGTTTCTGCCATGGGGCGGAACATTTTTCCTTCGATTCCTTGCAATGTTAAGATCGGAATATAAACGATTAAAATAATAATTTGTCCGAAAACAGCGCTGTTCATCATTCGGCCGGCAGAGCTTGTCACCAAGCTGTCCATATCATCGTTAGGGATTTGGGTAAGTTGACGGAGCTTTTTGTGGAGCATTATCTGATGAAGTACCGACTCCACAATTATGACGGCCCCATCAATGATAAGCCCAAAATCTAAGGCTCCTAAACTCATCAGGTTACCACTTACCCCAAAAAGGTTCATCATACATATGGCAAACAGCATCGCCAGCGGGATAACAGATGCAACCAATATCCCGGCGCGAATATTTCCTAAAAATATAACCAGTACAAAGACTACAATCAGGGCACCTTCCATCAGGTTGGTTTCTACTGTACTGATGGCGTGGTTTACCATCTTCGTGCGGTCGAGAAAGGGCTCTATCACCACACCTTCGGGCAGTGTTTTTTGTATTTGTGCGACTTTGCTTTTCACGTCTTTGATCACCTGACTGCTATTGGCGCCTTTCAGCATCATAACAATAGCTCCCGAGACTTCGCCTTGATCGTTGTAGGTCATGGCCCCATAACGCGTGGCATAGCCGGTTTTAACCTCGGCTACATCGCGGATAAATAGCGGGACATCATTATTTTTGTTGTTGATGGCTATATTTTCAATGTCCTCAATACTACCTACCAAACCTTCGCTGCGGATATACAGCACCGTAGGTCCCTTTTCAATATAAGCGCCACCGGTGTTCTGGTTGTTGGCATTCAGCGCTTCAAAAACATCATTAATAGTGATACGATAGGCATTGAGTTGATCGGGCTTTACCGAGATCTCATATTGTTTGAGCTTGCCACCAAAACTGCTGACTTCTGCCACACCTTTTACTTGTAGCAGCTGCCGGCGCACAATCCAGTCTTGTATGGTTCGCAGTTCGGTAATGTTATATTTCTGCTCAAAACCTTTTTTAGGGCGCACTACATATTGGTAAATTTCTCCCAAACCGCTGGAGATTGGCCCTAGTTCGGGGGTGCCAATACCTTGTGGGATCTCGTTTTGAACCTGTTGCAATCGCTCTGCTACCTGTTGGCGCGCCCAGTAGACATCGATGCCATCATCAAAAACAATGGTCACCAGCGACAATCCGAAACGTGAAAAACTGCGGATTTCTTTGAGGCCGGCAATGTTGGAGTTGGCCTGCTCAATGGGAAAAGTGACGAGACGTTCGATATCGGTTGCTCCAAATGACGGAGCAATGGTAATAACCTGCACCTGATTGTTTGTAATATCGGGCACGGCATCTATAGGTAATTGGGAAACCTGATAGGAACCGACACCAATTAATCCAAGAATCAGAAGCGCTATAATGAGTTTGTTCTTGACAGAAAACTCAATGATTTTCGTAAGCATAATTAATTCTGTTAATCGTAAAAAAATGAAAAATTGTTTTTGACTCGGCATAATGCACCATACAGACATCCACGCAGCGGCGCAGTGTAATGGGTAATAGTCAAAAACTAAGGATGATTGGAAATCATCAATATCAAATCTTAACAGAACTTGGGAGGCTGCCAGACAGATGAAACGATGTCCCTGTCAGAGAATTCGTCATTATAAGCGGGAATCTTGTGAACGGCAACTGGTAAATGTAAGTTTTTCAAATCGATGCTGTACGGTACATGAAGCGTGAAAACCATCGTTGGCAAATCGTGGTGCGTAATAAACGGCAACTGTTGATCGGTCTGCCAGTCGGCATCTTTTACATGGTGGTCGTAGTGAAGTTTCAGGAAACCGTAAAAACTCATGGCCGGATTGTCCGACTTATGCTCTATAAAATGCTCAATAAGAATGGGCACCTTCAAAAACTGGTATAACTCTGTTGTGGAACAGAGGTATAATGAAAGTAATACAATGGCCAGGCATTTTTTCACAGGGCAAAGATATTAATATATCGGGATTTATGAGTGCTGTCTTGTATTTTTTATAAACGTTCTAAAAAAATTGAGGAGGTATGTCTGCATTATATTAATAAAAGGCCTACATAGGCCAATAAGGAAAACTTCGAAAGCTGGGGATTAATAATGTTATGAACAAAAATTTGCCTAATACATTGGCGATGATGATTGTATCTTTATATTTGAACATGGATATCAGTCAAATATCAGACCCAGAATTTAGAAAAGAAATAGCATCTAATGACCATCTTAAAGTGTTTCCTGCCGGAAGCGTTATATTGGATATCAATGCCTATATCAATTATATTCCTTTGGTGATTTCGGGTAGCATCAAGGTGACGCGGACGGATAAAGACGGGAGAGAAATCCTTCTTTATTATCTAACGCCCGGCGAAAGCTGCATTTCTTCCATTTTATCCGGTCTCACCCGGGGTACATCCAAAGTAAAAGCTGTTGTGGAAGAAGAGGCGGAAATTTTAATGATCTCTCTGAAGCAGGCCAAAGACTGGTTGAAAAAATATCCGGAATGGACCGATTTTATTTTCGGTTTATACCAGCGCAGGTTCGAGGATTTGCTGGGCGTAGTCAACGCCGTTGCATTCCAGAAAGTAGATGCTCGATTGATGCACCTGCTCAATCAAAAAGCCCAATTATATAAATCCAAAACCCTTTCAGTTACCCATCAACAGTTGGCTGACGAATTGGGGATTACACGCGAAGCAGTGAGCCGCGTACTCAAACACATTGAAACCGATGGCCAAATCCAACTTTCCCGAAACAAAATTACCCTATTGTAACTTACATCACTGACCGGCTTTTGTGGCAGCTCTAAATTTGCACTATCAATTTAAAAATCAATTAAAATGTTAGAGGCAATCAAAAACCTGTTCGGGTTGGAAAAAACCGACTATGCCGGACTTATGAAAGAAGGAGCCGTCATCCTGGATGTGAGAAGTAAAAGTGAGTACGCGGGGGGGCATATTCCCAATTCATTAAATATTCCGGTCGATCAACTTCCGCAGAATCTTTCCAGACTGAAAGACAAAAACAAAACCATTATTACCTGCTGTGCGTCCGGAATGCGAAGCGCATCGGCAAAAGCAATCCTGAAAAATAACGGCTACACCAAAGTTTACAACGGAGGTGGATGGATGGGGCTTAACAATAAAATATAGAATAATGGAAGTACATCACTATAAAATATCTGCTGATGTCTTTTTTTGAGAAAAGTAGAAACACAGGAAAAATAAATAAGAAAATAGAAATAAAGCAAACAAGAATTGTACACGCCATTGCTGGCAGTCTTAAACCATCTGAGCAAAAACTTGAAAAAAAAAGCGAGCCGAAAGGCTCGCTTCATGTTATTGTTTGATAAACTTCTGCTGATAGACAGCTTGCTCGGTCTTCACCTGTAGGATATAGGTTCCTTTAGGTAGATGCGTCACATGAATCTGATTATCGTGGCGTGGTGCATCAACTTGTTTCCCGCTGAGGTCATACAATATGATGGCGCTAATCTTATCCTGCGTCCTGATGGTCACAACGTCTGTTGCTGGATTTGGATAGATGCTCAGTTCAGGTTTTTTGTAGTCTGATGTTACGGCCAGCGAAGAAGAAATAACGGTTAAAGTTTTTTCAACTACCTTACCATTGGAGTTAAAACTTAAAACAACATAAGCTGTTCCCGCATCCTTTGGAGTCAGTACTAATTCGTCGTTGGCATTCACTTCCGCAGAAACTGCTGTCTCATTGCTGTTGGATTTTACACTTTTCACAATGGCAGTGGAAAGATTGTCAAGGTCTGATACCAAACTTTTCAAATCAATGGTTTTGGTTTCGTTCAATGTCACTTGTGCAGGAAAAGTAGTGCTTACCAATGGTACTGCATTATCAGGAAAAACAGGCATTGCCTGAAAAAAATAATTTTCATTCAGTTTAATTGATGATTGTAACACTCCTTCTTTACTATGTCGATAGATCTGGTCACTTGTGTAGCTGTTTGTTGTAGTGATGATAAAATCATTCGTTGCTGGATTGATTCTTACGCCGGCGCCATAAATAAATTCATCAGGATCTAGAGGTTGTATATTCAAGTAATCAGTGTTAAAAGTTTTGGAATCAACATCAAATTTTACTAATGTAGAGTCTGCCGACCATCCAATAATTGGAAAGTAGTACAAGGCATTTTCGCTGATGCTTCCAGTTAATGTTCCAGCATTCCAGGCTCCCCAACTTCCGTCATAATCTTTTCCGGAAGGGAGATCGTAACTTGTGGTGGAAAAATCAATAGTATTAATGTTCACCAGCTTTGTACTTTGTATCGCCCAAACACTGCCATCTTTTGCCTGAACGATACTGTTGAAAGCACCTTCAATTGTTTTGATAATCGTATGTGTTTTTGGATTAATAACAAAGATTCCTAAATCTTGTTTAATGGCAAAAACATATTGCGAGGTTCTAATCATATTACCTATTTGCCCATCATACAATTCGCCACCACCTGTGCCGGATATTATATTACCTACAGAAAGATGATCAATATCGAAAAGGTATATACCGTTGGAAGCTCCAATATATCCTGTATGTTCATCTACACCTAAGAAAGACCTGCCATCTCCGCCACCAATATTATCAAAACCCGCTTTTTTAACCAAAGTAACTGCATCTGCGACAACCAATCTTCCACCAGCGTTCGATTCTGAATCTCCTCCGTCACTTTCTTGTTTGGATACTACATAGAGATTTCCTCCGTATATCGTACCAAATTGTGCGGTGGCACCAAATGCCCCATTATTATTAACGGTGGCATAAGGACGGTAAATAACCTCATCGGTATTGGTGATAAAGTTAAGGGAGCCGTTTCGGTGGCCAAACCAATCCTCGTTTATCATAAAATAACCTTGTGTATATTCTACTGGAGGTGTAGAAACAGCGGTGAAGGTCGTCGCAGTTGGAGCTTGTTTAAATTTAACATTAAAATTCCATAGATCCCAAGAACCATCCTTAAGTTTTCTACTGGAAATCCCAAGACCAGAATATGAAAATTTTGCCTGTGCGCTACTTCTTACCCAATAGGACCAATACCCTTCTGTTTTCCATCCCGCCTGCCATCTATCATTGGTATCAATGGCAGAAAAAGAATCAAAATCATAAGTGGAGGTATTTATAACACCATTTTCTGGATAAAACGGATTTGCGAAATCATGGTTTTTGTACAGACCTTTAATCCCTTTACCATCATTGTCAAAACCTAAACCTCCCAATGCGGTTCCCAGTCCCGGTCCAGAGTAATACATTAATGAGTAGAATCTTTTGTCTGCCTTTGCAATAGCTTTTATCATATCTTCTGCCTTCGCTTCTCCATCCCATCTGAATCCCCAGACTAAAGCATCTGGGTTTTTGGAGTCGTTCCACTGAACCACCATAACGGCTCGGTTAGAACCAGTTCCCACCCAATATTGTACATCATCAAATGTAAAATCAGTCGTTTTTTCCTGATTTTCTTGATGAAATTTTCCTTCAAGATCATTTCTAGAAAATCCCTGGACTGTAATCTGTGCATTTGTGATAAATGCAAACAGAAACAGCATCATAAAAAGGTAAATTTTTTTCATTGTTAATTGATTTTAAGAATTATTTGTTTTCGAATATTATTTTAAATATAAATCATATGCGCCTGCCACTTCCGTAGAAACTTCTCCTAACCACCCGGCTTCCTGGTTGATTCCGGTATAGACTTTTACAAAGTCGATCCCCGGAAGCTTAACGTAATTTCCGTTTTTGTCTACTGCCCAAGAGATATCGATATTAGAGGCGTCATCATTATTGGGGGCATTATCTGCATAACCAAAGTCATAGGATCTTCCTACCCAATAATTTCCAGCGCCGTTTTGATCGTAATAATTATCAGCAAGCTTGGTTCCTGTAAAACCATAAGAGGCCTCAGAAATCCATAATGGGTAATAACTTTGTTTGTGATAAGAATTTTTTGTTTTGTAACCTGACTTTCCTTGGTTGTCCTGCCATTGAACGTATTGCGTATTTAACTGCCACGGCATAGTTCCGGGAACAGCAGGCTTACTTTCATTTGGTTTATAATAAGTAATACTGTAATTTTTGACAGTGGTATTTTTAAAATATTCGCTCCCGGCAATTTCATACCACTCGTCCTCATCGGGTTTCCCATTTTTGTTTTTGTCGTAAGCCACTAGGATAATCCCCGGCTCACAACTTCCCGTTCTAGAATGGTTAGCCTGGTCTGCCCAAAATGCATTACCGAGAATTTTAAAATCTCTTCCTGCTAGATTCGGGATGGTATGATCAAACCCAAAAACCACATAACCGCCGTAACCACCCAAAGAAACCATTGTTGAGTTGGAACCCACCAAAGACTGCCGTGCCTTGATAATCATATCTCCAGCACTATTTCCCGTTGCATATTCGGGGATTTCATTGATAAATTGCCCAACTGCCGGGCGGAAATCGAAAACATTGGAAATGTATTTGCTGTAGGGCTTCGCTTCCTTATTGATGATGATTTTGGAGGTGTAAAAAGTGGTTTTCCCGTTATTATCAACTTTTAGCTTTAAAGAATAAGATCTTAAATAGGGGCTGATAAAATCTAAAGCAGAACTTTCAGCGATGATAGAATCATTAATGCTCCACGTTAGTTTTGCATTTCCCGATATTTTCGGAACAATGTTCAGAACTTTTGAACGATCAACCGAATAAGAATCTTGTAAAACTCCGGTTTCTTCATCCCTGTCGCTTTTACACGCAATTATTCCCAACAGAAATAATGAAAATAATGCGATTTTTAAAACGTTACTATTTTTCATAAGTTTAATTAATATAATTCTTTGTTACAATCGTAAAATACTGAATATCAAATTTTAAAATTTTAATCAATAACCACTTATTTATAAAGAAAAACAAAATGCGCGGGAATATTGCCGCCCTCCGTTTTCCATTTGAATTTTCCATTTTTATCAAAGCAATACACAAATCCTGTTGAGACATAATTTCGTGCGTCGGTCATATAAATGTCTTCAGTAATCGGATTCACGGCGATACCATAAGGTGTTTTTATAGCATCAGCATAGTCTTGGTCAATAATTCTTTTGGAAATAATCTGTTCGGTTTTCACATCTATGATGCCAAAGGATTTGGTGTAAGAATGTGTGTTGTAATTAAATTCGTTACCATAGAAGTACAGTTTGCCATTTACAATAGTCATCTCGCTCACAGCCACACCAAAGTTTTTTTTGACAGTTCCAGTTTTGGAATCTAACAGGAAAAGACTCGAGGGTACAGTGTAATAATCTCCCCGGGAGCTGACATATAGATCACCATCATCATCTTTAGCGATATGGTGAAGGTTGATGGCCACATCAATCTTCTTGGTTTCCTTAAAGGTATTTAAATCAACCACAGAAACTGTTCTGTCATAATTCGGGAACCGGTAACCTCCAGAATTGGCAACATAGAGCTGCTGTCCCACAATCGCCATTTCTTCTGGCTGATAACCTACCGTCACTTCTCTTTGGATGGCTAATGATAAGGTGTCGATCTCTACCACCTTGCCAATGGGTGCATTGGGATCCAAGGAAACAGGACCGGCATAGCTGCTGGCATAGGCTTTACCACCTCTGAATGCCAAATAGCGGCAATTCTGAAGCTGGATTGTTTTGATCCTCTTAGCAGTTTTGGCATCTAACACTTCAATTTTGTTGGAGACATTCACTACCACATACATTTTGCTGCCGTAGATTTTGATATCATTACCCACATCGCCAAGCTCTTTTACCACCTCGGGATTAATTTCTGCATAGATATTCCTGTGGTATGTACCAGTGGTATAATCAAAGAAATCTAGCGTACATTTATTGGTGCCCATATTGCCTTCGTTCAGAAGGTAAAAACCTTTAATTGCTGTATTTTCAGGCGGAGTAAGCCCAGCAACGGTTTCTTCTCTCGGGATGATATCATCCGTGCGGCATGAAACCAGAAACAACAGCATTAACGGCAATATGATAGACTTCGTTATTCTCATAAATTAAAACTTAAAATGAGTTTGAAATTTCGGCCTGGCATCGGATAATTAAGAACCACGTCATAATATTGATTCAGGATGTTGTTAGCTTCTAGACTAACCCTAAACTGGTGGTCTTTCCAGTTGATTTTTTTCTGAACCGATAGATCGTGCGTGTACCAAGGTTGTACATAGTTGACCGCGATATTGTTTTGATTAACATCATAACGCTCACCCACGTAAACAAAGCTGTAATTGAAAGACCAGTCTTTATAATCCGACATTAATGAAAAAGTCCCGGAATGCCACGGTGTGTAAGGGATTTGATGTCCAAAATAAGACTCGCCCCGGTCCGTAAAATCCTGGGCGCTTTGGTAGGTATAACTCAATAAAGGCTTTAGTTTTACTTTTCCCAAATCCAGTTCTGCCTGTACATTCACATCTGTCCCGATAATTTCTACCTGCCCCAGGTTAATCATTGTCCATCGGAACATACTGCCGTTCGGGGCAGCGATAATCTTGTCTTTAACTTTGTTAAAGTAACCATCTACTTTGGCATAAAACCCTTTAAAAATAGAGTGGTTGTAAAATTTCTGATACGTGAAACCAAAATTGTATTGCTTGGCATATTCTGGTTTCAGGGCGGTGTTTCCAATAATCGTGTAATACAGATCATTGAAGGTCGGCATCCTGAACATATTTTTATAGAATGCCCTTAAAGTAAAATCTTTGGAAAGCTGATAACTCAAAAAAACAGCAGGTGTCCATTCATTTTTATCTGGCGACTTGGTATTCATTGCCACGTCTTCTGTAACAAAAGTCCCCAATACGCTTCCCAAAAATTTCAGTCGTTTCCATTGGTAAGTTGTCGCCAAAGCGAGTAAAGATGTATATCTTACAGGAAAAGAAAAATTATAAATCCCCGTTCCGTACGCATCCAGGTTATTATACTGGAAATCTGCATTGGCACTCAAATCCCAGTTTGGCGTGATAGAGTAGAGGTTGGAAGAGGAGAGATAAACTTCCCTTTGGATATAAGAATTATCGACACGCAAAACCCTGGAGCTTTTAACGGTGTCCATAAAACGGGTATAATCGTAAGCAAATTTCGCTTTAAACTGTGTTTCTAATTTTGGGAATATTTTTTTTACAAAATTGGCCTGAACAAAATAGTTCTCGTCTCTCATTCGTTGGCCTTTTTCTCCAAATCCGTTATTAACAACAGGTGCAGGAATTCCTCTATCCGAAATATAGCCATATCCACGAACATTCCAGCTGCCGTTGTTCAGTGTGCCATAAAGTGTGGTTTCAAACCGTTTGGCTTTGATATCGGAGTCGAACCTTTTGGCTATCGTATCATTAGCAATTTCGCCATCGGGGTATTTTTTATAGTAACGGTATTTGTAAACGCCGTTACTCTGTATGAATTCTGAACTGAAACTCGCTGAAACCGCTTCCGAAATCTTCTGCTCTAGCCGGAAGGAAGGGTTGAAAAGTTCAATAGAGGAATTTTTAAGCCGTAACGTAAGATTGGTTTTTCGCTTATTTTTAAAAGAAGGAACTTTTGGCTGTAGATAAATCGAACCGGAAGAGCCAAAGTCCTTGGCAGGTTGGAAAATATCAGATTTTTGCCCGTTATACAATGATATGGCCTCCATATCATCCAACGAAAAACGCCCTAAATCTACCAGCCCGTTCTGGGCATTGCCCAACTGTATTCCATCATAGAAAACGCCCACATGCTGGCTGCCCATACTTCTGATATTAATGGTTTTTAGACCGCCAATTCCGCCATAATCTTTGATCTGGATACCCGAGAAATAACGAAGTGCATCGGCAACAGAATGGCTGTTGAGTTTTTGTAATTCTTCACCAGACAAGGTCTGTGCAGGTAGAATTTCTTTAAAATTCTTTTTGTAAACGCTGACCGGGAAAATTTGTCGTTCCTTTATCGTGTCTTTTGACTGGGAAAAACATAAGGATGAAGTGGTCACAAATATTGCAACAACGGCTTTATAAATCCGGAAAAAGAATTGTGTCACCATTAGCTCTGTCGAATAATGATGACGCTAATGGAGATAAGAAAGCAATGACAAAGCGCAATACAGGCTGCACAGAATCATTGTTGTCCTAAGCTTTATTCCACGAAAGCGTCAAACGTTAAAATGGCCTGGCAGGTCTTCTGACTTACTTCATTTTTGAAATCCTTCCCATTAAAAAACAGTGGATATAATTTTCAAAAACCTTTTACGAAGCTTACAGCAGCGGGTCTGTCCCGGATTTTCACCGGATTCCCTTTTAAGTGCTTGTTACGGCGCACCAGATGGCAGCAAATATAGATAAAATAATTGGGATAAAAATCGAGGTATTAAAAGCTGGTCGTTCTTCGCAAGAGACCAATCTTCAACTTTCTGTCTAAGGGATCGTCTTCACCATAATTGTTGCTGATTTTTTTAAAGATGGCAAACGGCAACGGGTTGTTTATTTTCGTCAATGGCCACAAAAGTGAAGTCGCCATGAACTGCTTTTTCGCGGTGCTCCGAGTACATTTGCTCAATAAAAATTTCAACGCTTACTTTCAGGCTTTTTGTCCCGATATGGGTGATACGGCCAATGAGTTCTATAATGGTTCCCGCTGGAATGGGCTTTTTAAAATCGATTTTGTCACTGCTGACGGTAACTACGGTTTGCCGGGTAAATCGCGTGGCGGTGATAAACGCTACCTCATCCATCATCTGCATGGCAGTTCCGCCAAAAAGCGTGTCATAATGATTGGTGGTATTGGGAAATACGGCTTTAAATATCCGGGTTTCTGATTGTTGTATTTTTTCTTCTGTTGTCATTGTTTTTGGGTTTGGATAAACCTCACAGGTTTTCGAGACCTGCGAGGTGATGTTAATAGTAGCGGTTAAGATTTATAAAATAGACCCAAAATGCGCTTCATTTTATCCTGTAATAGCTGCCGGTGATAGACTGCTTTCAGTTCCTTCATGCATTGGGCACAAAGACAGTCCTCGTATTGCAACTGGATAAACTCAAGTTCTTCATGCGTTAGTCGTATAGTGGAACATTGGCAAAGCATAATCGAACCGGCTTTACATTCAAAAGCGGTGTGGCATCTTGGGCAGTATTTTTCTTCGTGTTGAGGCAAATCTTAATGCACTTGATTGTTCAGGTTTTCCGCTTTCACGTAGTGCGACCGCGCTTCCTTTGCCGCGGCAACCATGGCAATCAATGCTTTTTCGGTTTCTTCCCAGTGTCTGGTTTTCAATCCGCAATCAGGATTCACCCAAAGCTGGTCAGCGGGTATTACATGTTCGGCTTTTCTTAACAAATCAGTCATCTCTTCTTGGGACGGGACCCTCGGCGAGTGAATATCATAAACACCAGGACCAATCTCGTTTGGATATTTGAAATCAGCAAAAGCACTTAGTAGTTCCATTTGAGAGCGCGAACATTCAATCGTGATGACATCGGCATCCATATCGGCTATATTTTGGATAATATCATTGAATTCCGAATAACACATGTGTGTATGAATCTGAGTAGAATCTTCCACGCCGCTTGCTGAAATACGGAAACTTTCTACCGCCCATTTCAGATAATTCTGCCATTCTGCTTTTCTAAGTGGCAATCCTTCGCGAATCGCGGGTTCATCGATCTGAATGATTTTGATGCCTGCTTTTTCCAGATCCTCAACTTCATCGCGAATGGCAAAGGCAATTTGCTGGCAGGTTTCTGAGCGCGGCTGGTCATCACGAACGAAAGACCATTGCAGAATTGTAACGGGACCTGTTAACATACCTTTTACCCATTTTTTGGTTTGGGATTGAGCAAATTCAGACCAATAAACCGTCATCGGATTTGGACGGGAAACATCTCCGAAAATAATAGGCGGTTTTACACAACGGCTTCCGTAGCTCTGTACCCAACCGTTTTTTGTAAATGCAAAACCTTCCAATTGTTCACCAAAATATTCCACCATATCATTCCGTTCAAATTCTCCGTGAACCAAAACATCAATACCGATTTCTTCCTGCCAAGCCAAAGTCCGCTTGGTTTCTTCCTTCAGCAATCGGTCGTATTGCTCGGCCGTTAAATCGCCTTTTTTAAATTGGGCACGCCAGCTCCTTACTTCTTTGGTTTGTGGGAAAGATCCAATAGTGGTAGTGGGAAACAGAGGTAATCCCAGGATATTCTGTTGTGCTTTTCTTCTGGAGACAAAAGCATTTTTTCGTTGGGAATCTTTTTCAGTTGAAGATGAAATTCTTTGTTTAACTTTTTCGTTATGAATTAATTTTGAAGTTTTTCTGCTTGCCAACGCTTTTTTGTTTTCTTCAAATTCTTCTAAAATTTGTGAATCAGAAGTTCCATTTGCCAGCTCTTTTAAAACAAAAATTTCCTGCACTTTTTGCTTGGCAAAAGCGAGCCAGTCTTTTATTTCGGAATTTAAAGATGTTTCAAAATCCAGATCGCAAGGCGAATGCAAAAGTGAACAGGATGAGGAAATAAAAATTCGTTCTGAACCCAATTTTTCTTTTGCTTTTTGAATGAATTTTAAAGAATTCTCGAAATCATTTTTCCAGATATTTCTACCATCCACAATTCCGAGTGAAAGACTCAAATTTTCAGGAACGGCATTCAAAACATTGTCCAGTTGATCAGGATTTCTCACCAAATCAATGTGCAAAACATCAATCGGAAGTGATGTTGCCAAACTGATATTATCCTTTAAACCATCGAAATAGGTGGCGATAATGAATTTCAGTTTCGGAAATTTTTGGCGTATTTGATCATACACATACACAAAAGTTTCTCTGGCTTTTTCGGATAAATCTAAAGCAAGAAAAGGCTCATCAAACTGAATGTATTCGGCACCCTGTTCCTGCAACCGGGTCAAAATTTCTAGATAAACTGGTAAAAGGTTTTTTGCTAGGTCTAATCTGTCAAAACCTTCTTCTTTTTCTTTGCCAAGCAATAGATAGGTAACCAACCCAATCAAGACTGGTTTGGCCTGGATACCGGCCTGCCGTGCACCCTCAAATTCGTTGAAAATCTTGTTGGAACTCAGGCTAAATGTCTGATCCTTGTAAAATTCGGGAACGATGTAATGGTAATTGGTATCAAACCATTTGGTCATTTCCATGGCGGTGATGTCTAACCCGTTTTTCTGATACCCTCTTGCCATCGCAAAATACAAATCCATTTCATGTTGGACCTTCACTTCAATGTCGCGATAGCGTTTAGGAATGGCGCCCAGCGTGAGCGTCATATCCAGAACCTGGTCATAATAGGAAAAATCATTGCAGGGGATCAGGTCAATTCCTGCTTCCTTTTGGAGATTCCAGTTGTTGTTACAAATACTTCTTCCCACACCGAGAAGTTCTTCCAGTACAATTTGGCCCGACCAATAGTGCTCGCAGGCTCTTTTGAGTTCTCTTTTGCTACCAATACGCGGATAGCCAAGCAGGTGCGTTTGCATCTTCTTTAAACTTTTAAAAAATTAAACATTAACTCTAAAAGTGCTTTAGAATGCTTCGCAATGCTGACCGATAAAGAGTTGGAAAAAAATGATATACCGAAAAGACACAGTAATCCCATGAAAGGAAAAAGCGTCATTAATATATCATCGGTAAGACCAAAAGCTTCAAAATCGCGAAAGCATTGTCCATTCAGAATAGGCAGGTCTCCTGACTTGTAACAGTTTCTATCGTCCTTCCCATACGCCTTGGCGAACAGTGGACATTACTTGATAAAAACCTTTTGGGTGTTACTTACAGTTGCGCGACAGCTCGTGATTCTCACACGATTCCCTATTAATCTGCGTTAAGCAAAACCTCTTCTGTTGGATGAAGTATGATAAAGAACATTTACTTGCCAACAAATATAGGAATTAAGTTTTTTATATAAGATCCGACGTCACTTATGTCTAACGATTTATTAAAAGTAATAAAAACAGCAAAGCCTCAGCTCCTCCGTTACAAGACAATTTAACTGCCTATTTATTCACATCTGGCTGCGGATAGAAAAGGGCCATTTCTGCGTTCTAATTGTTTTTTACAGTTTATAGATTGCCTTCCTAAAGGCAAAGCCTGTATTACTACAGGCTTTGTTTAATTAATTGGTTTAATTTAGTATAATCAATTTGAGGATTGGCGCCGGTAAAGGTGGCAACCATAGCCCCTACAGCACTGGCAAAGTCCAAGGCATCATCCGGACTGTGTCCCGTTAGTAACTTTGCGGTGAGGCTTGCCAAAAATGAATCACCAGCTCCCACAGTGTCTGCGACAGTAACGGGATAACCGCCATGGCTGTAAATAACGCCGTCCCAAAGCAGGATTGAGCCATGTTTTCCAAGCGTAACACAGATGGCTGGGGTATTGGTTTTTTCTGAAATGAAATAAATATTCTCCTCTAGGTCATCAGACTTTAAACCAAGTTCTCCAGCTATCTCTAAAATCTCCTCGTCATTGAATTTGATAAAATCGGCCTTGTCCATCAGTTGTTGGAGGAGCTCTGTCTCATAAAATGGCTTTCTGAGATTTACATCAAAAACCTTAAACATGTTAGCATTAGAGTCGAGTAAAGCAAACAGCGTATCTCTAGATGCTTTATTTCGGGAGGCCAGGCTGCCGAAGAAAAATACATCAGCCTCTTTCACCGTATTTAGAATGGAATCATTAACACTGATAAAGTCCCATGCAGCAGGGAATTTGATTTCATATGTCGCAGACCCGCGGTCATTAAGGGAAACCTGAACCACTCCCGTTTCGTACTCTGATGTGGTCTGGATTCCGGAAGTGTTGAGGTGATTATCCCGGGTGTAATCTAGGATCGTTTGTCCGTCTTCATCGTTACCAATGGCACTGATCATAGCTACCGGGAAACCGAAAGAAGCTGTTCGGAGCGCAAGGTTGAGTGGTGCCCCGCCAATTTTTTTCTCAGATTCAAATACATCGAAAAGAACTTCTCCAAAACTGACAGCTTTAATAATCTTGTTATTGAACATTAATGAGGTATTTTTATATTGATATTTTTAAACGTACTTTCTGAAGAGCTAAAGATACTCCATTTTTGGTTAACAACTTGGTAAACTCTGTTACTGAAAGCAATTTTATCGTTAATATAAACCACGCATACATCATTGCTGATAAGTGCGGTCACATTATAAGTGTTGCCTGCAATGGCCGTAATGGGATAGGTATTGGCCAACGTTTCTGCTCCATCGTTCAGGATATAGGCGGCAATTCTTTTTTGACCAGGTTCTAGCGAAATTTTTACGCCACTGCCAGCCTTGCTGTCATGTGAAAGGATAAAACCTGATTGGCCCGAGCTAGTATCCAATGTAAAGCTAATCTGTTCTGCTTTTTGAAGTTTACCAAATGTCACCTGAGAATTGGCACCCAGATTAAAACTGTTTCCGCTTTGGCTGGCATTGCCTGTTATTTGATCTACAGTCAAGTCTGCTGCTTTTGAAAATACATTCTGCGCGCTGGCGATCGGTTTTACTGCAAGTGTACCGTCAGTATTTTGTACCAGCTTGTGCGCGACAAGGTTTCCTGCCCAGTCTTTTCCTCCGGTATTATTCTCAGGAACTTTTCTGGCTGTCCAGCCCACAAGGTAACGGTCTGTATTGTCTGCCACAGTTTTTGCGGCATACAGGTAAGAACCATCCAAACGGTCAACTGCAGGAGTAGTCCATGGTCCGTTGGGCGAGCTCGCTATTCGGTATCGGGTTCCGGTATTGTCGCTCCAATTTTCTGAGAATATCAGATACCAGTAGTTACCCATTTTAAAAATATCTGGGCATTCCATCATCAAGTAATTTTCGGAAGCTGTTGTCGTGTAGAGAGGACCTTCCGGCGTCCAGTTTCCTGCCTCTGGATTGTTGGTCGTAAACTTAAGCAAAACAGCTTTGCGGGAAGAGGTTTGTGTAGATACCAGCATCCAGTACTTTCCGTCTTCGGTATTGAAGAAAACGTGTGGATCACGGAAGTCATAATCGTAATATCCTGCCGGAGCTGTGATTTTAAAATTGGAAACTTTGGTCCAGTTTTTCATATCAGTACTTTTGGCCAATAAAACACTTTCCCTTGGGTTAGAAGAGATAAAGGAAGCTATCTCGTTATGACCGGTATAATAGTAATAATACGTATTGCCAACTTTCACCATGCTGCCAGTACCTACGCCAAAATCAGGTTCAGAAGTGGTTCCGTAGGCAATCTGCCTCCCAGAATAACTGTAGTCGGAAAAGTTGATGGTCTCCATACTGTGGATGTCATGGAAGCCTTCTCCAGAAGGTTTTGTCCTTGCATCATGCAAAAAAAACATATGGAATTTCCCATTCTCATAGTAAGGCATCACGTCGCCCACATATCCCGCAGTATAATAGGGCTTGTCGCCCTGCATCCACTGTTCCGGAGGTAAAGGGAAAATATTGGTTTTTTTGAAAATATCATCCGGATTAATATCAACACCCGAATCATGATCCTGGCAGGAGAATAAAGCAAGTGCCAGGACGGTTGATAAATATATTGTTTTGATTGACATTGGATTATAATTAATGGGTTACAAGATAGTTAAGGCTGTTATCCGTGATCTTTTTAATATTATCAAGATAGCTGTTAGGTTGGCTAGGGTTGCCGTTGGAGGTTTCATTGTACCAGTCATAGGCACCCATAGAGATAACTATACATGTTTTTTTGGCACTACCTCCCGGGAATTCTGCAATCGCTACACGACCATCCAGGGTGTTGTCCCAAGCTTCGCTGGCAAGATTTGTTCCGCCGGTTTGTGTGCGCCATCCAGCCCAGTTGACATAGCCACCCCATTCAGGTAAAAACCACCATGCTGTATGGTTCAGTCGGAAGGTGCCTTTTTGTAGCAGATTGGCCTTCCCTGATTCGTAAGTTTGCAGACCGTCAAATACAGGATGGTTCTCATGCCCCTTGAAGGAGATCCCCCAATCATTGCCAGTATCTACAAAGCCACTCGGAGGAAAATCCCCAAAGACATTGTTAGGTCCTTTTCCAGCTGGTACAATGCCCAACGCATCCACATACTTCGATGCAAAACTGGTGAGCAGAATGTTACCACCTGCATTGATGTAAGTTTTAATCTTTGATGTAACGTTAGCATTCAGAGCCTCTGCTGGTAAGCTTACCGCAGAATCAAAATGCCACCAAAGTACATCAATATTGCTAAGGTTTGCTGCACCACTGCCTATATCTGCCATGGAAATATATACGGCACCGGCATATTTACTGAACAGCCAGTCCGAAGCTGCGATTTCGTCTGCATTGGTAAGGCCGGTTCTGGTAGAAGCTGTGCCAATAAATGCTATGGATGGGCCGGAAACCGGGATAGTTACTTTGGCTGTGTAAGTTTCTGTTAAATTAGCATTAGAAACCGTAAATGTAACTGGATCTTTAAAATTGATAACTGTTCCCGAAGCTGGTGTAACAGATACCCCTGCACCGGTTTCTATCACTGGTTGCAAAGCAGACAGGTCTGTACCGTCAGGCATGGTCAGCGCAATGCTCTTATTGATACTATTAATAGTTGCAGACAAACCGTTGATCTTGAAACTGAGGATAGGATCCTGAGCTTTGACAGTCACCTGGTAATCTTTGTAAATATTACCATTCCTCACACGGAATTTCACCGCCTCAGAAAAATCGACACTCTGCCCAGAAGCCGGCGATACCACGGCACCCTGAGGAATGTCTATAGCGGCAGATAAAGCTGTAACCTTGGTGCCATAGGGCAGGGTTACATTGATTTTATCATTTTGATTGTCAATGGTACCGGCAACATTGCCCACCCTGAACGAGGTGATATTAACGGCAACGTCTGTGACAAGGCGGTCTTCCATCTGCTCTTCGCACGACAACACAAGGGCTGCGCACAATAGCAGGACTGCCAGTAGCTGAAAATTTTTAAATATAGTTTTCATTAGTATGTTGTTTAGTAACCTTTATTTTGTTTATAAACACCTTGGCTAAAGTTGATTTGAGCCAATGGAATAGGGCAGTATTCCTCAATGCCGTGGTCAAATCCGGCTTGAGAATAGTAAGACCTTCTCGTTTTTTCTACCGCATAATAGCTGTTGAGGGTTTCTGCTGTATTTCCCCATCTTACAAGATCAAAGAAGCGGTTGCCTTCCATGGCAAACTCCATACGGCGTTCCCAGCGCAATGCTTTTCTTGCAAAATCCTGGCTCCATGTACAATTAACGCCCGGCTCATATTTGCTGATGAGATTATTGCTGGTGTAACTTCCCGTTAATACGGTGCTGGCACCTGCCCGGCTTCTAACCTGATTGATGAGTGGCAATGCGGCATCCTGTTGCCCCATTTCTATCAATGCTTCGGCTTTCATCAGTAAAACATCGGAGTATCTTATGATGATCCTATTCTTTGAATTTCCATAGAAAGGATCTACATTGACACTACAACTGCATCCTACGGGCACATTTTCTTTTAACGATGCAAAATAGCCATAGGTGGCGGGGCTTCTTACCCAACTCTCCTGATAAATTTTGTTTTCGTCATATTTCCATGGTAATCCCGGCATGGCAACGGTATGGTAGAGCCTTGGATCCACATTGTAGCTGCTGAGATGGTTGTAATCTAGGTTTACCTCATTATAATTGTCAAACATGGGTAAGCCTTGGGATGTCGTTTTAAAGGCATTGACCAGGTTTTGGCTCGGTTTGTGGAAATCGCAGCAGCCTAAGCCTTGTGGTAAAGAGAGCAGATCACCATAGTTGAGTCTACCAAACAAAGTTCCATCATGGTCTGAATATTGGATTGAGAATACTGCCTCGGGACCATTTTCGTGAGCACCTGGTAAAAAATTGTAGCCAAAGTCCGGCTCCAGGCTATAGTTGCCGATCACTTGGTTCGCGGCATCTACAGATTTTTGTAGAGTTTGCTGGTTGATTTTGATTACATTATAACTGTCATCCTGCTCATAGGCCTGATAAAGCCTTACTTTGGCAAGGTATGCGTAGGCCGCACTTTTCTTTGGCCGCCCCAGGTCAGACTGTGTAGCTGGTAAATTAGCAGCAGCAAATTCGAAGTTTGAGGCAATGGCCTCCCAAAGTTCTTGGTCAGATTTTGCTCTGTTGGAGATTTTGGGATAATCCTCTACCTGAGTGTCTTCTGTCACGTAGGGTACATATTTGAAAAGGATCTTTAGCATAAAGTAGAAATGCCCGCGGATAAAGTTCATCTCCGCAATACGTTTCTGTTTGTTGGGATACTCTGCATCGGAGAGTTGTTTGAGTGCCGCAATAGCCTTGTTACATCGGCCGATACCTACATAACTGATATACCACAAGCGGTCTAACTCGCCAAAATCCGAACGGATGTTATTGGAGATTTCGAAGAAATGGAATGTCTGGATATCATTGGTCCCACTGCCACCTTTGTAAGCGTCATCGGAACGTACGTTCCCATAGGGCCAAAGACTGAATGGGGTATCATAATGGTCATTTCCCAACGCAGCATAAGCGGCTACCACAAAACCATCCACATTCTGCGCAGAGACAACATCTGTTTCGGAAAGGACACCTCTGGGATCATTGTCGAGGAAATCATTACAGGCAGTTGCAATTAGCAGGAGCCCGCAGGAGATGAGTAAAAGTATATTCTTTTTCATTTTTAAAATATTAATGGTTAAAGGGAAAAGTTAACACCAAAATTGAAGGTCAACGGAAATGGGTAGCCATAGGCTGGCGTCTCTGGATCTATGCCTGTGAAGCTTTTGGATTTGATGGTCAGCAGGTTTTGTACACTGGTGTAGATCCTGAAGTTACTGATCTTATATTGCTCCATCATGGATTTTGGAAAGGTGTAACCCAATTGTAAAACTCTTAGCTTCAGGTAACTGCCATTTTCTACATAATAAGACGAGAGCCTTGATTCTGCGTTACTGTCAACGGTTGTTAGAGCCGGGATGTCAGAGTTGGGGTTTTGTGGAGACCACGCACTCAGCAGGCGCGTTCCTTTATTGGAACCCACATCGTCCACACTCCAAAAATCGGTTTGGTATTTTTTGACATTAACCACGTCAATATCGCCTATGCCTTGCCAGAAGGTAGAAAGATCAAAGTTCTTGTAAGAGAAGTTTAGGTTCAACCCATACATGTATCCTGGGTTGGGATTGCCAATCCAGGTTCTGTCTTTGTCATCAATCACACCATCCCCATTAAGATCGGCATAGCGGATGCGGCCAAGTCCTTTTCCTGACTGTGTGGCAGAATTGTCAACCTCCGATTGGGTACGGAAAAGTCCGTCTGCAACGTAGCCGTACATAGAATTAACCGGTCTTCCTAGGATGTTGTCTGTAGTGCCGTTGCCGCCGTAGTTGTTAACCACAGACTGTGGCAGTTCTGTAATCTTGTTTCTGTTTATGGAAAAATTGGCAGAAACCTCATACCGGAAACCGCCGGAAGTCTCGTCCTGATAAGCCAAAGCAGTCTCAATCCCTTTGTTTTCCATAGAGGCACCATTAATCCAACGGTCACCACCTTCACCAATTACACCCAAGTAAGGTGGAAGTACCAAGATGTCCTTGGTTTCTTTTTTATAAAGATCCACAGAACCTGTTAGTTTCTGATTGAAAAATCCGAAATCCAAACCGAGGTTGGTTTGGGTAGTAGTCTCCCATCTAAGATCATCATTTTTGGTTTGGGTAGCGATAAAGCCTGATGGCAGAAGGCCGCTGCCTACACCTGATATGGCGTAGGCTGTACCATAAGAAGTCGCCCATGTCGGGTTGCCTCCGGCATAGTTGGCGATGTATAAAGAGTACACCGCCGAGTTGCTGATTTCCTGATTACCAGTTTGCCCCCAGCCAGCTCTCAGCCTAAGGTCTGAGAAGAAAGGGATGATTTTTTCAGCAAAATCCTCTTTGTTGATGCGCCATCCGGCAGAAAATGCAGGAAAAGTCCCAAACCTGTTGTTTTTCCCAAATCGGGAAGACCCATCATAACGCAATGTTGCAGAAAACAGGTAACGGTTATCGTAATCATAGGAGAATTTTCCAAAGTAAGACATAAGGCTGTACAAAGTAGAAGTTCCACCATTAAAGGCATCACCAGTACCGGCATCAGGGTACATATAGTCTGGATTTTCTATTAGGAAACCTTCTTTCCTAAGCCATGTGTTGTCATACTGTTCGCGGTACATTTCCGTTCCTCCCAAGAGATCAAAATGGTGGTTGCCAATCTTGGCGGTGTATTGTGCAGTATTGGACCAGGTCCATTTTTCGGTATTGGATTGATCTATATTGACGGCATTTTTATCATTTTTAAGATAACCTGATACATAGCTTCTTTGCAGGGTTCTCTTATAATAATTGGAAAGGTCAACACCAAAACTAGACCTTAGTGTAAGGTTTTTAACTAATTGCAGCTCTGCAAAAACATTCCCGAAGAACCGCTGGTATTTGTAGCCGTTATCTTTGTTGTATTCTAGCAGCCTCATTGGGTTTTGACGGTCATTCATACCACCAACAGGGCCGCCCCAGCCAATGCCATCCACAGTGCGGACAGGAATGATTAGCAAAGCACGCAATGCGGGATCCAGAACACCCGGATCCATTACCTCGTTGGTTTTATTGAAAGTCAGGTTTTCCCCAATTTTAAGTTTGCCGTCAAAAAAGTTATAAGTGGTATTAACCCTTGCCGACAGACGTTTGAAGTTGGTGAGTTTTACAATACCATCGTTGTCATAATATCCCAATGAAAAGAATGAAGAACCCTTATCCGAAGCACTGGAGGCGGAGACATCCAGAGAGTTGGCAATCCCGGTTTGCGAAACTTCATTGTACCAGTTGGTATTGGCAGATTTGATGGTTTTTGCAGCATCAAGATATTCGGGAACATAGATGCCGTTAAGGGTAGGGACACCATTTTGTACATTCCAGTCAAAGTTGTAGCTCAGGTTGTTACTGTTAGGATCGAGACCGTCATTAATATTAGCCTGCCAAAGAACCTGACCAAATTGTTTTGCAGTAAGAACTGGTGTTTTTTTAGCATATTGAGAGTAGGCAGTGTAGTAATTAAGATCCAATTTTAATTTACCTTTTTTACCCTTTTTTGTGGTAATAATGATCACGCCGTTAGCCGCGCGGGAACCGTAGATACTCGCAGAGGAGGCATCTTTCAGCACCTGCATGCTTTCTATATCGCTGGGATTAAGCTCATGCATGCCTGCTTTTGTGGGAACCCCGTCTATAACATATAGAGGATCTGTATTGTTAAGCGTACCTACACCACGGATCAGGACTTTGGTATTCCCTCCGGAAGGCGATCCATCTGTAGAGATGTTGACACCAGCTACACGGCCTTGGAGGGATTTTACCGGGTTTGGCTCGGCTTGCTTGTTGAGATCCTTCATATCCACGATGGAAACCGCACCGGTAATATCTGTTTTTTTCTGCTTGGTATAGCCGGTTACTACTACTTCTTCGATATTTTTGATTTTCTCAGAAGCCAAAATAATATTGAAGACTGTCCTGTCATCCACCACTACTTCTTGTGTAGAATAGTCGGGGTAAGTAAAGATTAGCGTATTGCTTTTTACAAGATCATTCAGTTTGAACTCTCCCTTGCTGTCGGTAGTGGTGTTTTCTCCGGTTTCAGATACAGAGACACTTACGCCGCTCAGCGGTTTTTGGTTAGCAGACACTACCTTCCCCTTGATAATCTCCTGCGCCATGGCAAAAGAAAACGGCAGAAGGCAAAGTGCAATTGCTATTTTGTATTTCTTCATAATATCTAGTTTTATTTGATGTTAAGCTGATGGGCAGTTAGGCCTATGCTGCTGCCTTTGGTATCTGTAGATACGGAAAGCGTAGAAAAGCTCTCGTTGGGAAAAAATATTTCGGTAAGCACTTTCTCTCCATTATCAAGGAAAATCTCTATCGAAGATTTGTCCAGCAACAGTTTGAGTTTTGCATTGGCGAGGCTCTGGGACAAAGGCGCTTTTGTAATAGGCGATGCGAAATTATTCCCAAAATTGATATTCCCAGATCTGGATCGGTCTATGAAAAGTTCGTTATTCTTATTATCGATACCAAAAATCACTTCTTCACCCAATGTATTTCTAAGCGCGAATGTGTAAGTGCCAGAAGTCAGTTTTTTGAGGTCTATATCCAAAACGGCTTTGGTAAGGTCTATTTGTTTTTTATCAATCAAGACCTGATCTCCCGAAAGCTGCAGTTTTTTCTGAACGGCTTTTCCTTCATAATTCTTTAATTGGGACACAGGGAAATTCTTAAGGATATAGCCTTCATTGGTCTTTTTGAGAGAGACCTCCCTGGCGATCGTGGTGCTGCTGCGCCATGCATTGGTAGGGACATCTTGGGCATATTCCCAGTTGCTCATCCAGCCGATAATAATGCGCTTGTTCTGTGGTACATTGTCAAAAGAAACGCTGGCGTAATTGTCTTTCCCCCAATCCAGCCAAGCCGCTTTATCTCTTTGGATTTGTTTGGTAAAAAGAGCGTCAGGAGTAAATGTTTTACCATCAAAATCACCTACAAAATATTGTGCGGCAGAACCTTTATTCGGGCCGCCAGGATTGATGTTAATGATTAAAACCCATTTCTCCTCGTTGCTGCCTTCCACTTTTATAGGAAAAAGATCTGGGCATTCCCAAACACCGCCATGGGCACCAAGGTCTTTCCCAAACTCTGACTGGAACGTCCAGTCCTTTAGGTTTTTTGAGGCATAGAAATGGGCTCTGTCCTGCGCTGCCAAAGCCATAATCCATTGTTGCCTTTTGCTGTCCCAGAAAACTTTGGGATCTCGGAAATCCTTAATGCCAGGGTTTTTCAGTACAGGATTGTTGCTGTATTTTGTAAATGTTTTGCTGTTATCCAGTGTGTAGGCAATCCCCTGAGATTCCACATCGATTTTGCCGTCCTGTTCCCTGTTGGGGTTGTGATAAGTGTAGATAGCCACAACCGGTGGATTTTTTTTGTCGCCAAAGCCGGATGTATTGTTTTTATCCACTACAGAACTGCCGGAAAATATATAACCCAGCTCATCAGGATGCAGCGCAATCGGTTGTTCTTCCCAGGTAATGAGGTCTTTGCTGGTTGCATGTCCCCAGTGCATTGGTCCCCATTTGTTACCATCCGGGAAATGCTGGAAGAATAAATGGTAAACTCCGTCTTTGTAATACAATCCGTTAGGATCATTCATCCATCCTTTTTTTGGGCTGAAGTGATAATTGGGTCTATATAATTGTTCTTCTGACATGTTAGGTTTTTTATCTTGAGCGTTTAATCCGGAGATCAGGCTAGCGCTAGCCAGGGCGGATATCAATAATTTTTTCATTAATCTTGTTTTATAAGAGTTTTACTTAATTTTTCCAGAGAAACACCTTTGGTCTCAGGCATCATAAAAATGACAAACAATAATTGGAATACCATTGCTATGGTGAAGACGAGAAAGACAGTTCCTGCACCAATAGTAGAGAACAGAGTAGGGATCAGAGACGGGATAACTGCTGCCAGAACCCAATGCGTAGAGCTGCCAAACGCCTGTCCAGATGCACGCAAGTGGTTTGGGAAAATCTCAGAAATAAATACCCAAATCACAGTTCCCTGTCCAATAGCATGTGATGCGATGAAAACGAACAGGAAAATAGGGATCGCCATACCGGACCAGTGGAAATAGAACGCCATAGAGACCAAACTCAAAGAAATAATATAACCTACAGATCCGATGTACATTAATGTCCTTCTTCCTACTTTATCTATTAGGTTAACACCCAGCAGGGTAAAAACCATGTTTACAATACCAATTCCGATGCTGCTGAGAAGTGCCGTTTTCTCACCAAGTCCTGCTTCGCCAAAGATTCTTGGAGCATAATATAAAAATGCATTAATACCGGACATCTGGTTAAAAAAAGCCACAAGGAAAGCCAAGATCAAAGGAAAACGATACTTTTTCATAAAGATGTTTTCGTTCGGAGCCTCGGCGTGGTCTTCTTCCATTTGGGAGATAACTACGTCAGCATCCTGGTCTGGATTAATGATTTTGATGACTTTTTTTGCCTCATCAATTTTATTTTGGGAAACCAACCATCTTGGGCTTTCCGGTAAAGAGAGTGTACACAAAGTATAGATTGTTGCAGGGATAGCCTGTATACCAAGCATCCAACGCCAGTCATCATCGCCAATACCGCTAAGCAGATAATTGGATAGGAAAGCCACCAATATTCCCAATACAATATTGAACTGATAAAGAGAAACCAGTTTGCCGCGGTCTTTTGCCGGGGCAATCTCTGATATATAGGCAGGAGCAGCTATTGTAGAAGCACCGACGCCCAAACCGCCCATAAAACGGAAAAAAGCAAAAAGATAAGGATCGTTGCAAAAGGCGGTTCCCAACGCAGACAGTGCATAAAGGATACCGATAACCAATAGTGTTTTTTTTCGGCCAAATTTATTGGTTGGGATGCCACCAAATATAGCACCAATCACCGTTCCCCAAAGTGCCATGCCCATAACTACGGCCCCGTGAAAGGCATCTGAACTGTTCCAAAGGATTTGCAACTTTTTGTCTGCACCTGAGATTACTACCACATCAAAGCCGAAAAGAAAGCCGGCCAAAGCTGCGGTAACAGACCACATTACAATTTTATTCATCTGATAAATTATTTTTTGTTTGCGACTAATATATCACCAGATGCCAATGTGGTCTTCTAATTATGTATCAAAATATTACATTAATATTAATTAATTGTTAACTTGTTTTATTTTACTGATAATCAATTATTTAAATATTTATTTTGAGCTAAGTATTTTTTAAGATTACAGAATTGTTACCTTCTTTTATAGAATTGTTACCATAATTTATGTTAAATCGGGCAACTTATACAGTCTAATCCTCCGAAGGAGATTTCCGAAATTGGTTGGGAGAAATGCCAAATTTGTTTTTGAAAACCGTAGAGAAATAATTAGGAGACGAAAAGCCGGTTTTGTATGCGATTTCAGAAATTGTGAATCCCGGATCCTGCAACATAGTTTTGGCTTGTTCCAGCCGGAAATTGTTGATGTAATCACTAACGTTGACATCAAACATCGCTTTTATCTTCCTGTAAAGCTGAATTCTTGAGATATGCAGCTCATCCGCCAGGTTCTCTACCGAAAAATCCGGGTTATCTATATTGCTTTTGATAATCTGGTTTAGCTTGCTCACAAAAGCCTGCTCTATGCTGCCAAAAGATTTGCTGGAAACAATTTTACCAATATTATTAGTATAATAATACCTGAGTTTTTGCCGGTTGTACAAAAGTGATTTTACAGACTGTATAAGGATAGGATAGCTGAAGGGCTTTGTAAGATAAAGATCCACCCCGGATTGCAATCCCTGTAGATAAGATTCTTTATTATCCAGCGCAGTCAACATTATAACCGGAATATGCGAAGTTCTGAGGTCTTTTTTAAGGATTTCGCAGATCTCGAATCCGTTTTTGTCCGGCAGGTTCACATCACACACAATAATGTCCGGTACTTCGGAGACGGCTTTCTGCACAGCATCGGTACCGTCGGATAAAATCATCTCAAACTCATTCTGGAGTTTTTTGCTCAGGAAAAATGTGAGGTCGGCATTATCTTCTATCAGAAGCAGGCTGTACCGTTCCTCGGCCAGATTAGAGTTTCCTATGTAGAATTCTTCATCGGAAAATTGGGGCAGGTCTTTGCTTGCTACAATATCGGCACTGGTAATCGCCAGCTCACGGATCACCTGGTCCTCATTAAAATGTTTATTCCCCTTATATAATGTAATCACAAACTCGGTTCCCTGGAAAGAATTGACTTCTATCTGGCCAAGATGAAGATCGATAAACTGTTTGCTGAGATGCAAACCAATACCCGAACTATTTTTGCGGTTATTGGAACCTTTGAAATAAGCTTCAAAAACATTTTTTACTTCATTTTCAGGGATACCGATACCATTGTCTTTAAAATTAATGACCGCCTGGTTCCCTTTCTCCAGAATGTTGATTTCTATTTTACCATTGTCCGGCGTGAATTTGAAAGCATTGGACAATATGTTGAAATAAACTTTATCCATGAGGTTCCTATCAATATACAGATCCAGGTTTTTGTTTTGGCACTGGATGTCAAATTTTATATTCCGTTTTTTTGCTTCATTCTCAAAATCACGGAAAATAGCATAAGTAAAATCAAATATATTGGTTTTGGATACCCGAAGGTTAAAAGTTTGATTTTCTATTTTCCTGAAATCCAATAAGTTGTCAATAAGCCTTAACAGTCTGTTGGAGTTTTTGTTAATCAGTTCTAGTTCGTATGATGGCTTCGAGCCTTTACTTCTGCTGGCCTCTTTTAGAGATTCTATTGAGCTGATAATAAGTGTTATAGGTGTTTTGAATTCGTGCGAAAGGCCTGTGAAAAAGTTTAAACGGGCCTCGTTGCTGTATTTCAGTTCGTTGGCAATATTTTCAATTTGATTTCTCTGGATGGTAATTCGCTCGTTGGTCAGCGTCAGCTGCTTGTTTTTGATTTTAATGGCGTAGATGAGGTAGATGGCGTACGCCACAAGGCAAAACATCATAATCAGGATAATCACAGACCAGCGGAACTGCAACTTTTGGGAAGAATACAGCTGGGTCTGCTTCTTCACCGCATTTACCTGATCTTCAATCACCGTCTGCTGTTCATTGATTTTATCAAATTGGTTCCGCATGATCTCGGCATTCATCCGGTCGATAATAACGGTATTCAGCTTAACCCTTTTTGGCGGAACAAATCCGTTATGTATTTTGATGGCCATTTCTACCGCCTCGGCACCGCCGGTTGGATATAGCATTGTAGCATTCAGTTTGCCATCCAAAACCATCTGGATGCCGCCCTCTTTCGTATTGAGGCCATCTACGCCAATCAATTTGATCTGATGTTCCACGCCTTGGCTGCGTGCGATTTGCCAGGCATTGCCGGCGAGCTCGTCATTAAAAGCAAATACGTATAAATTTTGGTCACGCAAAGAATCCAACGTTTTCCTAAATTGCTCTGTCGGCAATCCACGGAATTTTTTTACAAGTTTGGAAGTAGGGTTATTATTAACCACACTTTCGAAGCCGATGCTTCGCTCAGTGCTGGGAGACGATTGGTCATCACCTCTAATTTCAAGGATTTTTTTCTCACTTTTAGAATCAGAGATAATATAGTTGGCAGCATCGCGGCCTATTTCTGTATTATCAGCGCCAATATATGTGGTGTATTTGTTAGAATTTATTTTGCGATCCAGCAGGATGACAGGTACTTTTTGTTGGTACGCTTTTTCCACGATCGGAGTGAGCGAGTTGGGGTCTATCGGTGATATAATGATGACATCGGTATGGTTATCCAGCATAGCCTGTATATCCTTGATTTGCTTGCTTACAGACCCTTCTGCCTTTCTGATATTCAGCTGTACCTCTGTGTGGAGCGAGGCCTGTATTTCCATGGCATGATTCATCACCTGCCGCCACGGATGATTTCCTAATCCCTGGGAAAACCCGATATTGATAACCTCCGGGGATTTCTCGGAATCTTTACAAGTCAACAGTAAAAATACGGCGCAAATTACAAGAAGTATTTTATAAACCTGATGAAATACAGGGTTTTTACGGTTTTTCATGATTGTCATATTAAGACAATATTAATAAAGTTGAATCACACAGACAATTTTTAGTAAAAACTTTTCATATTAATTGAATATTAATTTAGCTTTAATTTAATTTTAACACGTTACATTTACAAATGTCATGTAACATTTTTATAATCCCAACCTATTTCTTCAATTTCTACTGATTTTAACTTTTCTTTATCCATCGGTGTTTGATGTGTTTTTTTATTCTTTTTAACATTTTCAGAGCATTTTGAACAATTTCTGAAACAACACAATAGCCATTGCTGATACATTTGGAATAAGCACTGTGGATTGATATACAATGATTTAATCCATTTAATGATGATTGATGTCCATTGATGTGAATTATGTTATCAAATTAATATTAAAAACAAATAAAATCAGAATTATGAGAAAAATCTATTCAGGATTGCTATTGGCAATGATGATCGCCAACGCAACAGCTCAAACAAAGAAAATTGCATTCATAGGTCAGGCCGATTTTTATAACAGTAATATCCCAACAGCCAGCGATGGATTGACTTATGATGATGACAGGGCTGCTGCCGTATGGTTTATGGAAAGCTTTGTTCCTGCCCATTCCTCCAAAGTCAGCGGTACTTATCTGTCTTTTCAGGATGTTGCAGAAGGTGCGGATATCAGCGGTTACGATGTTATTTGGATACAGAGCGACGGCGCTACTTACACAGAACGGCTGAATGAATGGCCACGCGGCACATCAGAATCCAACGGAGATAAACATTGTGTCCTTAGAGAGACAGGTTTCCAGTGGAACGGGCAATGTTCCCAAACGGAGGATGACTTTATGTGGAAAATCAAACAATTCTACCATTCTGGGAAAAATATCTTCCTAGGGAATTTTGCAGGGAAAAGTCTGGAAGTTATTGGGGTTTTTGATGGATTGTCCAACCCTTGGGAATACAGGCCCAACCAGAGTTTTGGTGATACCGCTGTAAACCCTGCCAATACAGCCGCCGCATGGGGAACCAACTGGAGTGGTACAGCATCGCCTGCTTTGGTTACCGGCATTGCTACATCGTCTGTGGGCTGTACTTTTGCAGCGCAGAGTATCGAGTTTTTGGGCGCAGATACACAGAAGAAAAACAGGACTTTGCAGTATAATTTTAACTGGGGAAGGGTTTTTGACGATGCAGGTGGCGCAAACTCCACATTGGCGCAGAGAAGAGCTGTTTTTACTAATACGCTGAATGCGGAAATCCTGCTGGAAAACTGTGATGGCAACGAAATCCAGGGTGCCAAGTTTAATCCTCGTCATTCCGGTGACGGTACTGTTGTATGGTACGGTTCCGGGGTTTATGATTGGTATGCGCCGGGAACGGGAAGCAATCAGAATGTGAAAAAACTGACGGAAAATACACTCTTGTCTTTGGCTGGGGAACCTAATCTGGCTGTGGATAATTTTAATAAATCGGCCACTCTCAGCATTTACCCAAATCCGGTTTCCAAAGTATTAACTATTAAAAAGGATGGAGCATTACAAGCTGAGATTTATGATATGAATGGCAGAAAGGTAATGTCTTCCTCTGCTAAAACCATCAATGTTCAGGGGCTGAAACAGGGTGTTTACAACATTAAAATTAATCAGAACCAAAAAACCAGCGTTCTGAAATTCATTAAGGAATAAAAGACGGAAAACATTATCAAATCAAATTAAAATAGAATCCATTGCAAGACTTTTTGCGATGGATTTTTTTTAAAATAATATTTTATAGAAAGAAATTATTGGTGTAAATATATTGCAGATCAAAAGATTTAAACAATTATGAAGTATAATTGATCTAAACTTTTATATTTGCAGTCCAATTAATTAATTATATCAACTATGAAAGAGCTAATTGAAAAAATCAATGCGGAATTTGAAAGTTTCAGCAAAGAGGCAGAGCAGCAAGTAGAAAAAGGTAACAAAGCAGCTGGTACAAGAGCTAGAAAATCAGCTTTGGAACTTGGAAAACTGTTCAAAGACTTCCGAAAAGTTTCTGTAGAAGAATCAAAGAAATAATCTCGGTCAAATGATAATCCCTGTTTTTTTATAAATGGGGATTATTTTTAAATTTTTTTTGGCTTTAAAGTTGTTACTTACAGCTAATTCAGTTTGCGCTTTGCCACAAGCTGTTTTTTTTTGCATTATTTTTGATAGTAGTGGGGTGTTACAAGTTTTGTGAGTATTTTTGATGACAAACTATTCACTTTTAATTTTTTTGAAGTATAAAATCTTATGATCTTAATTGTAGATGACAATCAAAATAATATATATTCATTAAAAAAACTATTAGAATCAAAAGATTTTTTGGTTGATACAGCCGATTCCGGCGAAGAAGCCCTGGGAAAAGCACTTAAGAATAACTATGCTCTTATAATTCTGGATGTGCAGATGCCTGATATGGATGGTTTTATGGTGGCGGAAACATTAGCAGGCTACAGCAGGACCAAGGACATCCCTATTATATTTTTGTCTGCCGTAAATACCGAAAAGAAGTTTATTGCCAAAGGCTATGCTTCCGGCGGTATAGATTATGTGACAAAGCCTATAGATCCGGAGATTCTTTTGCTTAAGGTAAAGGCTTACTATAATTTGCAGGAGCAAAATATGGCAATCAAAAAGACCAAGCAAAATCTAGAGCTTGAGGTAAAGGGCAGGCGAGAGGCGCACGTGAGCATGCGTTCTGAGATTGATCATTTTCACCTCATGCTGGAGGCGCTCCCTCAGATTGCCTTTACATTGGATAAAGATGGTGTGGTGAGTTTTGTTAATGTAAAATGGTATCAGTATTCTGATTCTGATAAAGTATTTCCCGAGACCCATCCTGATGATGTAAATGTTAAAAAGGAATTTGAAAAGTGCCGAAAATCGGGTAGGAATATGGAGTTGGAAATCCGTATCAAGAATATTAGAACGGGTGATTATAGGTATCATCTTTTGCGTATGACGCCTGTATACGATGGCGCATTGATAAAAAACTGGGTAGGAACCTTTACAGATATTGATGACCAAAAAAAAATAGAAAAGGAAAAAGATGAATTCCTAAGTATTGCCAGCCACGAATTGAAAACGCCACTCACCAGCATCAAAGCGTATATGCAATTGCTGGAGCGTAAGCTAAAGGTTAATGATAGTAACGATGTAAGTTTTGTTACCAAGTCTCTTGAGCAGGTAGAAAAGCTGAATACTTTAATCACGGATCTTTTGGATGTTTCCAAAATAGAAAATGGGAAACTGAAAATCAATAAAAAGCAAAATGACCTTACTGCAGTGGTGGATAATGCGATAGATACCATTCTACAAACGCACGATCATAAGTTAAAAATAGAACGCCATGGTTTAAAAGCTCCGCTTTTTCTTCCTTTTGATGCCATTAGGATAGAGCAGGTTTTGGTTAACTTTCTTACCAATGCCATTAAGTATTCTCCAGAAAATAACCACGTTATTGTCACCATGTTTGCAGATGATGAGTCTGTCAAAGTCAGTATCACGGATTTTGGTATCGGAATTCCTGAGTATAAGCAGGAATCTGTTTTTCATAAATTTTACCGTGTAGAAGAATCTTCTCTCAAATTCCAGGGAATGGGGATCGGCTTGTACATCTGTTCGGAAATAATAAAACAGCACGACGGCACCATTGGTGTATCCAGCAAAATAAACGAAGGTTCTACATTTTATTTTTCATTACCGCTAAACTAAGTTTGATATGCCAAAAAAATTCGTCAGAAATTTACAGTTCGGAGTAGGATTTTCTCTTTTAATATTGATAGCCAGTTCTGTAGCGTCTTACTGGAGTATTCAGAAGCAGATGCATAATAGGGAGAGCCTCAGCGTTAGCCGCCGTTCTGTAATGGCTGTGAAAGATGTATTGATAGCCCTTTTGGATGCGGAAACCGGAAACCGTGGCTATCAGCTCACAGGGAGGGAAATGTTCCTAGAGCCTTATAAGAGAAGCGTTGTAGAATACCCTCAAGCAATAGAAAGGGCGAGGCAGTTGGATATTACCGATCCAAACCAACTAAAACGTTTAGATGAGCTGGAAAAAAACATGAAGGCTAATTTTTCCAACCTTCAGCGTTTTGTAGAAAACAAACGCAAAGGTGAGCAGATGACGCAGGAACAAATGCAGATGGGGAAGGATTATATGGATAATTGCAGGAACATTGCTCAAGATTTTGTAAAATACGAGGAAGCACAATTACAGCAAAAAAACAGAGATTTAGATACTTCCACTTCAACTACTGTTTGGTTCATTATTTTATCGGCTATTGCCGCACTTCTTGTTACTGTGATTTTCTATATCAAACTCCGCAATGATTTGGAGAGAAGAGACGCTATGGAGAAGGAATTGAAAGATAAAGATGCGGAAATGAAGAGACGGGTGAGTGCCATTCAAAAAATTGCCAACAGAGTCGCAAGTGGTGACTATACCGAAAAAGTGACAGATAATGCAGAGGATGATCTGGGCGATCTTGTAGGATCTCTCAATTACATGACCGATTCTCTCAAAAATTCTTTTGACAAAATTAATAACAGTGATTGGCTTCAAAAGGGCTTGGCATCACTTAATGAATCACTGGTTGGCAAAAATAGTGTAAAAGACGTTCTTGAGAATTCCTTAAAACATCTCATAGAGTATGGCAACTGCTCCAATGGTGCTATTTACCTTTTGGAAGATGGAGTACTGCGACTTAGCACTGCTATTGGAATGGAGGATCATATGAAGAAGAACTTTCTTATTGGAGAAGGCATGGTGGGGCAGGTATTTGAGCAACAGAAAGTAAAAGTTTTTAATGATCTAAACGATGCAGACTTCTCGGTCAGCTTTGCAAGTATAAAAGTGAAGATCAACGGGATTTTACTCATGCCGTTATACAGTAACTACAAAACCATAGGAATAGTTGAACTTAGCTCTGTTGATAGCTTTGATCAGATCAGGATCGATTATTTTAAAGAATCTTCGCGCAATATTGGTCTGGCAATTATGGCGGCAAGAGCGCGAGAAAAAGAGCAACGCCTTCTGGAAGAAACGCAGGCACAGACCGAAGAATTACAGGTACAACATGCAGAGCTTGAAAACTTGAATACAGAACTGGAGGCGCAAACGCAAAAACTACAGGCCTCGGAAGAAGAACTGAAAGTGCAGCAGGAAGAACTGATGCAGAGTAATATTGAGCTTGAGGAACGTTCAAAACTGTTAGAAGAAAAAAATCAGCTGATTGCCAATCATAATCTTGAGATTCAGAAAAAGGCTGAAGAGCTGGCACTCAGTACACAGTATAAATCTGAGTTCTTGGCTAATATGTCGCACGAACTGCGGACACCGCTTAATTCTATTTTACTTTTGTCTAGGCTAATGGCAGAAAATCCTGATGAAAACCTTAACGAAGATCAGATAGAATCTGCAAAAGTGATACAAAGTTCCGGTACCAGTTTACTCACCTTGATAGATGAAATTCTTGATCTGGCTAAAATAGAATCTGGGAAAATGGCGTTGGAGTATCAGCCAGTCTCTATAGATGAGGTCGTTAAAGATTTGCGTAATTTATTCAGCCCCGTTGTCAGGGAAAAAGGCGTGGCATTTAATATTCATATTGATAATACCATCAGCAACACCATTGAAACTGACAGGCTAAGGCTTGATCAGGTGCTTAGAAATCTCTTATCTAATGCCTTTAAATTCACCAAAGAGGGTAGCATAGAGTTATCTATACAAAGAGATATTTTAGATGCTAATTTTATAATTTTTAATGTAAAAGATACCGGCATTGGTATTCCGCAGGATAAGCAAAAATTAATTTTTGAAGCATTCCAACAGGCTGACGGTTCTACCCAACGAAAATTTGGAGGAACGGGCTTGGGCTTGTCTATCAGTCGTGAAATTGCAAAATTACTTGGCGGAAGGTTGGAGCTAACAAGTGAAGTTAACGAGGGCAGTACCTTTAGCCTCATTATTCCAGTGAATGAAGTCCATACCCATTCTGCCGAAGAAAAGCAGGATGATTTGTCCGAAGAAATTCTAACAGAAAATATTCATAAACTGGATTCAGCGATAGCTACATTAGAGATTCCGGCAGATGTAGATGACGACAGAGCTTCCATCGCGCCTGGGGATAAGGTAATATTGATTGTAGAAGATGATATCAATTTTGCTAAAGCTTTGTTAAAATATGCACATCTTCAGCATTATAAGGGTGTGGTAGTTGTGAGAGGTGACAAAGCTCTCTCTGCCGCTCTGGAATATCATCCGGTAGCAATCCTGTTGGATGTACAGCTTCCTATGCAAGACGGCTGGCAGGTGATGGATCAATTAAAGGCGAATGTACAAACCAAACCAATCCCGGTACATATGATGTCTTCTCTACAGGTTAGGAAAGAAAGTCTTATGAAGGGCGCTATTGATTTCATTAATAAACCTGTGGCGCTGGAACAGATGACAGATGTTTTCAAAAAAATAGAAGAAGCGCTTAGCCGATCTCCACAAAAAGTCTTAATTGCCGAAGAAAATTCAAAACATGCTAGTGCACTCTCTTACTTTCTCAGTAACTTTGATATCTCATTATCCATAGAAAATAATGTGGAAGACAGTGTAAAAGCCCTTACAAGTGGCAATGTGGACTGTGTGATTCTTGATATTGGATTCTCAAAGGGAAATGGTTATGAGATTATCGAATCTATCAAAAGTTATGAAGGATTGGAGAATTTGCCCATCATTATATTTACAGAGCGTAACCTCTCCAAGTCCGAGGAATTGAAAATCAAGAAATATGCAGATTCTATTGTAGTTAAAACCGCTCATTCTTATCAGCGTATTTTGGATGAGGTGGGACTTTTTCTCCATTTGGTAGAAGAAAAAAACAGCTCAGCGGAGGTGATCAGGAGCAAAACGCTGGGCTCGCTCACCGAGGTTTTAAGTGGCAAAAAGATCCTTATCACAGATGATGATGTTCGTAATATTTTCTCGTTAACCAAAGCGCTGGAAACTTATAAAGTGGAAGTTGTCTTGGCAATGGACGGTAAACAGGCACTCGAACAGATTAAAGAACATCCCGATATTGATGTAATACTGATGGATATGATGATGCCCGAAATGGATGGATATGATACTATAAAGGAAATAAGGAAAATGCCGGCCTATTCTAAGTTGCCCATTATTGCGGTAACAGCCAAATCATTGGTTGGGGACAGGGACAAATGCATTCAGGCAGGTGCCTCAGATTATATTACAAAGCCTGTGGATATAGACCAGCTTCTGTCACTTTTACGTGTATGGCTCTACGATAATTAATATTAATAACCATCTGTAATGACAAAAAAAATTCTTATCGTAGATGATGATCCGCGCAATATCTTTGCGCTCAAATTGACACTGAAGGCCCGTGGTTACACGTCGGAAACAGCTATCTCGGCGGAAGACGCTATTGGCATATTAAAAAATGACGATAATATATCAGTGGTCCTTATGGACATGATGATGCCTGATACTGATGGTTACAAAGCGATAAAATTGATTCGTGAAGATCAGCAGATTAGACATATCCCCATTATTGCAGTGACGGCGCAGGCCATGCAGGAAGATCGTCAAAAATGTTTGGATGCAGGAGCTAACGATTATATCAAAAAACCTGTAGATGTCGATCTACTGATGAATGCTATAAAAAAAATTGAATTAGATGCTGGAGCCTAATATTATAAAGGATGAGGAAATAGAGCAGTTGGTTAGGGACATCTATGACTTATACGGCTACGATTTTTCTTTGTATAGCCGGGCTTCTTTCAAAAGGAGGATTAACCGGATATGCATGCTGGACCGTTTTACAAGCTTCGCAGAACTACGCTATAAAGTTATTAATGAGCCGGATTATCTCAAACATTTTTTGGAAGAGATTACCGTCAATGTTACCGAGATGTTTCGAGATCCTTCTTTTTTCAAATGCCTTAGGGATGAGATATTGCCACAGCTTGGCACATATCCGCTGATTAGGATTTGGGTGGCTGGCTGCTCTACGGGAGAGGAAGCTTATTCCATTGCTATTTTGTTGAAGGAGGCCAACCTCTACCACAAATCTTTGATCTACGCCACAGATATTAATCCTGCAGTTTTGGAAACCGCAAGAGCGGGCGTTTTTCCTTTGCAGCAGATGAAGCTGTATTCGGAGAACTATATCCTTTCCGGCGGAAGGCAAGATTTTTCAGATTACTACACCGCCAATTATGACAGTGCGAGATTGGATAAAAGCCTTAGGGACAAAATGATTCTTTCTACTCATAATCTGGTATCAGACAGTTCTTTTAATAGCTTTCAGCTCATTATTTGCCGCAATGTTTTGATTTATTTTGATAAAGAACTTCAGGACAGAGTGTTTAATCTTTTTGATAACAGTTTGGAAAATTTGGGATATCTGGCGTTGGGATCTAAGGAAACATTAAGGTTTTCCGGTTTAGAAAAATTTTATCATCGTATAGGTGAGGAGAAGATCTGGAAAAAAATAATCTCTAATTAATCCATAACTTTGGATTTTATGGAAAGCGAAAATCATACAGAATTGGTTGTTATCGGCGGATCCGCAGGCAGCTTGCAGGTCATCCTAGAGATGATCCGCCATCTGAAACCAAGTCTTGATTTTTCAATTCTGATTGTTATTCACCGCAAGGCTCAGGCTGCCAATATATTAGAAACTTTGTTGCAACAGTATGCCGTGCAAGAAGTTATGGAAATAGAAGATAAAACCGAATTGGAACCTAATAAGATTTATCTGGTACCTGCAGATTATCATCTTTTATTGGACTCGCGCAAGACAATGTCTTTGGATAGATCCGAGAGGATTAACTACTCCAGGCCTTCTATAGATATTACATTTATTTCTGCAGCAGAAGTATTTGGCAAAGAGCTGGTAGCAGTACTTTTATCCGGAGCTAATGCAGATGGTGTAGCCGGGCTCAAAATCATTAAAAAGGCGGGAGGAAGGGTTTGGATTCAGAATCCTGAGACTGCCGAAATCAGCTATATGCCGCAGCAGGCCTTGCGTCAGGTAGATTATGATCTGCTGTTTTCACCGGAAGATTTAGCCGGTTTAATTAATCAACTATAAAAACAATAACACTATAATTATGGACAAGATTTTAATTTTTGATGATGACAAAAGTATCCTGGAGGTGATCACCATCATCTTCGAATCCAACGGATATAAGGTTGAAATCTCGGAAACCTCGCATGACATTATTCAAAAAGTTACAGATTATCAACCTGATCTTATTTTGATGGATAACTGGATTCCAAATATCGGTGGGGTAGAGGCTACTCAACTTTTGAAAAGCCACGAGGCATTTAAACATATTCCGGTTATCTATGTGACGGCTAACAATGATATACAGGAACTTGCAAAGCTGGCGCAGGCAGATGATTTCGTAGCCAAACCCTTTAATCTGGAAGACCTGGAGGAAAAAGTGGCTTACCATCTCCAACAAAAAAAGCAGGCTTAGAAAAACCTGCTTTGATATTGTTGTCGCGAAAAATTATTTTCCGAGGTAAGATTTCAGAATCTTGCTTCGGGAATTGTGTTTCAGCCTTTTGATTGCTTTCTCTTTGATTTGGCGTACTCTTTCCCGGGTAAGGTCAAAGGTTTCACCAATCTCTTCCAGCGTCATTGGATGCTTGCCGTTAAGACCAAAATAAAGCCTTACAAGATCAGCTTCCCTTGGCGTCAGCGTGCAAAGTGCTCTTTCGATTTCAATTTGAAGAGACTCCAGCATCAGATCTTTATCCGGGCTTGGAGACTCGCCAGAACGCAAAACGTCGTATAGGTTAGAATCTTCTCCTTCCACAAGTGGTGCATCCATAGAAAGGTGGCGGCCACTGTTTTTCATAGATTCCTTAATGTCCTCTTCACTCATGTCAAGAACTTCAGAAAGTTCTTCCGGGGAAGGTGGTCTTTCATTTTCCTGCTCCAGGTGGGCGTAAGCTTTGTTGATCTTATTGATAGAACCAATCTTATTAAGAGGTAACCTTACAATCCTAGACTGCTCAGCCAAAGCCTGCAAAATAGACTGACGGATCCACCATACCGCATACGAAATGAATTTGAAACCTCTGGTCTCATCATATCTTTTCGCTGCTTTCATCAATCCAAGATTACCTTCGTTAATCAAATCCGGAAGAGAAAGTCCCTGATTCTGGTACTGTTTAGAAACCGAAACCACAAAACGGAGATTCGCTTTGATCAGTTTTTCCAACGCAGCCCTGTCTCCGGCACGAATTCTCTGTGCCAAATCTACCTCCTCATCAGCGGTAATCAGTTCTACTTTCCCAATCTCTTGCAGATACTTGTCGAGTGATGCGGTTTCCCTGTTGGTAACCTGTTTTGTAATTTTTAATTGTCTCATTATAAAAACCTCATTCTTTAGGTTGCTTATATTATACGACGGAGAAATCAAAAAGGTTACAAAAAATTTCTTCAGATAATAACTATAACGTATTTTAACACATTGCTTTATTCTTTGGGCGTGTCCCGCGGTGATCCTCGTTGGCGCTCGCTTCGCTCGCACCACTCGTCGCACCTTGGGGCGGTCTGCGGGCAGTCGCTCTGCTTCTTCGGCGCAGGAGCTCCACCAATGCCCTCCGCCCTCACGCGCTGGCGCTTCTTAGTCGTTTTTTGTTAAAATAGAAGCTTTGATCTATTAATAGATATAGTCATTTCCTTGTAAATCAGGTATTCTTAATAAAAATTAGGTTTTCAAAATTCTCTGTATCAATTCTTATTGTTATTTTTGCCGAATGTTTAAAAATCTGATCAGAATTTTTGTTGGTCTATCATTGTGTTCATGTGGCAAAGAACCTGTCCCAAAACCCAAGGGAGACCTGCGTTTGGAATATCCCAATCCCAATTACACCAGGTTTAGCGCGCCATGCAGTTATTCTTTTGACTATTCTGATTTTGCCACAATTAAGGATGCCAAGCAGCCTTGCTGGTACAATTTGTCTTACCCCAAGATGAAGGCTAATGTTTTTATCACTTATTTTCCTATCAAAAATGATTTTCCTTTGCATGTGAAAGAGGTAGAGAAAATGGTTTATGAGCATACCATCAAGGCCAGCTCCATAGATACCAAGTTTTTCCAATATCCGAAGAAAAAGGTATATGGCAATTTTTATGAACTTAAAGGGCAGACGGCATCTAATATCCAGTTTTTTGTGACGGATAGCACCAGGCATTTCGTTACCGGGAATTTGTATTTTAATTCCAGGCCGAAACCCGATTCTCTGGCGCCGGCCGTTGATTATATCAAAAAGGATCTCCTCCACATGATCGATACATTTGAATGGAAATAGAAATCGGAAATTCGGTATTAAGAAAAAAATAAAATATAATATTAAAACTTCCGGCCTGTATTAGCAATGCTGGACAAAAACTTAACATATGAAATTATTAGCAGTAGGAACTGTCGCATTTGACGCTATAGAAACACCATTTGGTAAAACAGACAAGATTTTGGGTGGTGCCGCCACTTTTATTGGTTTGGCAGCTTCGGCTTTGGATACAGATGTAAGTTTGGTTTCTGTCATAGGTGGCGATTTTCCTCAGGAATATTTGGATATGCTAACCTCCAAAAATATCAATATCGATGGTGTAGAGGTGGTGAAAGACGGTAAAACTTTTTTCTGGAGCGGCAAATATCATAATGATCTTAACTCCAGAGATACATTAATTACAGAACTGAATGTTTTGGCAGATTTTGATCCCAAAGTGCCGGCGCATGTTGCAGATGCCAATGTTCTTTTATTAGGAAATCTGGATCCTATGGTTCAGTTATCTGTGTTGGAAAGAATGTCCAAAAAACCAGAACTGGTAATCTTGGATACCATGAATTTTTGGATGGACATCGCATGGGACAATCTGATGAAGGTGATTGCCAAAACCGATGTTATCACAATTAATGACGAAGAAGCCAGACAACTTTCGGGTGAATATTCCCTAGTGAAAGCGGCCAAAAAAATCCATGCAATGGGTCCTAAATATGTCATTATCAAAAAAGGGGAACATGGCGCTTTGCTCTTTCACGAGGAAAAAGTATTTGCCATCCCGGCATTGCCACTAGAAGATGTCTTTGATCCAACTGGAGCAGGTGATACTTTTGCCGGCGGATTTGCAGCTTACCTTACCAAAAAGGGAGATTTCGGGTTTGAAAGTATGAAAACGGCTATTATCGTGGGAAGTGCCATGGCATCTTTCACGGTAGAAAAATTTGGGACAGAGAGGATTCAGGCGGTTACAAAAGAAGATTTGAATCACAGGATTCTTCAGTTCCGCGAGTTGACTTCTTTTGAGTCGGCTATATAATTGTTAAGTTTCGTAAATTCACCACTTGGTCTATAGGTAATTATAGGTAAATATATGTTTAGTATGAAGAAGATTTTTTTTCCTGTTATATTGGCGCTGTCTACGCAATCGGTATTTTCACAATATCTGATTGTAGGTAAGGACAGCATCTCTGTAAAAGATTATATCAAAGAAAATAAATACGGCCTTGAGAAAGTAGGTCCGGATAAAGCGGTCAGTTCAACAGTCGAGTTTTTGCTATTGCAGCAGCTTGCTAAAGATAAAAAAGCTGATACACTTAATTTCTATGTAAATGCGGTTAATCAAAAATTATCAGAGTTAAGAGATAAAAAATTCTATCCTCAAAGTATTGTCAATCCGCTATTGCAGGATTTTGTAAACTCAAGCAAGACAGAGCAGGAGGTTTTAATATTCATCAAACAAAAAAAATCTGATGACAAAACAGACTACAAGCAACTTTACAACGAGGTAAAGGCTGGCAAAGTAAGTATGGAAGATTTTATTACAAAAAATTCTACACCAGAAGCTGCCAAACCTTTTTATATCAAACCCGGGATGCTGGATTATGAACTTTATCAGCAGATTAAAGCTACCGCGGTCAATTCTTATACAAACCTGATAGACAGACAAAATGTAGTGGCCTTTGCAAAAGTGGTCAACACCAGGCCAAGCCTAGGATACCTGCTTTTTGGAGTGCTTAGCATCCCCAAAGACGCCAATTATCAGACAACTAAAGATAAAATCTACAAAGAATTAGCGGCGGGGAAAAAATTCCAAGCTGTGGTAAAAGAATTTGCGACCACCGAAGAAGCTAAAAATTCTGGAGGCGGCGTAATGGGGTCTCCTATCTTGCCAGATGAAGTTTACAACGCGCTGAAAGGTCAAAAAAAGGATTTTTACACCAAAGAACCACTTTTAATTGGCGATAGCTATTTTATCTTCAATATCTATAATATAGAACCTTATTTATTGACGGATGAGAATAGATCGTTTTTCCAAAAGGAAATGATGGACAGCAGCTACGGAGAAGAGTTAAACTCGAAAATGGTGAATTATTTGAAGGCTGAAGGCAAATATGCGGAAACCAAAGATTTTGCAGAAATTAAAAAATCTTATCAGGCTTATCTTAACCCCAAAAGTGCTAAAACGTTACTTTTCACCTATGGTAAAAGCAGTGTAAACTATGAGGATTTTAAGAAGGCGCTGGATGCTCAGTATAAAAATCTGGAGCAAATGCCAACCACGCAATGGTCGGAATTGGTTAATTATCAAGCGAATCAGTTTGTAATGATGACTTATGCCAAGAACTTTGACAAGTTACCAGATGTAAAACCTGAATTGGACGAGCTTAAGAAAAATCTACTGTCAGAATATATTTTCTCTGATTATCTTAAAAATGAAGTTAAAAATAATCCCAAATTCTACAAAGATTATTATGATGCCAACAAAGCTAAGTTTGTCTGGGAAAAAAGAGCGGAATCCAGGGCGGCTGTCATTTCAGATCCTGCGTTGGTTAAAGAGTTAGAGAAGGAAGTGAAAGATCCCAAAAAGTGGCAGTCTCTAAAAGAGACCTTTAAAAACAGGGTTAATGATAAAAACCAAGTTTTGGTACATTTTGAAGAAGGTAAAATAGAGGAAAGTGGAGACATATTCAAAAAGTATCATGTACCTTTTAAAAAAGGAACATTTTTAACCAAAATTGGCGAGCGCGATGTGGTGATTGCAATAGATGATATCCTGCCCGAGCAGCAGATGACACTGGCCGAAGCCGAGCCGGAGATGACAGATGCAGTAACCGAAAAGGTTTTGCAAAAGACCATCGCTGACCAACGTGCCAAAACAAAAGTAGAGATTCAGCCAGCCTTTATGGCAGAACTTAACAAAAATTTTAAGAAATAATTATAACTAAAAATAAAGCAAAATTGACTGATAATATTAATTTTGCTGCTTAATAATCTAAAAAATAATGTCAAATTACAAGAAATATCTTTTTTTCTTATCGGTTTTTGCTGTTTTTATCAGTACAAATGTTTCCGCACAGGTGAAAAAAGGCCAGTTGATAGATGGGATTGCTGCGGTAATAGGTAACGAGATTGTACTGGAGTCGGATATCGATGAACAGGCTAATTATGCCAAGCAGCAAGGTGCCAATGTAGGTGATAAATGTGAGTTTATGGAAAGTATCCTTAATAATAAACTGCTCATTTATGAAGCTAAAAAAGATACATTGATAGAAAACCGTAGTGCTGCTATCAAAGAGATGGCGGGAAATAAGTATAACCAAATTCTTGGGCAATTCCCAGATGAGAAAGCAATGTTGGCGGCTTATAAGTTCCGAACATCTTTTGAAATGAAATCTGCCATAGAAAAAATTGATACCGATAACTATTACGGCCAGCAGAAATATGCAAGGATTACTGATAAAGCAGATGTTACGCCTAGTGAAGTGACTGATTTCTACAATCAGTACAAATATCAGCTACCCAACGTAAAGGATGAGGTAATGCTGTCCAAAATCAGCATGTATCCCAAACTCTCTGAATCGCATAAAAAAGAAATCATAGCCAAACTCAACAAGATCAAAGAGGAGATCAAAAATGGCCAAAGTTTTGAGAATCTTGCCAGAATTTATTCTGAAGATGAAGGTTCTGCTGCGGTAGGAGGATTGTACAAAAATATCAATATGGGCCAAATGGTGAAACCTTTTGAGGCTGCTGCACTTAATCTTCAAGAAAATGAGATTTCGGATCCTGTAGAGTCTGAATTTGGTTTCCATCTTATACAATTAATCAAAAGAAATGGTAAAAAGTATGATGCGCGCCATATTCTTATAAAAAGTGTACCTAATGCCGATGAATTGGCTGCTACCAAAAAAGAATTGGATAGTATTAGAACCTTGGTGCTAGATAAAAAAATGACTTTCAAAGATGCTGCTTACAAATTCTCTGATGATAAGAGCAATAAGTATAGTGCAGGGATTATGACCAATGCTCAGGATGGGTCTGATAAAATTGAAAAGTTAAGTCTAGATCCCACAATTTCTTATCAGATTGCGGGTCTTAAGGATGGTGATATTACAGAGCCATTTCAGCAGGAAGATCAACAGAAAAGAAAAATGCTAAGTATCGTACAGGTTAATGGTATTATAGATGCTCATCAATTGGAACTTTCTACCGATTATGAGAGAATCAAGGATCTTGCACTTAACAAGAAGAAGAGCGAAATTGTAGAGAAATGGGTGAATGCAAAGTTCCCATCAGTTTTTATCTCTATTGATGATAAATATAAAGACTGCAAATTCCACAACAACTGGCAAAAAAGTTCAGTTACAAAAGTTAAGTAGAATACTATTCTTAAAAATTTAAAAAGCAGTACAGCCTGATGGTTGTACTGCTTTTTTATGATATATTATTATTGTATTTATTCAGATAATTAATGTTAGTCAATAACAAGAAAATCACGTTTTGACTTTAATGATTTTCAACTAACATCAGCAAAAGATTAATGATAAACAATCATCAGTTGCTAATCTAAGGATGAGTCTTAACGAGTAAATAACAATAGATCAAAATAATCTATTGATATCGCTGATGCTCTTTAGGTTTGGAAAACCTGTTAATAATCGGTTTGAATAATGCCCGATATTTTTCTATATCAAACAATTGGGAGTCTGTTAGGGCTTTGTACGTTAGCCATATACTGAAAGGGAACAATACAAGGTTGGGCAGCCAGGTTGCTAAGTAAGGATCCAGCACTCCTTTCCAGGATAGGTTTTCTACAGACAGATTTAGGACATAAAAAATAATAAATATAACAATCGCAATGATGACCGGCAGTCCCATGCCGCCCTTTCTGATAATGGAACCCAAACTGGCACCAATCAGGAAGAAAATAATACAGGTGAACGAATAGGAGATGATCCGCTGCTGATAAATCACGATTTTATTATGCTGTTTCAAAAGGTCGTCTACCGCGCTTTCGTTAGCCGTAGCCGTGCTTTTCAGTGATTCTATTCTATTATAGGCACTCCATAGGACATCCAGCTTTTTTGGTTCTTTTAATGTATCAATTTTGTAAGGCTGCAAAACCTTCTCTTTAACTTTGGTCTTATCAATGTATTGAACGTAATTGTTGGTCTGTGTAATAACAGGTGCACTTAATGAACCCATCACCGTCGCATTATCTTTTCGGTTTTTATCAAGTGTTTTAGCGACTTCACCATAAGTTTGGAAGCGGTAGTCATCCGTAATTTTTTCGTTTTCGATACCTTTATTAATAATTTCACTAATGTCAAAATGATTTACCAAACTGTCAAACTTTACAGATTGGTTTGGCTGTTTTTGTCGCTCCTCGTAAGATTTGTTGGATACATTATCTGTATAAACATAGCCATTGTAGAGAATTAATTTTAGGTAATTGCGATCTACTGCAGGTGCAAATTTTCCGCTTTTTGCAATAATGGTCTGCTGGTCGTCATAATTACTGGCGTTTTTATGAAGAAAAACCCCTTCCAGCTTTTCGCCATTCTTGCCATAGATTTTATCAAATTTTACTGAATAACCTGATAATTGGTCTATAAAAACGCCAGGAGTAAAATTGATGGCCGGCTTGGTTGAGATGATATTGAACATCATATTTTTCGCCTTCCGCTGAAAATCGGGGATGACATTATTAGAAAACAGAAAAAGAATACCTGCAAGTATAGAAACAGTGATGAAAAGGGGCATCATTACGCGCACTAGGGAAATCCCCGCCGCTTTCATAGCGGCCAGTTCATAACGCTCTCCAAAATCACCAAAGGTCATTATGGAGGAGAGCAAAATAGTAAGCGGAAGCACCATACTCACCACACTGATTCCCAGATAAAAAAGAAACTTGGTAATTTCCCAATAGGTAAGGCCTTTCCCGGCAAGCTGCCCCATCTGTGTCCAGATAATGTTCACAATAAATATGAAGAACAGCACACTGAAGATAAAAAGAAAAGGCCCGAAAAAGGTTTTGATGATATATTGATCTAATTTTTTCAATTCAGAAATTTAAACTTCAAAAATACTGTAAAAAAAGCAATACCGAAATTCGTAACGGCATTTTTAGCAATTATTAATAGTTTTTTGTATTCCTTTTTTATCCCAAAAAATTAATCTTAAATAATAATTCCACTCTCGTGAAGTGGAATTATTTGTGGAATATTTCTTAGGATTATTTCCGATCTGTGGATTTGATGGCCCAAAAGATGAGCAAAGGCTGTATGAAAAGTCTCGCAAAACGGCGCTTATCGGTATTAAGGCCAAAAGCACTACGTCTTTCTTTGTATTGGGTGTAATTTCCCGGGAAAACAGCCGCAAAAAGTCCAGCAGCAACTTTACCAACAAGAGATTCATATTTTTTTGGTGCGGCTATAATGGCTGCACCTACCGCAATCTCTACTACGCCCGAATAAATGACTGTATCGTCTTTTTGTAATGGTACCCATTCTGGCACCTGTGCCTGGAATTCTTTTCTGGCAAATGTCAAATGACCGATGCCAGCGGCGATGAGCATGGTGCCCAATCCATATTTTGCAACTTTTTTGATGGTGTTTGGTTTCATATTGATATTTTTTAATTTTTTGAATAATCTCAATAATAGTTCCAAAAGGAAATTGCAAAAATTAAATTGATACTAAAGATGAAAATACCGCGGATCTGGATAACGGAACTCAAAATCTAATTCGTTGATGAGATGCCCGGCGGATATTGTCCTGCCTTTTGGAAAGGTTTCGCCATCGTGGGATAAGCCTTTTTGAGCATTAATAACCGCTTCTTTACTCGGGTGCATTGGTGCTACTACATTATACAGCTTTGATGCGGAACCTTGTTTCAACATCTTCTCTATAAGCCTTACAATGTCTGTGTAATGGATATGATTGACGGGTTGATCAAGATTAGATATATTATAATTTTTCAGAAGTCGCTGGTCGCCCATAAGCCCGGCTAACCTGAGAATATTGGTTTGCGGAAACTTTTTCCGAAGAAAATTTTCACTGTCAACGGCTTCTACAGGCATATCATCTTCGGTAAAATCCTGATCGCTTTGTGGGTACACACCAGTAGAGCTCATCAGGAAAAGCTCTCCCTTGTAATGATCGAGGAAAAGGAGCAGATTCTCCTGCCGCCACTTCATAGATATCTGCGCCCCGCGAATCCCCGAAAACGGAATGGTTACAATTACGGCATCCAGCTCTGTTAAAATAGACCAAGGTTTGATGCTGGTCTCCATCTGATCCGGGAAATCTGCCAGCGTCATGTGATAACCTTTGGTTTGTAGTTCGGCAGCTTTTGATGCAGAAGTCGTAGTAGCATAAATCGCATATTGGTCAGAAAGCCGTTCTGCAATATGCTTTCCCAACCATCCAAGGCCGATGATGCCAAGTTTTTTCATATGAAATTATGAGATATTAGATGAATGATTTAAGTTATTAAAGATAATGAGATTCTATCATAATAAGATTTGTTATTTTATAATTTTTCTGTCGTTGGAGAAAGTCAAAACTAATACTATAATTAATTTGAACCACTCATAAAGAAGTCTTTAAATCATATGTTCTTATATTTGCCTTTGAGTAACGCTCAGAATCCATGGCTTAGATATACTAATCTGATTTTTTAGGATTTTGAATTATTTCTAATTTGACTATATTTCATCAATGATTCAGCAAGCAAAAGATAATACGACTCAGAAACCAAATATTGGGCAATGGTTTCCTGTAATTTGTATGGCCTTTGCCACATTTATATTTAATACCACCGAGTTTATTCCTATTGGATTGCTAAGTAGTATTGCTACAGATTTTAAAATGACCGAGACGGGGGCTGGCATTATGATTACGGTCTATGCATGGGCAGTAGCATTACTCTCTTTACCATTGATGCTGATCTTTGCCCGAACCGAGAGCAAAAAACTGCTCGGCGGAGTTTTTATTGTCTTCGTTCTTAGCAATGCTGCCTCTTACTTTTCTGATTCCTTTGATATGTTGATGGCATCGCGTTTGGGTGTTGCTTGTGCACATTCGGTATTTTGGGCTATTGCACCACCATTGGCAGTGCGTGTGGCTCCGCCTGGCAAGCAATCTGCTGCGCTGAGCATCCTTACTGTTGGGTCATCATTGGCTATGATATTGGGGCTACCCATTGGTCGGACAATAGGATTGTACTTAGGGTGGAGGGTGACTTTCTTGTCTATTGCTGCGGTAGCTTTCCTTATTATGATTGTCTTGATGAGAGACTTGCCCCTTATGCCTAGCAGAAATAAAAAATCTGCAGAAAGTCTGCCTCATATTTTTCAAAATAAAGCCCTGTTAAGTGTTTATCTTTTGACCGCTATTACCATTACAGGGCATTTTTGTGGGTACAGCTATATCGAGCCATTTTTAACCTATGTTATACATCTGTCTAAAAATGTTACTACTCTGGCCTTGCTGCTTTTTGGTTTCACCGGTATTCTTGGAAGCCTATTGTTCACAAGATTCAGTGCCCAATGGTCTCTTACATTTGCCTTTTGGAGTATTGGCGGGATTATGGTATCTCTTATTGCACTCAAAGTGTTTTCTTTTAGTGAGACCGCTACATTTTTTGTTATAATGTTGTGGGGAGTTGCTATTTCCATTTTTAACTTGTCTTATCAAGCCCGTATCATAAGGCTTTCACCAGATAATACAGATATTGCCATGGCTATTTTTTCGGCTATTTATAATATTGGGATTGGCAGTGGTGCTTATATTGGAGGGATCGTCACAACTAAAGTTGGCTTAGACAATATTGGTTTGATAGGATTTGTGATTGTTGCAATTGCTTTTGTTTATGCTCTTACATTTGTTAAGCCATTACTTTTGAAGTTCATTTCAGCCGAAAAAAACGCTCATTCTCAGAAGTCATACTAGAAATCAAAGGGAAGGTTTACATCTATAATATTATTTTTTTTATTAAAAACTTTAATAATAGCTAAAGTAGCTTATAGATAATAGATTAAGAAATTAAAATTCGCTGTCAGTAACGATTTGGTAATGGTTCTCAATTCTTTAGAACTCTTTCAATTTCCTTGTAAATCAATACACAAAGATATAAAATTTAGAATAAATTCTATTAATCCGGATTTTCATTTTATCAAGGAAAAATGTCCCCTCCTCAATTACTCTATTTCTATTCGGAAACCCATCATCATTAATTCATGTAATTTCTAAAAACTAACGTTTGTATAGAATTACTATGAGCATAAGTCTATTACTAATAGAATTATTTATTAAAATATATTCCTCGATTGAGGAATTGTTTTTTGTAAAATATAATATTAAAAAGTAATTTAAAAACATTAAAAATCAAATATAATTGTAGTTTAAATTAATTATGATTAAAATTCAAAATAGTAAAGTCATAAAAAACATATAAATATATCTCCAATCAAGGAAAATAAAATTAAGTTAAGTGTTTGAAATATTATTCACTTAAATGTTTTTATCATGGCTAAATTTATTTACAAAGATGTATTGTCACAGATACAAAAAGAAGAAAGAAAAGTTGCCTTATCTACGGATAACATTATTGAAGAGTGTTATAAAATGATAGGTTACCTACAAGAATTACTCCGTCAACTAAAGATGGATGTATTAAAACATGGTTTCGCTAAAGAAAATGAAGAAATAGATTTCTTCAAAAGAATCAAACCTCAGATTTTGGGCAAAATTGTATATTATAATAAGGTATCAAGAATTGAAACTACCTGCCCTGTTAGTGATGGTCAACTTTATTTAAACTATTATTCAAACCAAATGAAAAAGTTGAATAAAGAATTCAAAGACCACATTCTTTTATCAGATTTTTATCGGTATTACAAATCAGGTAGAGTTGATAAAGATAATATTTACTTCAGATTAGGAAATATAAATTTCTATGATGGTCTAAATAGTTTTGTTTTTGAGATTGACACTCATTTTTCTACTTACTATGATTATAAAACTGCAAGAATCATAGCAAACGAAAATCTATACTTTTATTTGAATTCAAAAATTTGCAATAATGCTCCGGAAGGACCATCAACGGTAAATCTTATTTTGGATAATAGTGATATTCACTGGACCGATTCTAAGAGTGCTCTTATTGAATTGATTTATGCATTGTATGCTTCAGCATCAGTTTCAAATGGACGTATTAGTTTAACAAAGTTAAGTGCAATAGCCCAGGAACTGTTCAATGTACAACTTGGAGACATTCATCATGCTTTTCACAGAATGAAGGACCGTACTGGAGATAGAGCTTCATTTCTGAATCATCTTAAAAACTCTCTGGAGCAATATATGGATAAAGAATCTTAATGAAGTACATCTTACAGAGATAACGGGTGGATTTAAACAAAACCACCCGTTTTTTTTGCCAAGTAGTTAGATATATAACACCAATATCCAAATTATTAAATGAGACAAATACAATCTCAATAATCTGTATATCACTCAATAATGAAAAGGTTAAAATTTGTTAAATATTCAATTTTAACATTATTTCTTGCTTGTTCCTTGGCTTTTCCTTGCACGATTTTTCAAAAAGTACTCTTCAATTTTGCCATGATAAACTATTGCAAAATGAAAATAATAACTATCGAAGAGGACGCATGGAAACAGCTTAACAGCCGTATCGATGCGATTGCCGAGTATCTGAAAAGATTAGATAATACCAGTTATGATGATTTATGGCTTAACAACCATGAGGTATGCCAATACCTGCATATAAGTGAAAAGACTTTATGGAGAATGCGTACCAAAGGTGAAATAGCTTATTCAAAAATCTACGGTCAATACTTCTACACCATTGGAACAATCAAGGAAATGCTGAACGCGAATGCTATCCAAAGCAGCGATGAATTTGTAGAAGAGCTTATGGCAAAAGGAAAAAGCTATATCGAAAAAGGCAGAAGACTAAAGACAGATAAAAAATAGGTATAACCCCTTAAAGAATATCCCTATGAATATTGATAGAATGGAGTTTCTGGCATGGATGGAACGTATAATGGATCGCTTCGATATGCTTAGCGAACATATTGATGACTTACAAAAACAACGCAACAGTATTGATGGAGAGGAATTACTCGATAATCAGGATTTAATGCAAATGCTTAAAATAAGTAATCGCTCCCTCCAACGTTACCGTACAATTGGCAAACTACGCTATTATACTATCAGCGGTAAATTGTATTACAAATTATCCGATGTACATCAATTCATTAGAGAAAGTTTTACTAAATGAACGCCAATGAACGCCAAATGCTGCCTTTGACGGCCACTTGATGCAAAGCAGCCAATACTTCTTTTACTTTCGGCACTGAACTTCAAAATATTAAAGAAATGAGTGAGCAAACAATAGACAAACAGAACGTTCCGGAACAATTATCGGACATACTGCTGGTACTGGATAAAGAGAAAAAGAAAATCCAGGCTGTAAAGAGCATCGATGAAAATGGAAAAATGGTAACCGTTGATCCTGACAAAAAGAATCAAAGTCAATTTATGCATGTAGACAAAAGTGGCGATTTCTTTTCCAACTTCTTTTCCAATTTTCTCAGCCAGTTAAAGAACCCTACAAACTTCTCCTTTTTCAAAGTTCCTGCACCTATCGCTATTGATATGGCAAATGAAATGCAGAAGCAGGTAGATAAGCCAACTCCCGAAGGTGAAAAAGTAATGAAGGAACACGAGGTGAAAACAGAAACGAAACAGGATAGTAAACAAGAAAATCAAAATAATATGGAAACAACATCACAAACAACACCGGAAACAAGCGAATACCGCTTTAAGCCGGAACAGATCGATTGGGAAACCATGAACAATCTTGGATTAGGCAAAGAACGCCTTGAAAAAATGAACCTTTTAGATCCTTTATTAAAGGGTTATAAAACCAACGAACTGGTTCCTGTAAGCGTGAACCTTGATGGTGCTATTGTTCGTACGGATGCTCGTTTATCCTTACAAACAAATCAGGAAGGAAAAGTAGTAGCGGCAGTACACGGTATCCGTAAAGAACCCAACTTAAACTTTGAATTTTTCGGGCATAAGTTTACCGATGAAGATAAGAAAAACCTTCTCGACAGCGGAAATATGGGACGTGTGGTTGATCTCAAAAATACCAAAACAGGAGAAATGATGCCCTCCATTATCAGTGTAGACAGGCTGACTAATGAATTGGTTGCTCTACGTACAGATTTTATAAAAATTCCAGATGAAATCAAAGGAGTAAAATTGGATGATGCCCAGAAGCAAACGCTGATGGAAGGAAAACCACTTCAGTTGGAAGGAATGATTTCTAAAAAAGGAACTGAGTTTGACGCAACGGTACAGTTCAATGCGGACAAACGCTATGTAGAGTTTATGTTTGACAGAAGCAATACCAATCAACAAGCCCAAGGAAATAAACAAACAGAGGGCACTCAGCAATCACAATCTAAAGAGCAAGGTCAATCACAGGAAGCTCCGAAATCATTCAGAGGTAAAGAGCTGGACAATGAGCAATACAACAAATTCAAAGACGGTCAAACGATTTATGTCAGTGGCTTAGTTGACAAAAAAGGTAAGGAATATAACGGTTATATCACTTATAATAAGGAAAGCGGAAAAACAGGCTTTGAATTTCCTAACCAGTATAAAGAACGTACACAACCTACCGAAGCCCATAAAACACAAACTGCGGTTAATTCTGAAGGTAAAACCAATGAAGCGACCAAAAACCTTAAAGAACCTTTGCAAAAAGGACAGCAAACACCGAAGGACAAAAAGCAGCAGGAACAACAGGAAAAACCAAAAGCTCCTGCAAAATCCAAAGGAAGAAAAATGTAAACAAATATGAAGACAATCATTGCAGAAAAACCAAGTGTAGCAAGGGAAATAGCCAACCTGTTAGGAGCTTCTGAAAAGAAAGAAGGTTACCTGACAGGTAACGGCTATTTTGTTACATGGGCATTCGGTCATTTAATCGGATTAGGAATGCCAGAAGATTATGGAATTTCAGGATTTCAAAAAGAAACTTTGCCTATATTGCCCAATCCATTTATACTGACCGTTCGTAAAGTCAAAAAAGACAAAGGTTATACAGCCGATACAGGAGCATTAAAACAATTGAAAATTATTGAGCAGCTTTTTAATAAGAGCGATAGCATTATAGTAGCTACCGATGCAGGTCGTGAGGGCGAACTCATATTTCGCTATATCTATGAATATCTCAAATGCACTAAACCATTTGAACGGCTTTGGATTAGTTCACTTACCGAAAAAGCCATCAAACAAGGTTTTGATAATCTGAAATCTGGAAAAGAATTTGATGGATTGTATCAGGCAGCACAAGGCAGAAGCCGTGCCGACTGGCTTGTAGGCATCAATGCTACACAAGCGTTGAGCATTGCCGCAGGTAATGGTATTTATTCACTCGGACGGGTACAAACACCAACATTAGCTTTGATATGCAAACGTTATCTGGAAAACAAAAATTTCTCAGTAAAGAAATATTGGCAGATACAGCTATTGCACCACAAAGAGCTGATAGATTTTAAAAGTATTTCCCGGACCAAATGGGAAGATCAAAAACTTGCCGATGATACGCTGAAAGCCATTCAGAGAAGCGGTTCAGCAACTGTAATATCAGTAGAAACAAAAAGTGTTACAGAACAACCACCTTTATTGTTTGACCTTACGGGATTGCAAAAAGAAGCCAATAAAAAACTGAGCCTGTCAGCTGAAGAAACGCTTAATATTGCTCAAAGCCTTTACGAAAAGAAATTTATTACCTATCCACGTACAGGAAGCAAATACATTCCCGAAGATATGTGGGCAGAAATTCCAAATCTTGTAAGATCCTTGCAAGACAGAGAAACCTGTAAGCAAGCTGTAACCAAAATGAAATGGGGACGTTTTAATAAACGCATCGTAAATGATTTGCGTGTAACAGACCATCACGGGTTACTAATTACAGACAAAACACCATCAGCATTAAATGTAAAGGAAAATGCAATTTATGATATGATTGCCTTTCGCTTGCTTGAAGCCCTTTCACAAGCCTGCACCAAAGAGATAACTGATGTTGCTTTACAGGTAACCCATTATGATTTTACCACAAAAGGCTGTAAGATTATCGAAGCAGGTTGGAGAGCCATTAAAGGCAGTTTTTCTGATGAAGATACCGAAGCTATTCAGGACTTACCCGAACTGAAAAATGGCGATGAACTTAAAATCAATGAAGCTACCGTTCTGGAAAAGAAAACCAAACCGCCTGTACTTTATACCGAAGCAGGGCTTTTATCAGCTATGGAAAGTGCCGGAAAGGAAATAGAAAATGAGGACGAACGAAAAGCCTTGCAAAATATCGGCATCGGTACTCCGGCTACAAGAGCCGCCATCATCGAAACACTGTTTACCCGCAACTATATCCGAAGGGATAAGAAATCCTTAATCCCCACCGAAAAAGGGTTGCAGGTATATGAATTGGTCAAAGACCGCAAAATTGCTGACGTGGCAATGACCGCCGAATGGGAATTGGCATTGCAGAAAATCGAAAACAACGAAGCGGATGCAGGAACGTTTCAAAAGGAAATGGAACAATATGCTTCCACTATTACCGATGAATTATTGCAAACTTCCATTGCTCAAAACAATCTACCTAAATTGGTTTGCCCAAAATGCAAAAGCCAGCAACTCATTATCCGTGATAAGGTTGTGAAATGTTCAGATGAAGTGTGTAGTTGGGTACAGTTTCGTAATGTGTGTGGTATACAAATCAGCATAGCCGATATTGAAAAACTTGTCAATAACGGAAAGACCAATCTCATAAAAGGAATGACAAGCAAAGCCGGAAAGAAATTCGATGCTTTTATCGTGTTGAATGAGGATTGCAAAACCTCCTTTGAATTTGAAAAGAATAAACGTAAACGGAAATAATGAATAGCAATATTATTCCTCAAAAAGAAATAGAAAACAGAATTTACAGCATCAGAGGGAAACAGGTAATGCTGGATACCGATCTCGCCAATATCTATCAGGTAGAAACTAAGGTTTTCAACCAGGCAGTAAAGCGTAATGAAGAAAGATTCCCTGAAAATTTCTGCTTTCAGCTCACATCCGAAGAATGGGAGTTTTTAAGGTCACAATTTGTGACCTTAAACGCAGGAAGAGGTCAGCATCGAAAATATTTACCATTTGTATTTACTGAACAAGGAATAGCAATGCTTTCCGGTGTACTAAAAAGTACCGTTGCTATTAGAGTAAGTATTGAAATAATGAATGCTTTCGTAGAAATGCGAAGAATGCTGATCAGTAATGCATCTCTTTTTCATCGTTTGGATAAGATTGAATTGAAGCAATTGGAAGCAGACCAAAAATTTGAAGAAATATTCAAAGCTTTGGAAAGTGATAAGCTTCACAACGAAAAAGGCATCTTCTACAACGGGCAGGTTTTTGATGCTTATACCTTTGTTTCCGATATTATCCGACGTGCTAAAAGTTCCATTATCCTTTTGGATAATTATGTGGACGATACGGTGCTTACTTTATTAGGCAAACGTAGTGATGGTGTTATCGCAATGATTTATACCAAAAGCATCAGTAATCAGTTACGGCTCGATTTACAACGGTATAACAGCCAATATCCATCCATTGAATTAGAGATTTTTTCCGATGCTCATGACCGCTTCTTAATTATTGATCATACCGAACTTTATCATATCGGGGCATCACTCAAAGACCTTGGCAAAAAATGGTTTGCCTTTTCCAGAATGGATATTGAAGTGGGCAGGATGCTTCAACTCTTAAATCCATAACAAATAACCCTCCGAAATTTGGAGGGTTTATTGTTTTAAGCTTTTAATGCTTCTAAAGACGCCTTTCTAAATTCTTTCAATAGCTTTTCAAGCTCCAAAGATGATTTTCTTGCTCTTGTACCTGCGGCTTTGTTTCCTTTTTCTGCCTGTAATTCTGCATCAGCTTTTAATGCTTCAAAGCTTGTACTGATTTTTTCGATTAGTTCTTTCATTATGATAATGGATTAAAATTTGACAATACAAAAATAGAGAATTAATTCAATTCGGTTATTCACCCGTGGATTGGTTTTCATTGCTTATTGGTTCAAAGTCCAAACGATTGCTTTTTCTTTCGTTGCCCTGAAAATGGTATTATGCTTTTCTTGGGGTTCGTCAGAATAATTCCATTTGATATTTGGATAATTTTCTGTTTTAAAAATACCGGCTAACTCTTTCGTATAAGGCGAAACATCCTCTGCGTTCGAGCCTGCAAACCAAATTCGTTTTCCCGTAGTAGGAAATTTTGTTAAATTCTCTTTTGCTGTTCTTACCAAATAATGATTGTTCCACCAAAGTGAAGGGTCAAATGCGATATAGTTATCAAACATTTCAGGAGTAAGGAAGAAAGTTTCCATTACAAAAAGCCCTGAAGCAGATTCGCCAATGATACTTTTTTCGCTTGTAGTTCTGTATTTTTTGTTGATTTCGGGAAAAAGTTCATCTTTTATAAATGCTCTGAATTTTTCCGAACCTCCCACAATTGGGGCAATTTCTTTGTCTTTTTCCACTTCGGTATAACCTGTCAGATCTCTTCTTCTCTGGGTGTTCTCAATGCCTACAAGAATAAGTGGTTTTATTTTTTTCTCCTTAATAAGTTCAGCCAGTGTGTTGGCTATGTGCGGAAAATCTTCTTTAATTCCACCGTCAGCCATATACATAACCGGTAAAGAGTCGGAGGTTGTTTTGTAATCTTCAGGTGTCCATATATTGATGGTTCGTTCCTCGCCAATTTGTTGGGATTGAATTTTAAAAGTTTCGTGTTCCGGAATCGGGTCGTTTGGCTGTGAAGCATTAGAACAGCTTGTCAGAAAAAGAATTGCTGACAAGAAAGCGAAATAAATGTTTTTCATATTTTTTGAAATTTGCTTTAGTAAAAATACAAATTAAATCCCTCGTTATTTAACTTCTTTACGCCAAATCCTGCCTCTTAACGCCAAACACTACCACTTTTTTAGAAGCACTTATCTGTTGCTATAATTTTAGGTTTTCATCAAAATTCTAAACAAAATATAGCATGGATACACAGCAAAAAGACCTTTCGTATTTTAAGTTACGACTACAGGAATTATTAAATACCAGTTTTCCCGAAAAAGCCTTTGACACAAAATTTATAGACCAGCGTTCCTCATGGGCTGCCAATGCTTATGAGGGTGCTTTTCAATCAGGAAACTCCATTGAGCAATGTAATGAAATAGCCAATTACATACTTTTTGAAGGCTTGCACTTCTCCAAGTTTGACACCATATTTCAGGTGGTTTGTAATGAGTTCGATACCATCATGGCAGATGAAGAGTTGCGACCATTTGCCCTGAAAATGTTTTCTGTCTGTGAACCCGTTTTCAAAAACTATCAACTAACCGATGATTTCGCTTATAACACAGAGTACGACCTGCTCTATACCGAAATAACAGGAACCATCGCAATATGGATTGAGGAAAATGGGCTTCAGTAAAAAGTTCCATCTCCAACAGAACATTTATGCCCTAAGAACAGCTTTTAAACTTGATAAGGAGAAACGGACACCCACATCGGGCGAAAGACTGCTAATGATGCAATACAGCGGATTTGGCGGTCTAAAGTTCGTTCTGAATCCTGTAGCAAACGAAATAGACATCAACAATTGGAGGAAAACAGACCACCAATTCTTTGAAGCTACAAAAGAATTGCATCAGCTTTTAAGAGAAAATTCCGCAGACGAAAAAGAATACCGCCGCTATGTGGACAGTATGCGAAACTCTGTACTTACCGCTTTTTACACACCTCCGCCACTGATCAAAGCATTGGCAGATGTGATGAAAGAAAACGGCATTACCGTCAATAAAATGCTGGAACCTTCTGCCGGTGCCGGTGCATTTATAGAAACGTTCAAGGAACGCTTTGGAGCTATACGGGATATTTCTGCTTATGAAAAAGACCTGCTTACCGGAAAAATTCTAAAACATATTTACCCGGATGTGAATACACACGTTCGGGGTTTTGAGGACATACCTGAAGCAGATAAAGAAAGCTATGATTTGGTTACCAGCAATATTCCTTTTGGTACCGCTTCCGTCTTCGACCTTTCCTATACAAGAGGAAATGATCCCGCAAAAGCATTAGCAGCAAAAGCCATTCACAACTATTTCTTTCTTAAGGGAAGCGATATGTTGCGTGATGGTGGTATTCTGGCATTCATCACTTCGCAGGGTGTATTGGACAGTCCTGCCAATCAGCCGATACGTGAGGCATTGATGAAAGAAAACAATCTGGTATCCGTTGTCCGGTTACCAAGCAACCTCTTTACCGACCATGCCGGAACCGAAGTAGGCAGTGATCTGGTCATCTTACAAAAGAATAAGAACAAAAAAGAGCTCACCGAAAACGAAAAAGATTTCTGTCAATCCATTGATGCTAAAGACGACCGGAAAATAAACGCCTGGGTCATGTACTCAGCTTGTACGGTCTTTGATGAGATTATCGAAAGTACAGACCAGTACGGACGTAAACAGCCTATCTATCTGCACAGCGGAGGTGCCCAAGGTATTGCGGATGATGTAACAAAATTGCTCAGGGAAGATTTCGGGAACTATCTGAACCTTGACTTATACAACGGTAAAAAAACGGACACTCCAATACAACAAGCAAAGGTTCCGCTACCTGCCCCTAAAATTGAACCAATTATTCAACCGGAAGTTGCAAAGCAACCTTTGCAGGAACAACCTAAACCAATTCAATCAAAAAATGTAGCTCCTCAACAGGAGGTACAACTGAATTTGTTCGACCTTTTTGAAAGTCCACAGCCCGTTGCAATGGTTCCCTCGACACCAACGGTCAAAAAGAAAACAGCTACCAAAAAGAAAGCGGTAAGGAAAAGCTATCAGGGCAATCTGTTCAACGGAACGATGCAGCAAACCTACACACCAAACCAAAATATCCCAAAAGCAGAAACACCCTCAAACGGACAGCAAGAGGTTATAGGCGATCTGTTTTCAGGGTTGAACGGTAACGGCAAATCTGAACAAATCCCCATACAAGTTATACCAACAGAACCCGAACCATACACCGAACCGTTGCAGGCTTTTCACAGAAACGATAGCCTGGTATCGTTCAAAGGGGCGATTGGCTACCTGAAAAATATAAATGTTTACAGGGAAAACGCTGTGTTTCATCCTTTGGCTATACCGCAAAGCCAAAAATTAAGAATGGAAGCCTATATCAACCTGCGTGATGTTTATATTGATCTCTACCAGAAAGAAGCTGAAAAGCAAACCGAACATAAAGACGAGCGGGAAAAGCTCAACACATTATACGACGCTTTTGTAAAAAAATACGGCAACCTGAACAGTGCCGATAATATCAAGCTCATCAAAACCGATAGTGCCGGACAGGAAATTCCTTACCTGGAACGTGTGGTTGGCGGTGTCTTTCACAAATCGGATATATTCCACCGTCCGGTAAGTTTCTCCACCACCACGCTTGCTACCGATAATCCCGATGAAGCCCTGTCCGCATCGCTCAATAGATACGGAACTGTTGATTTGGATTATATGTCGGAGATCAGCGGAATGCCTGCTGATGAACTGAAGAATGCCCTGCACGGACGTATCTATTACGATCCTTTGCAGAAAGGTTATGAAATAACCGAAAGATGGATTGCCGGAAACGTGGTTGAAAAAGCAAACGATGTACGCAACTATGTAGAAAACTACCCCGAAGACAAAGAAGCAAAGGAAAGCCTTTCGGCTTTGGAAGAGGCTCGACCAAGACGTATCGAATTTGAAGAACTGGATTTTAATTTAGGTGAACGATGGATACCGACAGGGATTTATGCCCGCTTCGCTTCGCACCTGTTCGATACGGATGTACGTATCCATTATTCCGAAACCACGGATGATTTCAATATCAATTGCAACAGCAAAAACGTCCATATCTGGGATAAGTATGCCATTAAATCGCAAAGCCGAACCTATGATGGAATTGCTTTGCTGAAGCACGCTCTGGTCAATACCACGCCTGATATTACCAAAAAGGTTACAATAGATGATAAAGAAGTCAAAGTACGGGATATGGAAGCCATACAGATGGCGAACACCAAGATTGATGAAATCCGTACTGCTTTTACAGAGTGGCTTCATGCCCAGAATGATGAATTTAAGAAAAGGCTAACCGATCAATACAATGACACTTTCAATTGTTTTGTACGTCCACAATATGACGGGAGTCATCAGGAGTTTCCCGGACTGGACAGAAAAGGTTTAGGGATTGAAGACCTGTATTCAAGCCAGAAAGATGCCGTGTGGATGATAAAGCTCAATGGCGGTGCCATTTGCGATCACGAAGTGGGAGCCGGAAAAACCTTGATTATGTGTACCGCTGCTCAGGAAATGAAACGGTTGGGTATGGTACATAAACCCATGATCTTAGGACTGAAAGCCAATGTACATGAAATAGCAGAAACTTATCGAAAGGCATATCCTCACGCTAAAATTTTGTATCCGGGTAAGGAAGATTTTACACCACAAAAAAGACAACGAATTTTTGGCGACATCAAAAATAACGATTGGGATTGTGTGATTTTGACGCACGACCAATTCGGAATGATACCCCAATCGCCCGAAATGCAAAAAGAGATATTGGAGGGTGAGCTACAGAACGTGGAAGACAATCTTAACGCTTTGGAAGCACAAAGGAATGAGATTTCAAGAGGAATGCTCAAAGGCGTACAGATACGCAAGCAGAACCTTGAAGTAAAACTGAAAACACTCGAACACGATATTGAAAACCGGAAAGATGATGTAGTAGATTTCAAAATGATGGGCATTGATCATTTGTTGGTTGATGAAAGCCACCGTTTCAAAAACCTGATGTTCAATACCCGCCATGAGCGGGTGGCAGGATTGGGTAATATGGCAGGTAGTCAACGGGCAATGAACCTGTTGTTTGCCATCCGTACCATTCAGGAACGCACCGGAAAGGATTTGGGAGCTACTTTCCTTTCTGGCACAACCATCAGCAATTCGCTGACAGAACTTTATTTGCTGTTTAAATATTTGCGACCACAGGCATTGGAAAAACAGGGTATCAACTGTTTTGATGCCTGGGCAGCTATTTATGCCCGAAAAACTACGGATTATGAATTTTCGGTAGCCAATAATATTGTATCCAAAGAGCGTTTCCGCTTCTTCATCAAAGTACCGGAGCTGGCACAGTTCTATTCGGAAATAACGGATTACCGTACTGCCAAAGATATCGGTATAGACCGCCCCGAAAAGAATGAAATACTCTACAACATACCGCCAACACCGGAGCAGGAAGTGTTTATCAAAAAACTGATGGAATTTGCCAAAACGGGAAATGCCGAACTTTTGGGAAGACCGCCATTATCACCGAGTGAAGAAAAGGCAAAAATGCTCATCGCTACGGATTATGCCCGTAAGATGTCACTCGATATGAGGATGATAAACCGTAAGTATGAAGACCATCCCGACAACAAAGCTTCACATTGTGCTGCCAATATTGCCAAATACTACAACAAGTTTAACGCACAGAAAGGAACACAGTTCGTATTCTCCGATCTCGGCACCTACAAGCCGGGCGAATGGAATGTGTATTCGGAAATCAAACGCAAGCTGGTTGAAGATCATGGTATCCCTGCACATGAAGTCCGCTTTATTCAGGAAGCTAAAAACGAGAAACAGCGTAAGCAGCTTATCAGTGATGTAAATGAGGGAAAAATCAGAGTACTGTTCGGTTCTACGGAAATGTTGGGTACGGGTGTGAACGCACAGAAGCGTGCGGTTGCCGTCCACCACCTCGACATCCCTTGGCGACCATCAGACCTTGCCCAGAGAGACGGGCGTGCCATTCGTAAAGGAAATGAAATTGCCAAGTTCTTTGCAGATAACAAAGTAGATATTTTCATCTATGCAGTTGAGAAATCACTGGACAGCTATAAATTCAATACACTATACAACAAGCAGGTTTTCATAGGTCAGCTGAAAAGTAACAGTATGGGTAAACGTACCATTGATGAAGGTGCGATGGATGAAAAAACCGGAATGAATTTCTCTGAATACGTGGCGATTCTTTCGGGAAACACAGACTTATTGGAAAAAGCGAAATTGGAAAAACAGATTGCCGGACTGGAAAGCGAAAAGCAGGCATTCAACCGTTCAAAATACAGTTCTAAACACAAGTTAGAAGATGTTACCGCTATGTTGGAAGGTTCAAAATCCCGATTGGAACGAATGAGTCTTGATTGGAATAATTTGGAAAAGCGTATACAGAAGCATTCCGATGGTAGTATAGCCAATCCTGTTCAGTTAGATGGTTTGTCGGCAAATGCCGATGTGAAACAAATCGGTGCAAAGCTCAACCAGATAGCGGATAAAGCCCGCACCGGTGGCGAGTATCAGGAGATAGGCAGTCTTTATGGTTTCCAGCTATTAGTAAAAACGGAAGTATCCGAAAAAGAAGGGGTTGATATTCGTGTAAACCGTTTTTTGATACAGGGTGAAGGCAATATCAAATACACCTATAACAACGGTATCATGGCAAAAGATCCTGAAACGGCAGTGATGAATTTTCTAAAGGCATTGGAAAAATTGCCCGGATATATAGAGCAGGAACAAAAGAAAATAACCGAACTTAAAAAAGATCTTCCTGTACTTCAGGAAATCGTAAACGGCACATGGAACAAAGAAACCCGATTAAGCGAACTCAAAACGGAATTGGCTGCGGTGGATAGAAAGATCATGTTATCTATAGCACCGGAAACGAAAGAAGAGCAAACCGAAAAAGAAGAGAAAAAAGAAGAGACTCCAAAGGTTTCAGAAAGCATAGTGCGGACAAAAGGTGTTCACTTGTCAAGAGGTGTGTTGTAAGAAAATTGTATTATTCCTGCAACACACTTGCATTCTGTTTATTAAGATTGAGTGTTTTTCCAAATGCAATCGCTGCGTTGTGTACCTGAACCGTCCAGTCTTCGGCAGCATTGTCATCAGCTCCGTCTGAAACATATTTAAGGCTAAGAAAAGGAATACTTTCTTTCATAGCCACCAAAGCCAATGCATAAGCTTCCATATCCACAACGTTGTAAATTGTTTCGGAATGTGCCATTTCAAAACTATCACCGGTACCACAAATTCCTTCTGATAATCCCTCCATTTTCAGACCGTATTCAAGAATGGGCGGTAATCCGGACAAAGGTGTTTCGTATTGCACATACCCTAATCCTCTTACATCCATATCCCTTTGTACAAATTTTGTACAACATACTATATCGCCTTTTTGAAAGTGATTACTTCCGGCAGAACCCAAATTGATAATTACCGAAGGTCTTTTCTGTTGTATGGCTTTCATCAGCTCATAAGCGGCACTTACTTTACCGATTCCGCATATCAGATGCGGATAGGTATTAAATACTTCGGCTGCTTCAGATGCCAGTGCAAATGTGAACAAAACATCTTTAACAGGGAAAGTGTTCTCAGGATTTATTATTATCATAATAAGACAATCATTACATTAAAGGATTAGCTTAACAGTACAAGCACAATACCGATTAATGCAGGTAATCCCTGTTTTACAAATATACTCGTAGATGCGGTAATGGCTCCAAAAGTACTCGCTACAAAAACACATATCAGAAAAAACAAAGAAATATTATGTTGCCATACATTATCTGATATTAAAAGCGACCACAATAATCCTGCTGCGAGAAAACCGTTATAAAGCCCCTGATTGGCAGCCAATCCCTTTGTTTCGTGAAACAAGTGGCGAGGTAACGTCTTGAATGTTTTTTTGCCTTTTGTTTCCCAGGCAAACATCTCTATCCACAAAATATAAAGATGCTCCAAAGCGACCAAACCAATCACAACTTTGGCTATTGTTCCTATAATTCCTTCCATTTAAAATAGTGTCTGTAGTATGATATTTGATGTTTAAAAGGAAAATCCGACTTTAAAGCCGGATTTCTAAATCTATTTATTCACTCCCGCTTTTTCGTAAGCTTCAAAAATAATATCTCTTATGGCGTTTTCGATGCGTTCCTTTCCGGGATCTTCATTGATGTCGATTCCACAAAATGCACTACCATTGGTTTTAGCATGTAACGAAAGATAATAGATACCACCAATAAGCAAAGCTAAACGGGCTCTCAGGTCAGTATTGGATTTCTCAAAATCAGGCATGATAAGTGAAAATAACTGTTCACCAATGTCTTCACGTCGGTCAGCTATTTTTCGTAATATTTTATTGGTTTCACCCAATTCCCAATGAATAATTTTTTGCAGCACTTTGTCTTTTAAAAGAACATCTAACTGATTTTGTAATAGGCCTTCAATTTCATTTTTGCCAATATCCTCAGGATTTTTTAACAAATCATCTATATATCCCTTTGCTGCAAATTTCCAGAAATCTTTCTGACGAACGTATTCTTCAATCAAATTGTCAATTCCACCAAAATATGTCCATACTAATTTCTTATCCACACCGGCAGCAATAGCGATGTTGGGAGCAGTAAGCCCCGGATAGCCCTTTTTTTGAATTACTTTCCCTACGGCAGCTACCATCCTTGCCATTGTTCTGGATTTGTCCCGAAGGGGACCTGATAAGGTTTTTCTTGTTTTAGGGGTTGAATCTTCTGTATTTTCTAGTTCAATTTTTTTCTTTCGTCCCATTATTTCTCTTTTACACAGACTTTGCAATATCTAACTTTTTATTGACATAATCAAATACATTCAGCGCTTTATCAAGATGTTCTTTTGTGTGTGTTGCCATCAGGCTCATTCGTATACGTGAATCTTTCAATGATACTGCGGGATACATGATAGGATTGGTATAGACACCATTTTCGAGCAACATTTTCCCTGCAAGGCTGTTTTTATGAACATCCCCAATCTTTACCGGAATTATGGCTGATTCGGTATCTCCGATTTCTAAACCAATATCCAAAAGTCCTTTTTTATAATAATTAATATTTTCCCATAATTGCTTTTGCCATTGTGGTTCTTCGTCTATCAGATCTATGGCACGGCTTACACCGATAACGTTGGGTGATGCTGATGCTGAAAAGGCATACTGACGTGACTGAAATTGTAAATAAGAAATCAGATGAGGATTATTAGCCACCAAATAACCGCCTACATTACCAAATGTTTTACTAAATGTACCGGTGATGACATCCACCTGATCCAGTACATCAAAATATTCCATAGCACCTCTTCCGGTTTCTCCTATGACACCTATACCGTGTGCATCATCTACCAGTAGTACGCCGCCATATTTATGTGTTATTTCTAATATTTCCTTCAGCTTGGCAATGTCTCCGTCCTGTGAATAAACTCCGTCTATGATGACCATTTTGGTTCTGTAGCTATCTTTTGCATGTGAAAGAATCCGTTCCAGCGATTCAATATCGTTATGAATAAATCTTTTGGTTGTAGTCCCCATAATACCTTCATATACGGAAGAATGGACAGCCATATCCACAATAGCAATATCTTCTTTTTTTAGCAGACAAAGCAGAGAGGCGCTGTTTGAGGTATAACCGGTAGTATATACAATAGATGAACCTTGCGGACGTTTGAAGAAACCGGATATTTTATCTTCCAGCTCTTTGTGGTAATCAAAGTAACCACCAATTAGTGGTGAGGCTCCGGCTCCTGTTCCATATTTCTCAATACCGGCAATCACCGCTTTTTTTACTTCGGGATGCTGGGTAAAGCCCAGATAATCGTTGCAGACAAAGCTGATGTAATCTCCTTTCTTGATGTAACCATCTTCCGCCAGTTCTATTTCGGGACCACAGCCCGAAGTGGCAAGCAGACGGTAGTTCATAAATTCGTTTTCACGCAGGTAGTTCAGGTATCCCTCGTGAGCTTTTGCTCTTTCAAAAATGTCAAGATCCGGAATGTTTTCAAAATCTTTAAAACTTGCTTTAGTAAAGTCAATATCCATGCCTAATGTTTTATAAAAAGTTAATAGGTATAAATTTATATTATTTTCCTTTTACGGGGAAATAAAAGAACATAAAATTCAACCTTAAATTACTGATATAAACATTAAATAAGTATTTTTGATGAGAAAAAACAATACGAAATATTTTTATTTATCTCTGTTTGGGGTAATATCTAACCGCCAAATTCCAATTTATTCTTTACTAAGTTGCAGTATTCGCTTTTAATTGCTGTAAGGTTATTTAATCCAATTCTTTTACTTTTTAAAATATATCTTGTTTGCTAATCTCATCAAATCTGCGGTATCGGTATTACAAAAGATGATTAAAACTTTGTCAAAAACTTTGTTTACGATGATTTCGGAATTAAATCCGTCAATGCTTCCGCTTCTTCTGTACACATTTTTTTTGTTGTCAAAGTAAAATCCAAATGTAGGTTTGCCGGAAAGCCAATCTACAAAATCATCGGTTTGCGGTTTGAGAAGAAATTCATTTTTTGATTTTTCTGAAATCAGTTTGTTGTCTTTTAAAGCTAATAAAAGTTGGTATAAATCTTCGGTAGTCGAATACATTCCACCTGCTCCGTAATAATTAGAAATATATCTTCTGTCGTTAAAAAGAGGTTCGTCTTTTTCGCCTTCTCCAAACGAATAGTTATGATAGCCATAAGCTAAGTTTTTTATGATGTCGTTTTCGCTTACAAATCCTGTGTTTTTCAGTTTCAGCGGTAGGATAATCATATCTTCGATTGACTCTGTAAACGTCTTCTTTGTAATGCTTTCGATGACTTTGGAGAGTAAAACGAAATCGACATTGTTATAGTTGAATTTCAACGTATCGCTTGACGGTTTCTTTACAAAGTTCCTGATGTAATCGTCTAAAGAATACTTATTCATAACTGCACTAACTGGTTCATTTTCCAATCCCGAATGATGTGTCATTAAATCCCGAATAGTTATGTCGTTACAGTTTTCGGGTAGACTATGAATGTATTTCCCTATTTTATCTTCAAAGTCAATCAGTCCTTTTTCGTGAAGCTGTAAAACGGAAAGCGATGTAAATAATTTGGTTACAGAAGCAATTGGGAAACGAGTCTGATTATTTATTTCTACATCAAACTGAATATTAGAAAACCCTTTGTTGATTTTTACGGATTGCTTTCTATCAGCATAGAAAACAGTGCCATTAAAATGTCCTTTTTCATATTCACTGTTTACGATTTCCTGAATGTCGTTTTGCCCTAACAAAATTAAGGGTAGGAATGAAAAAATAGGAAGGAAGAATTTCTTCACCATCATTGAGTAAATAACTTTTTGTGCAAACTTCTCACTAAGCCTTCTCATACATTGTATTTAACTGCCTAACTCCAATTGATTCTTTACCAAGTTGTAGTATTCGTTTTTCATTGCTACCAGTTCCTGATGGTTGCCTTGCTCCACAATTTCACCGTGTTTAAGTACAATGATCTGGTCTGCGTTTTTCACTGTAGAAAGGCGGTGAGCAATAATTAAAACCGTTTTACCTTTAAAGAAGGACTGAAGATTATCGTGAATGATTTTTTCATTTTCCGCATCCAAGGCAGAGGTTGCTTCATCAAAGAATATATAATGTGGATTCTTGTAAACCGCACGGGCAATCAGAATACGCTGTTTCTGACCTCCCGAAATACCGTTTCCGGCGGCACCAATTTTTGTATTACAGCCCAATGGCAGGCTATCTATAAAAGATTCAATATTTGCTACTTTAATTGCATGATCTAATTTTTTCCTGTTTATGTGCTCATCGCCTGTAGCAATATTCCGCTCTATGGTATCAGAGAAGATATAACCGTCTTGCATGACAACACCGCAGTTTTCGCGAATACTTTTTGGTGATAAGGAAAGTACATTATCTCCATTGTAGGATATTGACCCATTTGTAGGATCATAGAATCTTAAAAGAAGTTTCATCAGGGTAGTTTTACCGCTGCCACTTGCTCCTACAATGGCGGTGACTTTACCTTCGGGAATGGACATCTTTATATCGTTTAGAACAAAAGGAGATTTTGGTCCTTCATACTGAAAAGAAACACTCTCTAACGTAATGCCTTTCATCGTTCCATTTGAAAGATGATTAGATTTAATATTTAAGAGCTTTAATTCTTCCTGTTCTTCTTTTTTATGATTTTCTACTTCATTTAACCGTGATAGGCTAAGTTTGGCATCTTGTAATGATTTTAAAAATGATACTAATTGATTGACCGGGCTATTCATTTGCCCGATGATATAAGAAATACTTAATAAACTCCCTAAAGACATGTAATCAGTTACTACAAAATAAGCAGCAAGGAAGGTCACTAATATGTTTTTCGTTTGATTAATGAATTCAAAACCCGTTAATTGGATTTGGTTTATCCTTAAAACTCTTATGTTGGTTTTAAAGAGTTTTTGTTGAATGTCTTCCCATTCTTTTCTCTTCAATTCTTCATATTGGTTTAACTTCATTTCTGTTACCCCATTTATTATCTCATAAATGGCTTCTTTATCTTGGCTACGTTGGTGAAATCTAAAATAGTCTATAATCTCTCTTTTCTTTAGCCAATACATAGACCATATGATGGATAGGGTCGTTAATATTGAATAAACTAATAGAATTCTATAATCATAATACCAAAGAACTCCAAAGAATACTGAAAATGAAATAAATGACAGAAGAGTTAATATACTTTGGGATGTTAAAAACTGTTCAATTCTTTCATGATCTTGAATACGTTGATTAAAATCTCCCATCATTTTCGTATCAAAGTATTTAATTGGGAGTTTTAATAGCTTGTTTAAAAAGTCTGAAATTATTTTTATATTGATTTTAGTGCCTATTTTAAGAACGATCCAATTTCTAAAGATGTCAAAGATTATAGTTCCGGTAAAAAATAAAAGTTGGGCTAGTAAAATTAGACCTATTAGGTTTATATCTTTTTTGTTGACGCCATCATCAATAAGCTTTTGAGTTAAAAATGGAAATACAAGGGTCGTTGCAGCACCTAATAACAAAAAGAAGAAAAGTTTTAATAGTTCTTTTTTATAAGGAATTATATGAGAAGTCATCGATTTGAGCGAAATCTTATCTTCTGCTATGAATGTGGAATCGAAGAATTTCTCTTTAGGATCTAATAGTAAAGCAACACCTTCATTATTATTGGATAACCAAGATTGTTTGAATTTCTCTTCATCAACTGAAAGAAATCCATAACTCGGATCAGCAATTTTAAAGATTTTCTTTTTCGAAATGAATCTTGTGCCTACAGAACGCAATACAACAAAATGGTTCTGATTCCAATGTAGAATACAAGGCAACTGAATATCTTCGATATCTTCAATACCTAATTGAACTCCTGTTGTTTCAAATCCTAATTCGTTAGAAGCCTCATACAAACCAAGTAAAGAAACTCCATCTCTAGTCAGGAAGGCTTTATCTCTTATAAATTGTAAATCAATGTGTTTGCCGTAGTGGGAAGCAATCATTGACAGGCAGGCTGGACCACAATCCATTTGGTCATGCTGAGGAATAAACTTCATACTCAATTTTTGATTCCGATTAAAGTTATTTCATTCAAATTTGGAAGAGATTCATCATTTTCTAGCATAAGAGTTATTCCAATTCCTCCAATACCCCAAAAAAATGAGTATTTCGCTGAAGGATGAATCTTTTTGTCTTCCTCATAATCAAATATAAATCCGGCTAATTTTAATTTTTCCTTATTTCTATATTGTAATATCTGTTTATACCAATAATGGGAAGCATTATCAAAAATAGAATCTCCTGAAGCTTCAAATAAATCCTTAAATATTTGGTTTAAGCCAGCTGCACCATATAATATACTTGCGTCCTGCGTTTGGTTCTTATTTATTTTTCGCGATGAGCATGTATGCAACATCTTGTTTACCTCTTCACTCAAATCAACTAAATCAAAAGCCCGGGTAGCGTTATATATTCCTAAAAGGATACCCAGATCACCATAGCACATCGAAAATTGTGTTTCCGCAACCGGCTCAATAGCAGGAAATTTATAAGGGAAATATCCATTTATTAAATTTCTTTTTCTATTCATAAGAAAACGTATTGATTTTCTTACAACAGATTCTATTTCCTCTGATTTCTCTTTATGGATTTTAAAAAGGAAGATTTTCGTTAAGAAATTAATGATCATTGCTGAACCATGGGATAATCCTAAATAAACTTGATTGTTATAAGTGGGAGATCTCCAGTATATTTCCTCTTTATTATGATGAGTTGCATTATTTAATATTGAATCTACAATTTCCTTTAAAATTTGTATTGAGTGCTGATCGTTGTTATTGTAGTAATATTGATTTAAAAAATAGAAACCAGAAGACAAGCACCCGCTGAAATAGTCATAATCAGTTCTATTTATTGCTTGTCTAGTGGATTCATAAAGTACTTCATTGAGCATAGAATAATATTCAGAAAAATCATATTCCAATTCAAATCTGTTTTGAATAAATAAAAGTCCTTTCCCAAAACTGGATAACGATTGTGATACAGAATCCCCTTTATACTTCGGTATATATTCATTTTTCTTTGAAGTTTCTGATAGTATTGTTATAGACTCTTCAATCAACAATTCTCCTCTTTTAACGAATGACTGATTATTGTAATATTTCTGGCAATAGAAATAGTAAAGTGCAGCTCCCATCTTACCATACTCAATTGAAGCATCAGTAAAAACACTGTTATTTCTTTCAATTTCTAATCTTATATCATCAACAATAATGTCAATTTCAGCTTTCTTTATCATTTCTTTTCAATATTGAGTTATATGTTTTTGAAAGCAAATAATATATAACGAATTCGTGCATTCTTGCTTTTGTCAGGAATATTCTATTCATATTCATATGTACATAATCCTGCAAAAGTTTTATGTAGTCGTTTTCAGAATGAATATTGCTTTTTATAGCAGTAGCTATATTTTTAATTCGCTCTGATCTCTTCGCAAAGGGAGTTACATACTCCTCGATATCAGTATAATCATTTCGAAATAGTATTTTCTCTACGAAATCTTTATTTTCTCTATATTTTTTATCTATTGATTTTTTAAACTTTTGGACATATTCATGATTAGATTGGTCAACATGTTCAGCCATAAAATTCTGATAGAGATCATTAAAAAGATTTACTCTTATATCTGTGGGAACTTCAAAATCCCGCATAAAGAAGTGAATGGAAAGAATAGCCACCTTCCATCTTGTATTCTCATCAGTATCTCTTATTTTCAAAAATTCCATAATAGAAATACTATCATGATGGAATAATTCTTCAGAATGCTCTATGTTCTTCCATCCATATCTTTCAATTTCCCTTTTGTAAGTGTCAATTTGAACAACAAAGCTTAACTCATCTCCACTAAAATCTTTAAGAAGCCTATTCAGGTTATCAAAATCTAAATCCCTCAATTTTTCCTTTATCCGAAATCTGATATGATATTCAGGATCTTGATATCTTATAAAGAACCAAGGTGCTTCGGTATCGTTTGTTGAAATCCTTTTAACAAATTCGCTAATAACATCTTTGACGATAGTATCGCCAAATTTATAACTACAATAGATTTTGTAGAAGCTCCAATCATCACCAGGAAAGAATATTCGTTTAGCAGATGAGTCACATTCTTCTAAATTATTATTTACTTCAATATTTTCGATGTCACTTGTATACGGAAAGATAAATTCAGAAGAGAAAAATTCATTCTTCGAATTCTGCAATTGCAATGTTTCAAAGAATTCATAAATGAAAATATTTTCTTTTTTTATTTGCTTCAATAGTATGTTTAGACATATTTCATTACTGATATCTAGTAGAAGTACATTATCTCGCTCTTTAATTGTACATAAACGGGGTATGCATAAATCTTTTAAGAGCTTTACTAATTTGTTAATATTTAAGCTTTTATCCTGGTTAATTCTCCAGCGAGCTTCTGATAAAATTAGTTCTTTATATTCCACGCGTGGCAAATAGGCGTTTTTTTCGAGGATACCCCAATCCCATTTAAATCCTAAGTCAACGCCATAAAATTGAAAATCTCCTAAGAATTTCACCACAGGAAGTTGATTCTCACTATAATTATATGCGTTTGTAAATCTTGGCTTAATTTCCTTATTTAATTTCTTTGATCTTAAAATTAGTTTTCCATTTTCTATTCTAACCCATAAATCATTGATATGAATAATGTTAGAATCACTTCCTTTGCTTTCAGAGGCGTATGATAATTCGAAATTGTAGAAATTAGGTCTTAATAATACGTTTCCTAATCTATCTTCTCTATGATGTATCAATTCAACATATATAAGATCTTCTTTATCTCTTTCTGTGATTTTTTTTACATTTTCATTTAGTTCATCATCATGATAGGCAAATCTTGATAATACAATATTTGCAAATGGGGTTGGTATAGGAGAATTTGCATAAAATTTAAAATTTCCAGAATCAAGATCATTTAGTGAATCACAAATAAATGATCCAAATATGTGATGATTATATCCAAATGATAATTCATCGGGGTTACTGTCAGTTATTTTCTTTATATCATTTTCTGTGATAGTTATCGCTTTAAAATCAGTGTAAGAAAAACAATTAATATACTTATCAAGCACTAATTGAAGTAAAGGAGAAATATTACTTGTATTCTCTCTGTTTTTGAATGTAAAATATATATCATCAAGAAGAGGGGTTTCTTCAAGGTTTCCACTAACTTGAAAATCATAACCTACTCCAAAATCAGGGTCGAGAGCCTTGACGAGAGGTACTTCCATATTTTCAAATTTGGAATAAAATTTATTTGTGAAGTTATCGAGCCTGTAATTAGTTGTTCTTTTTACTAAAGGGATTAGTTCTTCTGCTCTTTTTGAAAGCAGGGATGTTACTTTATTACTTATTTTAGACTCATCTAAAAAAATCTGTGAGTCAATTTGTAACATTTGATTTTTTAAATCAATAATTGTGGATAAATTTTTGGTTAAATTATCAATATTTATGACAGTCTCTTCCAAAAAAATTGAAGTGCTATCAATTTTATCTTGAACTGATTTCACTTCATCAAGTATATTAGTAGGTATGGTATATTTTTCCAAGTACGTTTTTAATTCTTTTACAGGGTCCAAAGTACTTGTCATAAAGGGAGGTAGCCTATCTACTAAAATATTAGAATCGATCAGAGAAATTAAATAATCTTCAATCTCATCAACTTCACCGGATGGCAACTGATCGGTTAGAAATTTTCTGATATCATCCAAGAGAGCGCCATTCTTAGCTAAATCTATTATGGATTCCAAGAAGAAATCTTTATCTATCTCAGAAATTTCATAATTATAGGTGCCGTCCCAACTGATATACCTGATATAATCACCAAAATCATAGATGGTATTATTTGAATAATATGGTATATTATTCAAATGCTCTTCATTAAGTATATAATCTTTTATTTTCTTAAGGAAAAACACATCTGCTCTTACTTTAGGATTAAGGTGAAAATCTTTTAATGATAGATTCGATTCCTTATTATGAATTGTACCCATACCAAAACCTGCAAATAGACCATACGGTGTGCATCTTGCAGCCATACGTGAGTAATATTTATATAAGCTAATTAGGATTTTATCAGATGCATCAAAGACTTCCTCTTCTTTTAGCCATTGAATTGTAATATGATAGAAATCGTTAGAGGCAAAATATAAGGCGTTTAAAAACCTTATATCGGAAAAGAAACCTTTTACTGACATTAAATCATTGTCAATCATAGCTTCATTTAAAGAATTTACATTCTTAAATGGTAAGGCGGGTATCCGGGTAATAAAAAAATCTGTAGGGTTGAAGTGTTTCAATTTTAGGCTTTTTATATCAATATGAAACTTTTGATGTTTTCCAACTTTCGAATGAGGATTTAACTGGTTCGATTAGTTTTTTTTAAAAACCTTCCCAATCAAAATATAAATTGGGAAGGTCATTCATTAAAGGGATTTAAAAATTACCCCTTAGTAGCACCAGTAGTTGATGTAGTAGAGCAGTTGTTTGTTGTGGCTGTAAATCCACAATCTCCATCCTTAACTAAATCTAAGGATTTGTTACCACCTTTTACAGTACTTAACTGTGCTTCGTTTAATTTTGCAATCGACTTTTTGTTTAATTGCAATTTGCTGAATTTTTTGTCCATGACATTAAAAATTTAAAAGATTATCTCTACTCTATTAAGGATTTTCGAGTTACTCCTATACGCGCGTAATATTTTTTATTTGATGCTAGTTTGCTCTTGACTTTTCATCAAATTTCACATTCTTGTTTGCTCCTTTTACTTTGTTGTTTCCAAAAGTGTACGACATACTAAGCGTAAATCTTCTTTGATCCATGTAATTATAAAATTCAGATCGATATCCAGCATTATAAGAGTAGCCTTCACTATTTAAAGTTCTGAAAGCATCACTTAAGACAGCACTAACATTCAGCTTTTTATCAAGAAAAGACGCTTTTATCCCAGGTGAAAAATTTAATTGCTCCTGAATTTTTATATTAGCATAGACATATGGCAAATCATGCCATAAATTCAAAAGAAGAAACCATGTTTTATTATTATTTAATGCAATAGTGTTATTAACCGTATAAGCCATCGAAAACATTTTTAAACTTTCAACTTCCTGTATTGTCGGTGTTGTACTTGTGTAAGTTCCATTGACGCTAAAGGCAAAATCCCATACTTTAAAGAATGTTTCATAGTAGTTCAATCTCAAACCTGTAGTGTTCTGATTGAAACTATTTTCTATAGTGTTACTATATATACCATTTTCTAACCTGGCTATATTGGATATACTATTTTTTGTATATTGGTTATATAAACTAAAGGTGATTTTATTCTTAAATGTATATGATAACTCTACATTGTCATTGAAAGAAGGTTTTAGTGTTGGCGTACCGGTGTAATACATATAAGTATTGGTGTACCATCTAAAAGGGTTTAACGATTGAAATCCAGGTCTATCAATTCGTTTGGAATAATTTAATGAAAAGGAATGATTATCATTGTGTTTGTAGCTAATATAGGCAGTAGGAAATAGTTTCCCATAGTCATCAGTCACTTTGCTGGTTCCATTTCCCGGAGTTTGCCCTTCCAATGAAGTGTACTCGTACCTTAAACCAGCTTTTGCAGACCATTTTTCGTTAAAGTCTTTTTGCATGCTTATATACACAGCATAATTATGTTCTTTGTAATCGAATACATTACTGTTGTCTGGATTTAGTAGATATTCAGTACCTAATAGATTATAGTAGCCAACATTGGAACTATTATCTAGTAAGGTATATTTTGTTCCTGTTTCTATACTTGCCCATTTGTAAGGGAGCGTTAAGTCAATTTGTCCTGAATAAATGTTGTAATTCATTTTACTATTATTACGCACTACATCTTGATCTGTAGTTATATTGTTTAAAGTGTTGAAATCATTCACTTTATCGGGAATATTACTAAGGTAATTTCCTGTAAAGCTTAATTTCTTGCCTAAAGAATCCAATTTTATATCGTAATAGGCATTTAGTGTATGTGTTGGTGTTTTCCAAACCTGCTTCTGCTTCGTGTAGAGAGTTGAGTCTGTTACAGCTTGATGTTCATATAAACTTGTTCCCTCAGCATCTATATTATATCTTGAACTATTAAAATCATAGATAAAGCCAATATTTTGTTTATCGTTAATTTTGTAATCGAGGCTGTAATTTAAACCTACAGCTTTAGATTGATCCTTTCTTGTTTCAGTTGTGTAAATGCTATTTTCAGTCCCCAATAGATTTCGTGTCCCCTCAGGTTTGAAAGAGTAGTCATATTGGCGTAGTCTTAACGAAGAACTAATTCTATTCGATTGGTAATTAAGAGTGGCATTAAACCCCAAACCATAATAAGTGGTTTTTTGATACGCACCATTTACATTTCCGCTCCATCCAAGGTTAGGGTTCTTTTTTAATATGATATTGATAATACCACTATTTCCCTGAGCTTCATATTTTGATGGAGGAGTCGTAATAACTTCAATCCTTGCTATATCTTCTGATCTTAAAGATTGAAGGTAGTTAGTTAATTCGCTTCCTGAAAGATTAAGCATCCTGTCATTTACCATTATAGCAACACCACCTTTACCTACTATTGATACGTTGTCATTCTGTACACGAACCAAAGGGGTGTTTCTTAAGGCATCTAATCCGCTCATTCCCTGCGAAGCGATGGAATTTTCAACATTAAATACCATTCTATCCACTTTCTGCTCTATTAGCTTTTTTCTTGAAGTTATTGTTATCCCCTCCAACATTACGGACTCATCAATTTCAATTTCTCCCAAGTCTATATCTTGATTAAGTTCCAGATGCTGGTTAAAGTACTCAGCACCGAATTGTTCCAAAATCAACCTGTAATTACCTTTCTCGGCTTTAAATAAGAAAGTGCCCAAACTATCAGTAGCCATTCCTTCAACAAAAACGGTATCATTTTTCAACAAAGTGGCATGAACAAACTCTACAGGCAACTTGTCTTTATTTACAACTTTCCCCTTAAGAGTTTGCTGCTGTGCTGAAGCAATGCCTGTGCTGAGAAATGAGATAGCGAGATAAAAAAGTAATACGGGTGTCTTTCGGTTAATCATAATCATGTTTTTATTGTAATAATACGCTTTATTTTTCTCTAATCAAAGAAAAACAATTTATTTTAATTGACCAAACATTTGATTATAAAATTGCGACACTGAGTTATATGCAATATACTGAAATACTGAATATTATTATGAAAACATTAGAGTATATAAGGGTTTTGCTGATTTATTTGTATGTTTTTTATATCTGAAAAAACTATACTTTTTTGCCTAAAAATAATTTATTTATTCCCTGATTAAAGAATAATAAAATAAAAATAAAGGTTTGAAAATAAAAAAAGGCAACTCAATAACATTATTGAATTGCCTTTTAGGGTTAGAATATTTTGGAACTACTTAATTGAAAAAGAATTATTCATATAAAAATCTATCAATTTTGCATTGTAGAAATGCTCGTGTTTAGCTTTTATAAGTTCTGCTTGGGCATTAATGTAATTATTCTTTGTTATCGAAAACTCATTGATATTAATTTTACCTAGTTCAAATTTCAGATTATCCGCTTCAAAACTTTTATAAGCATATTCATAAGCCTTTTCCGCGGATCGGAGCTTTAGCAATGAAGTGTTTGCGTCATTTATTGCCTGTTGAACAATTTTTGACAGGTTATTTTTTTCAATTTCAGTCTTAATCAAACTTTGCTCATATGCCAATTTAGACTCTTTTATTTTATACCTTGTTTCAAGTCCATTAAACAAGGGAAAAGATAGAGAAAGATTAATTCCATAGTTTTTATTGTTCCCTATCTGTTGATTAAAATCATAGAAAATATTACTGTTACTATAGGCTGAACCGAAATACATTCCCATTTCTAATTTTGGCCATAAACCAGCACGAGAAATTGACAATTCTGTCTTATATTGTTCCTCCCGAAGTTTTGCTATTTCAAACAATGGACTTATTGCAATGGAGCGGTTTATAATTTCCGAGTGATTTTCATTTGTGTTAATCTCTAAATCCAATAACTCAATAGGAGCTATTTTTATTTCATCTTCGATTGGGAGGTTTAACAACTGTTTTAATTCCAGATATTTTACTGATAATAAATTTTGATTTTCTATTAGGGTCAATTCCTCATTGGATATTTGTGATCGCATTTTAAAAACTTCACTCTCCGGAATATATCCATGATTAAACTTAAGATTCAGCATTTCCAATAGTTTACCAGAAGTTTCTATTTGTTCCTGATTTGCTTTAATAACTTCATGTAAATAAATAATAGTTACATAAATAGAAGCTAAATCAATAGTTATATCATTTTTGATTTTGTGAATTGTTGATTTGTTAATGTCTAATTCGTGTTTTGCCAATTTGATACTATTAATATTTGCAAAACCATCAAAAAGTATTACACTGCTTTTAATATTACCGGAATAAGATTTGAATTTAGTATCAATAAATGAATTTGTATAGGGGTCAATACCTCTACCAAATGAGAAATTATTACCAATATTTCCATTTATTGTTGGCAGTAGTGCAACCCTTTTACTTTGATGGCTAATTGCTGCGATTTTTTCTGAATATTCCGCATCTTTTATTTCCAGATTGTTTTGGAATGCAAGTTCCAGACAGTCCTCAAATGAAATTTTTTCTTGTGCTATACCGGTAACTGGGAATATAACAGAAAAAACCACAAATACGTATTTAACAATATCTAACATTTTTAAGATGGATTTACTGTATTGTCTATTTTTTTAAATAGTTTTTTTATAATGTATTGATAAAGCCTCATTTCATCTATAATAATATCTCCCTTTAGTTTGTAACCAGCCTTTAATTTCATTTGACTTGTATGCGGTCTTAACTTTACCAAACAGTAAAAATTTTCTTCTACATCAGAAGGAGAGATGTATGAAACATTACCTTTGATAGCCCCATAGGTATAATAGTTATACGCATCAAGCTTTAGATTAACATCCTGCTCCTTTTTAAGATATATCAGATCTCTTTCCGGCAATGTTACTTTAGCGTAAAAATGCTCCTGTACCGGGGCTAATATGACTAATAATTCATTTTTATTTACTATTGAAAAATTTTGTTTGCTGTTGAAAAGCTGCGATACGGTTGCATCGTATGGTGCTATAATCATAAGCTTATCAAGCTGATCTTTTAAATATACTTTTTCCCCTTCCTTGTTTTTAATCTGAGACTCCAAATCAATAATTTCACGATTGTATTCTAAAATCTGATTATCCATTTCAATAAGATTTCTTCTTAAATCATTATTTGTCTTATTAAAGTTGTTGGTTAAGTTATTGTAGTCATACTGTTTAGAATTATAACTGCTTTTGTAATCTCACCCATCTTAGGCACACTCAAAAGTAGAGTTTTTTGTTAATAATTT